>DBFSET010000016.1:0-25003 GCA_048416615.1 Collinsella sp. | reverse complement strand
CGGAAGCTAAGCCCCATCGCGCCGAGAGTACTGCGGGGTCAGCCCGTGGGAGGCCAGGGCGCCGCTGACCGGTGGACGGCACCGAGCCGTCGCATGACTTGAAGAAGGGGGAGGCCTCGCGGCCTCCCCCTTCTTTGCGTTAAGCCAGATCTAACAAACTCGCTGTGTTTTATGACCCTCGTTTGTCGCATCTTCCGTTAACGGGCTACAATAACTTAGTCTGTGCAATATGGAGGTGAACATGGCTGAAGCTGGTATCGGCGTTGATATCGTCGAGATTTCCCGCATGAAATCAATCCTTGAAAAGACGCCGTCGTTTGCTCGGCGTGTGTTTACCGAAGAAGAGTGCGCATATTGCGACGCTTCATCGCGTCCTGCGGTGCACTATGCGAGCCGTTTTGCTTCTCGTGAAGCGGTTCTCAAGGCTCTTGGTACGGGTTTTAGTCAGGGCGTCGGCCGCAAAGACGTCTCGGTAACGCGCGATAAGCTTGGAAAGCCTAAAGCTGTGCTTTCGGGTCGAGCGCTCGAGATTGCTCAAGAGTTGGGCGTCGTTGAAGTTGCGCTTTCCATTACCTTGACGGGTGATTTGGCCGTAGCCAATGCCATTGCGATCACCGAGGATGCTCGACCTAAGCCTAAGGAAGAAAAGGTGAGCACCAAGGAACGCGTTGCACAAACTTATAAAGAGGCTCGCTCGGTTTTAGATGAGCTTGAGCAACTGCAAAATTCAGCTTTGACGGAGCACCAGGGCGATGCTTCGCAAGATACGCTAGGAGCATAGATGAAACCGGTTTTGAGTACCGAGGAAGTCGTTCGCCTCGAAGATATTATCGAACGCGAAGGAACTTCGAAGGCCGAGCTTATGGAACTGGCGGGTGAGTTTGCTGCTCGTGAAATTCTAAAACTCAATCCCGATCGCGTCCTTGTTCTGGTCGGTTTTGGCAATAACGGTGGCGACGGTTGGGTCGCGGCTGATATTTTGAGTCATAAGGGCGTTGACGTGGATATCGTGTCTCCGGTTGAGCCGGATGAGATTCCTGCCGCTCTGGCTCGCCATGTTGCCCGCCGTACCGCCGGTCGTGACGTGCATGTGTGTGTCGGTCCCTCGCGAGATGAGCTTGAGGTTTTGATCGATAAGGCCGACGTTGTTGTTGACGCTATCTTTGGTACCGGTTTCCACGGTGACCTGCGTGCACCGTTCTCCATCTGGATTCCGACAGTTAACGACTGCGCCGACCATGTGGTGTCCATTGATGTTCCTTCGGGTCTGAATGCCGAGACCGGTGTTGTCGACGACGACTGCATCCGTGCCGAGCGCACGGTCACGATGATCACGCCCAAGATCGGACTCTACAGCGCTGATGGCCCAGAGTACGCCGGTGATCTGGTGTGCGGTGGCCTCTATGATCGCCTTGATGAGGTCATCGATGATGTCGACCATGCCGCCGAGATTGTCGAGCCCGGTGACCTGGTGGATTTCTTTGCTCCGCTGCCCACGAATATCGATAAGTATTCTCGCGGTTCCGTCCTTATTGTCGCCGGCTCGGCGCAGTATCCTGGCGCTGCTATTATGGCCGCCAAGTCTGCTGCCCGCGCGGGTGCCGGCTATGTGGCTGTCGCGACGCCCGATGCGTGTGCCAATCTTATTCGTATGGCACTTCCCTCGATTCCGGTTTTTGCTATTCCGTCCGATTCCCGCGGCTCTTTTGGTGCCGCTGCTCGTATGACCGTGTGCGAGATTGCAAAGAAGTACAGCTGCGTACTGTGCGGTCCCGGCATGACGACGTCTGCCGGTGCCATGCAGGTGGTTTCGGGCTTGTTGGAGCTTGATGTGCCGCTGATCCTTGATGCCGATGCGCTCAACTGCCTTTCTAAGATTGCTATCGACGGTATCGATAGCAACCCTGAGATGTACCGCCGTGAGCAACCGCTCGTCATGACGCCGCACTATCGCGAGCTTTCGCGCTTGGTTGCCGGTGACGAGGTTAACGATCTGGGGACTGCAATCGCGGCCGCGCAGAAGGTTGTCTGGGCTGCCGGCTCCGACAATCTCGTGGTTATTGCCAAGGGACCGACGACGGCTATCTGTGGCGTTGAGCGCGTGCTTTTGCCGCTCTCGGGTCCGGCGTCGTTGGCGACTGCCGGTTCGGGCGATGTTCTTGCGGGCATTTTGGCCGGCACACTGGCTACCATGCGTGATGAGATGGATCGCTGGGAGCTGCTGTATTCGTATGCCGTTGCGCTTCACAGCTACGCGGGTTTTGCCGCGGCAACGGAGTACGGTGAGAAGAGTGTTATTGCGACCGATCTGATCGACTTGATCGGTCCTGCCATGGAATTGGCGGCAAAGGATGCACTCGATGATCTGGGAATCATGGACGAAGGGTCGGATGACTAATCATGAATAAAGCCGATTTGACGCGCTGGTCCTGGGTTGAGATTGACCGAGGGGCGCTTCGCCGCAACACGAGGGCTTACAAGAATCTGCTCGATCCACGTCAGCGACTGTGCTGCGTAGTGAAGGCCGATGCCTATGGCCATGGTGCCGTCGAGTGCGCCAAAATCATGTATTCGGCCGGTGCCGACATGTTTGCCGTGGCGACGGTTAGTGAAGGCGTTGAGCTTCGACAGGGCGGGATCACAAAACCCATCCTGATCCTGAGCGAGCCGCCTATCGAGGCCATTCCGACGTTGCTCGAGTTCGATATCATGCCTTCGGTCTATACGTCCGATTTCGCCCTTGCCTATGGCGAGTGTGCTGTCGCGGCAGGCAAGGTGGGCAAGTACCATCTAGCCATCGAGACGGGCATGAACCGCATCGGTGTTCACTACACGCAGGTGCTCGACTTTGTTCGTGGCGTTAGCTTCCATCGCGGTATCCAGTGCGATGGCGTCTTTACGCACTTCGCAACGGCCGATGAGCCTGGCGGTTGGGACTATAAGCTGCAGTGCCAGCGCTTTACCGAGGCCGTTCAAGCCATTAAGGACGCGGGCTTTGAGTGCGGTATCGTGCACTGTGCCAATACGCCGTCCTCGATGCTCGATCCCTCGATGCATTTTGATATGATTCGCGCCGGCATCGGTCTATATGGCCTGCAGCCGTGCGAGCTGAGCAGCCGCGTGATGCAGCTGGACCCTGTCATGAGCGTTCATGCGCGCGTGACGCGTGTGTCACATCCTGCAATGGGCGAAGGCGTGGGCTACGGATTTACCTATCGCGTGCCGCGCACACGCGTTCAGATTTGCACGCTGCCGATTGGATATGCCGACGGTCTTTCGCGTACGCTCTCCAATCGCATGGACGTGCTGTATCGCGGTGAACGTGTGCGTCAGGTGGGTAACATCTGCATGGACCAGTTTATGGTCGCCATCCAGTCCAATCCGGCGCATGAGATTCCCGAGGCCGAGCATGGCGACGAGATGATCATTGTCGGCCGCGATGGTGATGCCGAGATCACCATGGACGAGATGGCTCGCCTGCGCGGCACGATTAACTACGAGGTTGCTTGCGGCTTTGCCATGCGTCTCGACAAGGTCTACGTGTAGGAGCCACTATGGGTGTCATGCACATCCCCGGACATAGTCACCAAGCGCCGCGCGAGGTTGCACTCGAGGAGATTGAGGCTGTTTTAGGCGACTGCCATCTCTGCCAGCTCTATCAGTCGCGCCATAACATCGTGTTTGGCGTGGGAAACCCCCACGCCCGCGTCATGTTTATCGGCGAGGCGCCGGGGCGTAACGAGGATCTGCAAGGCGAACCGTTTGTGGGGGCGGCGGGCGAGGATCTCAACGGCATCCTGTCGCTGGCTGGCCTCAAGCGCGAAGACGTCTACATTGCCAACGTGCTTAAGTGTCGACCGCCGGGAAATCGCAATCCTCGGCCCGAGGAAGTGCTGGCCTGTTCACCGTTTTTGCGTGAGCAGATTCGAAGCATTTGGCCCGATATCATCGTGACGCTCGGTAACCCCGCGACGCACTTTGTGCTTAAGACCGAGATCGGCATCACCAAGCTGCGCGGCAGGTTCCATCAAATGGGGCATTTTGTGGTGATGCCCACGTTCCATCCGGCGGCGGCGCTGCGTAATCCGGCGTGGCAGGAGCTGCTGGAGGAAGACTTTAAGATGCTGGGCGACTATCTGGAGCGGCATCCCGCGCCAGAGGGTGCCTCGGAATAATAAGGAGCATATATGTCCCTGGAGCGCCTGGGGGTAGGTATTTATAAAACGGCTTGCTCTGCCGATACAGAGCATTTTGGCGAGCTGGTTGCGCCGTGCCTGGAAGATGGTGATGTGCTGATCTTGACCGGTGGTCTCGGGGTGGGCAAAACCCACTTTACCAAGGGCGTTTCGCGTGGTCTGGGAGACGGCCATATGGTCACGAGCCCCACATTTGCACTCATGGCTGTTCATGACCAGGGGCGTATTCCGCTGTTCCACTTTGACCTGTACCGTCTGGAGCATGCTTACGAGCTCGAGGATACGGGCATTTTCGATGTACTGGGCTATGAGGGTGCCTGTCTGTTGGAGTGGGGCGAACAGTTCCAGGACGAACTGACGGACGAGTATCTTTCGGTAACGCTTAAGCGTGATGAGAACGATAGCGACGTGCGAACGATAACGCTCGAGGCACACGGCGGGCGCGCAGCGGAGCTTTCCGATTTGATTGATAAGGCTGTACGAGATGAGCTTGCATAACGATTACGCGCTGGTGGTGGCGCTCGATACTTCGACCGATATGCTTGCCTGCGCGGCAAGCTGGATTGATGGACAGACGGGCGAGGCGAAGCTGGTGAGTGGCGACCATATGTGTCGTCGCCATGCCAATGTGGAGCTCGTGAATACCGTCGACAGCGTGCTTGCTCGGGCTGGCATGGACCGTGCTGACGTGGGCAGTTACGTCGTCGGTCGCGGCCCGGGTTCGTTTACCGGCGTGCGTATCGGCATTTCCACCGCCAAGGGCTTGGCGCGCGGTGCCAACGTGCCGCTGTTGGGTGTGTCGACGCTCGATGCCTGCGCATGGACCGCGTGGAAGGCCGGCGTGCGTGGCAAGCTCGGCATTCTGGCCGATGCCATGCGCGGCGAGGTGTATCCGGCTTTGTATGTGCTGGGCGACGAGGGCCCCGAGCGTCAGTTTGAGCGCGAGCACGTGGTCAAGGCTGCCGTAGCGCTTGATGAGTGGCGCCAAGCCGCGGACTGGGACCAGGTTCAGCTGACTGGCGACGGTCTCGTGCGCTATGGCAAGCTGCTGGGCGAGGATGAGGCCGCTCGCTGCGTAGAGCGCGGCTTGTGGTGGCCTTCGGGCGAGGGCCTCCTCCTTGCGCATGCCGCGGGTGACGGCGATCCGGCCCGCGTCCTACCGATCTATACGCGCCTTTCTGATGCCGAGGAAAACGAGCGCAAACGCCTCGGTCTAGCCGAGAGCGCGCAGAGCGAAATTACGGGCGTCGCCGATGAGCTCGCCGGTCGCCATCTGCAATTTCGCCCCATGGGTGCGGCGGACGCCGAGGGCGCGAGTGCGCTGGAGGCCGCCTGCTTTGAAGACGCCGGGCACGAGGCGTGGACGCCGGGCATGTTCCTGTCCGAGCTGGGCGAGGATGTTGCGGCGCCGCGCAGCTGGTGGGTGGCGCACGACGACGGTCAGCTGCTGGGGCTTGCCGGTGGCATGGTCGTAGACGGTGACGTGCAGATTCTGGATGTTGCCGTCGACCCGAAGCATCGCCGCGAGGGTATTGCTCGCAAGCTGCTGTCGCACGTGAGCTACGATGCCCAGATGCTCGGCTGCACGACCGCCTCGCTCGAGGTTGAGGATGGCAACGAGGGCGCTATTGCGCTCTATGCTTCCCTGGGCTTTACCGAGGCGGGCCGCCGCCGTGGTTACTACGGTGTTGGCAAAGACGCCATCGTCATGACGGCGCCGCTGCCCTTGGTGCTCCCGGTTGACAACGCTTCGCCCGAGCCGACGGCGGCTGAGCAGCGCGTATGGCCGCTACCTGCACCCGAGCGCACCGTTGAGGAGCGCGCCGAAATTGAGCGCCGTCGCCTGGTGCTTGCCATCGAGAGTTCGTGCGATGAGACGGCTGTGGCGATTATCGATGCGGACGGTAATATGCTGGCCAATCAGGTTTCGACGCAGATTGATTTTCATGCCCGTTTTGGCGGCGTAGTGCCCGAGATCGCTTCGCGCAAGCACGTTGAGGTTATCGTGAGCGTCGTGGACGCGGCGCTCGAGGATGCCGCAGCATCGCTTGGTCTTGAGGGCGGGGCCATCGCGGCGAGCGAACTTGCCGCTGTTGGCGTGACACAGGGTCCGGGCCTGGTGGGTGCTCTGGTGGTGGGCGTCGCCTTCGCCAAGGGCTTTGCCTATGCCGCCGGTAAACCGCTCGTGTGCGTTAACCATCTGGAGGGCCACCTGTTTGCCAACCTGCTGGCGCAGCCCGATCTCAAGCCGCCGTTTATCTTCACGCTCGTCTCGGGCGGTCATACCATGCTTGTTCACGTCAAGGCATGGGGCGACTACGAGGTGCTCGGCGAGACGCTCGACGACGCTGTGGGCGAGGCCTTCGACAAGGTGGCCAAGGCGCTGGGTCTGGGCTATCCCGGTGGCCCCATCATTTCCAAACTGGCCGAGACGGGCAATCCCCGCGCGATTGACTTCCCCCGTGCGCTTAATAGTAGGGGAGACTATCGATTCTCGCTTTCGGGCCTTAAGACGGCCGTGACGCTCTACATTGAGCAGGAGACCAAAGCCGGGCGTACGATTCATCTGCCCGACCTGGCTGCTTCGTTTGAGGCCGCGGTCTTTGACGTTCAGTACAAGAAGGCCAAGAACGCGCTGCATGCCACCGGATGCAAGGAATACTGCATCGGCGGCGGCGTCTCGGCCAACCCGCATCTGCGCGAGATGATGATCAAGAAGCTCGGGCGCCAGGGCATCCGCGTGACGGTGCCGCCTCTCTCGGCATGCACCGACAACGCCGCCATGATCGCGGAGGTCGCCCGCCGTAAATTCGACCGAGGAGAAATCTCGCCGTTCGACGTCGACGCCGATCCGAACATGACGCTGTAGTCGCAAAGGCGCGGTCCCCGGCCGGAGGGGCCGGATATAAGGTTTCCTGCTCTACAGTCCTGCGCAAGACGAAGGCCACATTAAGTGGCCTTCTTTGCGTGCGGAACTCGCGATAAACCTTATATCCGGCCCCTCCGGTCGGGGACCTTTCTGTATCGATATAGCTTCTGAGCTGGTTTGGCGTCGACAACGTCCAACAAGATTAACAAGCCAGCGTCGAATTTCCGGCGTGCTTTAGCTGAAAGAAACCTACCTGATAATCGACTCAATATCTCGGCTTTTATATAGCAGTCGGCGGACTTCCATAACGTCGTCGATGACGACATAAAAAACCATGTAGTTGCCAACGTAGAAGCGGTAATACGGGTGCAACCGTCTTCTTGTCGAAGGGTATGTTGGTGACATGGTTGGATTCTTGAGATGCTCGAGTATGCCTGCTTCAACATTGTCGACAAGCCTATTTGCTGCAGCGGGGTTATTGAGATCAAAGGCGATATATGACGCTGCTTGGCTGAGGTCCTCCCAAAATAGGGGAAGATAGCGGAGCTTATAGTGCCTGTTCATCGAGACCGCCGTTGAGCATTTTTCTGACAGAGCCAAAGACATCGTCGTGTGTATAGCGAAGTTGCATGCTGGCAGCCTGACGATCAGCGGCATCAAGTGCGCTCTCGATTGTATTGCTCAGTGACTTGTACTGTTCAAAGCTCATGACGACCATAGAGCCCCGCCCGTTTTTAGTTAGAAAAACCGGACCCTCTTGTTCGACTTCGCGTTCAACGTCCGGGTAGTGATTTCTAAGATCTGAGACTGGCCTAATATTCACAGCTACCTCCTGAGCTATCAGGATATTATCGTAATTATGATAACAGAGTTGAGATTTGGGATGGGAGCCCCTGAGAGCCGCGAGAGCCGGGCGGCGCATATGAACTTTATCGCGAGTTCCGCACGCAAAGGAAAGCACTTAATGTGCTTTCCGTCTTGCGCAGGACTGTAGAGCAGGAAAGTTCATATGCGCCGCCCGGCTCCCGCCGCTCTCGGGGGCATCTCTCAAGCAAAAACTGTCGTTGGGTAAAGTCCGAGGTCAGTGGCGTTTTATACCGAGAAATTCAAAAAAAGTTGAAAATTCATTACATATTTGCGTTGACTTTAGGTAACTAAAGTTTCATACTCCTTTTCAACCACTGGGGGATGTGAACACGCACGGATCGTTCACATCATGATTGAAGAGGATTTCTCAGACATGTTCACGCATCAGCTAAACATTATCAGCGTAGTAATTATCTGATGCGGGTTAGCACATACAGCTAGCCCGTACGATAACGGGCGGCTGATGAAGATGAGGGCCGTCGAGCGCAACCGACGGCCCTCATTTTTTATGTCTGAGTAGTTCTTTTTAGAGGAGGAAATGTAATGAACGGAGTTTTGCTCATGGTTGTGGCCGCGGCGGTGCTCGCCTGCGGCTATCTGGGCTATGGCCGATGGCTGGCCAACAAGTGGGGCATTGACAAAGAGGCCCTCACGCCGGCCAAGCGCATGAAGGACGGCAACAGCTTCTCGCCCGTCTCCGCCTTCACCGCGTTCTCGCACCAGTTCAGCTCGATCTGCGGTGCCGGCCCTGTCACGGGTACGATCGTCGCCATGGCCTTTGGCTGGCTGCCCGTCGTGCTCTGGGTCCTCGTCGGCGGCATCTTCTTTGGCGCCGTCCACGACTTTGGCGCCCTGTACGCCTCGATGAAGAACAACGGCAAGTCGCTCGCTCAGCTCATCGAGAAGTACATCGGCAAGACCGGCCGTCGTCTGTTCCTGCTGTTCTGCTGGCTGTTCTGCATCATCGTCATCGCCGCCTTCACCGACATGGTCTGCAAGACGTTCATGTTTACCCCGGCCGTTGACGCTTCTGGCGCTGCTACCGGTGCCGTCGACTTCACCAAGTCCTATGCCGCCGGCTGCGCTGGTACCATCTCCATCCTGTTCACTTTCGTCGCTATCGCCTTTGGTTGGGCCCAGAAGAAGTTCAACCTCACCGGCGCTGCCGAGTTCGTCACCGGCGTGGTCCTCATGGTTCTCATGTTCGCCGTCGGTATGCAGTTTCCGGTCTACCTGGATAAGTTCCAGTGGTTCGCCGTCGTCATGGTCTACCTGGTCTTCGCTGGCGCTATGCCCATCCAGATGCTCAAGACCCCGCGTGACTACCTCACTTCCATCATGATGATCGTCATGATCGCCTGCGCTGTCCTCGGCATCGTCGTCCTGGGTGTTCACGGCCAGGCTACGATGACCGCTCCGGTCTTCACTGGCTTCTCTGGTGCCTCCGGCATGATGTTCCCGGTCCTGTTCGTTTCCGTTGCTTGCGGCGCTCTCTCTGGTTTCCACAGCCTCGTTTCTTCCGGTACTTCCTCTAAGCAGGTCGAGAAGGAGCAGGACGCCGTCAAGGTCGGTTACGGCGCTATGGTCGTCGAGTCCTTCGTTGGCATCCTTGCCATCATCGTTGCCGGCATCATGTTCTCCGACATGAACACCGCCGGTACCGGCGCCCTTAACGCCGGCGTCGCTTCCACCCCGTTCCAGATCTTCGCTGCTGGTATCTCCCGCGGTATGCAGGCCTTCGGTGTTGACGGCACGCTTGCTACCGTCTTCATGACCATGAACGTCTCCGCTCTGGCCCTGACCTCGCTCGACGCCGTCGCCCGCATCGCCCGCACCTCGTTCTCCGAGTTCTTTGCCCAGACCAACGACGCCCTGGCCATCGAGTCCAAGGCCGGCTACATGAAGGTCCTCGGCAACCCCTGGTTCGCCACGGTTGTCGCCCTGCTTCCTGGTCTCGCCCTTGCTTTTGGTGGCTATGCCAACATCTGGCCGCTCTTTGGTGCTTCCAACCAGCTGCTCGGCGGTATGACCATGATCACCCTCGCCGTGTTCTGCAAGTGCACCGGCCGCAAGGGCTGGATGCTCTACGTGCCCGTCGCCTTCCTGCTCTGCTGCACCTTCACCTCGCTGGTCCAGAGCGCCATGGGCTGCATGACCGCTGTCCAGGCTTACGGCTTCTTCGGTACCATCCCGGCCACCGCTACCACGGCTGCCGTCTCCGTCGCCGCCACCAAGGGCCTGCAGCTCGTCTTCGCCGTCCTGCTGATGGTCCTGGGCCTCATCGTTGCCGTCAACTGCCTCAAGGAGTTCTTCGGCAAGGAGGCCGGCTCCATGCCCGACGAGGAGCCCGAGTGGTCCGAGATGGGCAAGGCCGAGTATGGTCGCGCCGCTGCTGCTGAGGCTCCTGCCGACGCTGAGGCCGCCAAGGCCTAGCCGATCGGACGGATTGAATCCTCCATCTCTATGACTCGGAAAGACCGGGTCCGCAACAATGCGGACTCGGTCTTTTTCTTGCGAGAACGGGTGATGCAAGGGCGTCCTCGCAGATGTTTTGCGTGTATAGGCTCACGCGTTGTACCATATAGACGTATATGTGTGCATATGAAAGGGGCCCCGTGGCCAAGACGGTATATTCCGATAACCAACAAAATGTCGATGCACTGGCTGAGCGTCTGAGCGGACAAACGTCGCTTTCTGCCGAGCGGGCAAAGCTGGTTGCCTACGACCTGCTCTGCCGCAAGGCGCTCAAGATCAAGTCGAGCGCGCTGGCGCAAATCTTCCGCTCCGTGGATAAGGAGTGCGATACCAAGGCGATGCGCGACGAGCTTATCGCGGCAAAGATTGTGACTAAGATCGAGGGCAGCGGCATTAACGGCCGCCCGGCGTTCTATACCATCAATGCCGAGATTCATGATGCCCAGGAGCAGCCTGTCGAGGGTTCCGTTGAGGTGCCTGCTGCGGAAGAAGTTGCCCCGCGTGAGCATATCGATACTGACGAGCTGCTCGATGAAAACGTCGTTCGCGCTTTTACCGCCAAGGCGGGTCGCGGCGGCTTTGGCGGGGGTGGCAAGCGCGATGCGCAACGCCGTGCTCAGCAGGAGCGCTTCCGTCGCGCCGTTGCTCAAAAGGATGAGTTTGATACCGAGGCTGTTGAGACTGAGGTTGCTGCCGAGTCGCAGAAGCCCGCGAAGGAGCAAAAACCCGTGGAGGCCCAAGAGCCCAAGCGTCGCCGCGGTGCTCACTTTAAGGCTGCGCAGCAGGACGTTGTGCGCGATGCCGAAGAGGCTGCCGAGGTTGCGGACGATTCCGAGAAGCCGGCCAAGAAGGCCTCAGACTCGTGTCGTCCCGGTCGCGGCTTCGCAGGTCGCGCGTACCCTGTAAAGCGTCAGGAGAAGGTCAATCAGGTTCCGGAGGCGCGGGCCGAGAAGGCCGTGAAGCCAGCCGAGTCGGGAGTCCGTGAACAGAAGCCTGTTGATGAGCAGACTGCGTCCGATACGGAGACTCAGGGCCAGCAACCTGCGGTTGAACAGACGGGGGAGGGTACTTCGAGCAAGCCTCGCCGCCGCCGTCATCGCGGCGGTCGCGGCTCTAACGCTCAGGATGCCGCCGAGAATGTAGCGCCGCGCGACGAAGATGCGAAGGTAGATGCTCCAATGGAGCAGCCCAAGCGTCAGCCGGCGAAGGATGGCAAGCCCGAACGTTCGCAGAAGCAGACGTCTACTTCGAAACGTGAGCGCAGTGTCCAAGGCGATTCTAAGCGCAAGTCTCAGAAGAAGCCCGATTCTGCTGCAGCAGATACGGCTGCCCAGCAGACTGAGTCGACTACCCATGGCGAGGTTTCGGCGTTTGCCCTGGCCCGCGTTCTGGGCAGGCAGCTGCTCAAGGTCGTCCCCACGCCCACGGCGCTCTCCAAAATTAAGGAGCAGCAGACCCAGATTGTTAAGGTCGAGGGCAAGGACGGCAAGAAAGCTCCACAGCGCGCCCAGCACAACGAGATGTCCAATCGCAAGATTGCCGAGGAAATCGCAATCATTCAGGCTTGGGTCGAGCAAAACCGCGGTGCCGATACGCCGGTTGCCTCGCGCCGCCAGCGCGCCTACCAGATCTTCAATGACGAAAAGGCTTTTGACGGCAAGCATGGCGAGCGCCTGATCAGGCGTATGACCGAAAAGGGCATCAGCATGCAGGCGATCAAGGTCGCCCCCAACCGTCCGGTGCACTTTACGGGCTTCTTTACGCTGGGCGCCGACAAGCCGTTCATTATGGTCGAGAACCTGGATACCTACGACGAAATCGTCAAGCTTCTGCGTGGCCGCAAACATGCCAAGCTTTTTGGCACTAAGGTGGGCGGCGTGATCTTTGGCGGCGGCTGCAAGGCGAGCGTCTCGCACGCACTGGATGATTATCTGGCCGAGATCGGCTATCGCTTTACCTATGTCTACTACGTGGGCGATATCGATCGAGAGGGTGCACGCATCGTCGAGCAGGCCCGCAACGCCAACGTTGTTGAGATTCGCCTGCATGCCGGCATGTATCGCGCCATGCTTGCCGAGCATAAGCGTCGCGTGAAGGCCGGTGGCGAGTGCGAGCCCGCGGCTGCCAACCAGGGCGTGCCGCAGAACCTGGCGGCGACGATTAAGGATCTGCCCATGGTTACGCGCGTGCAGTTCCGCAACGTGCTGCGCGAGGGCGGGCGCATTCCGCAGGAGATCCTGATGACCGCCGACTATCGGGATGGCGACTCGGGAAGCTTCGACCGCATGCTGAACAATTAGGGACGTGTGGCCCCGACGGGTCGGGCATTAAGTTTGCTGCTCTACAGTCCTGCGCAAGACGAAGGCCACATTAAGTGGCCTTCTTTGCGTGCGGAACTCGCGACAAACTTAATGCCCGACCCGTCGGGGCCACACGGCACCTTGTAGAAAGCGGCTCGCTTTTCGGAACTGGGCTGATATTTCTTGATGCAAGGCGCTCTTGGTCCTAATGGGCTTGGGGCGCCTGTCTTTTGAAGGTAGTTTTTGGGATATGCCTGAAAATCTACCTTTAACTTCTCGTGTAGAACGAGAAGTTTTGCCCGGCACTTTAGGAACGTCCCTAAGTGCCGGTTTGGCTGGAAAGTCGAGATGCGGGGAGCCCGTTGTTGATATGGGACGAAGGGATTCCGCGTCCGCCTTTTCGGCGGCCGCGCCCCGCTGCGTCGCTTCGCTCCTTGCGTGCTGCGCTGGAAAACGCTTCGCGTTTCCTCAGCTCCGCACCCTTGTGGGTTCGAATCCCTCCGCTTGCCCACAAGAAAGCGCCCCGGGCTGATGAAAGCCCGGGGCGCTCGGTTACCTTGGCTGGGACGGAGGGATTCGAACCCCCAACAGCCGGCACCAAAAACCGGAGTTCTACCGTTGAACTACGTCCCAGTATGGGTGTTGCACAAAAGCAACTCGTCTAGTTTACCTAATCTGCGAGGGCATCGCAAACGCCATCGAGCAGACGTACGGCGAGCGTCTGGGCGTCGCTGGCAGTGAAGGTGCCGTTGTAGCGCGTCATGCCGGTGAGCTCAATGCGGATGCGTGCCGGCTTTTGCTGCGCGGCGACATTGGCAGTACGGATGCGCTGGGCCAGGTTGTGGCACTCGGCGAGGGCAATCGTAGCGCGCGGAGCGGCGTCGGCGGGCAGCTCGTCGCTTGCGATCTCGAGCACCAGGTCAACGTCGGTCGGAACCTCGGAATCGCAAAGCATCATACCGCTGTTGTCGGTCGTCGCCGTGGCGATGTTCCACATGCGCGATGCTACGCTGCGCGCGATAGGGTCCTCGCCAATGACGGCAATCTGGAAACGCTCGAGTACGTTGGCCGCGCGGGCAAAGCCGATGCGCGATTCGGCCTCGGTCACCGAAGGTTTACCCTCCCATACGTGGTGCAGGCGGTTGATGTAGGCGTAGGTATCCTGGAAAGCCATACCGTCGGCAAACAGACCGACGTTTTCCTGGAACTGCTGAAGGGCCGCCTCGGTGTGAGGGCCAAAGTAGCCATCGTCCTCGCCACAGGCAAAGCCCAAAACGTTGAGCGCGCGCTGCAGGGCCTGCACGTCGGCGCCATGGAAATTGGGCATGCGCAGATAGAGCGTGCGGTCGCCCAGCTTATACGAGGCGTCGACCAGGGCGCTCCAGCAGGGGATATCGACGGCACAGCCAGCGGCAAGGCCGCTATCGAGCCTAAAGGTGCCAACAGCCTGTTCGGTGGTGGTGCCAAAGCGCTTGTCGGCAACCTCGGTGTCATCGATTGTATAGCCGAGCTGCAGAAGGCGGGACTGGACGTCCTCGACGGCTGCTCCCTGCATGCCCGTTGTAATAGGTTCCATGAACGAACCCCTTTCGGCGTACCATTCGTACTATTTGAGCGTGTGTCGGATAGACAACGCAAAGGGATGCATAAACATGCACTCAACAGTGTAGCAAGTTGTACCCAAATACGCTGCTGACAGGTTTTTTAACCCCCGCTAGTTAAGGCGCTCCACAAAGAAATCTGCCATGGAGAGGAACAGTTCGCGTGCATGCGGGTCGAGCGAAACGTCCTCGATGGCGGCCTTGGCTTTAGCGGTCAGGTCCAGCGCGTAGGCGTGGGCGTAATCGATAGAGCCGGTCTCCTGGAAGATTTCCACGGCGCGCGCGAGCTGCGCGGGGTCCTCGGTGCCCGAGGAGAGGATCGCTTCAATCTCATCGTGATAGCGCTCATCAGACAGGGCGTGCACGGCAACGAGCGTGCGCTTACCCTCGGTGATATCGGTACGGAAGTCCTTGTTGGCGGCCTCTTTGGTACCGATCAAGTTGAGCAGATCATCTTGAATCTGGAAGGCAAGGCCCGTGTGCAGGCCAAAGGCGCGCAGTGCCTCAATTTGCTCCTCGCTGCCGCCGCCGATAATGGCTCCAGCGGCAAGCGGCGTGGCTCCGCTGTAGTACGCGGTCTTGTGCGTCGCCATGTCTAGATAATCGTCGACCGAGATGTCAAAACGCCCGTCACGGACCCAGCCCAAGTCGAGCGCCTGACCCTCGATGGTGCGGACGATCATCTCGGTGAGCTCGTGGAGTACGCGCAGTTTTACGTCTGCCTCAAGCGTGGGATCGTCGAGAACCGTCTTGGTGACCATGGTAAGTGCCAGGTCACCGCAGTTGATAGCAAGCCCCGTGCCCTCGGTGAGGTGCATGCAGGGCTTGCCGCGGCGCAGCTGGCCGTTGTCGGCGATATCGTCGTGGATGAGCGCACCCGACTGGAAATGCTCGATGGCCGCCGCGGCGCTGCGGGCGCTCTCAAAGCTGCCGCCCACTGCGGTGGCGGCGAGCATGCAGATAAGCGGGCGGTGGCGCTTGCCCGCATTGGCGGTAAATGCCGAAAGCGGGGTATACAGGTAGCGCTCGATATCGGCAGAGGTCGCCTGTCCGTCAAAGAATGTGGCCAGACAGTCGTTGATCTGGTCAAAGTGCTGGGCTAAAAAGCTGGTAAACGGACTGGACACGGGTTCTCGCATTCTTTCTTAGGTTGCATCGTTGCGGTGTGCAGATACCATATTGCCACATTGGAGTTGCCGGCGCGTCTGTTTTGGCGATTTGGGGAAACGGGACGTGTGCGCGTGCCGGCTGCTTATATAAGCCTAAAGTGCTCGAGCGCCTTGACGACGCCATCTTTGTCGACCGAGTCGGTGATGTAGTCGGCGCGCTTTTTGAGATAGTCCGGCGCATTACCCATGGCGATACCGACATCGACGGCGTTCATCAGCGAGACGTCATTGCTGGCGTCGCCGATGCCGTATACGGTTCCGTGGTGGGGATCGAGGGCGTCGAGTACAGACTGGATGCCCCCACGCTTCGTGCATTCGCGGGGCGAGATTTCGGTTACCTCGAGTTCGAGCTCGTTAAAGCACAGCAGCGGCTCAAGTGCCTTATCTTGAGCGATGTGGTTAGCGAGCGATGTAGACATCAAGATCTTGTAGGCACTGTAATGTTGCAGCTGCGTGACTGCGTCGCCCAGGGTGCGCGCGTATCCGGGGGCATCGGGGGCATCGGCACTCATGCGCACGACGCCGTTGAGGCCTTCAAAGCGGATGACCTCGCCCGACTGCTCAAGATAGGGGGCAAGGCGCTGCAGCATGCCGGGCGTCATCGACAGATCGCGAATTGCGCGTCCGTTGATCTCGGCGTAACCGCCCGCAAGACAGACGATGCCGGTCCACGGCAGCTCAAGAAGTTTGGGGTGGATGCAGCTCAGGGTGCGTCCCGTGCAGATAAAGGCCATGTTGCCGTTGGCGACAAACTCGCGGATTGCCTGCGAAACCGCCTCGTTGGGATAGGGGGACAGATCGCGCTCGTCTTCGGGAAGCTCCTGGGCAAGTCTGGGATCTTGCCAGGCGAGCGTACCGTCGATGTCGAAGAAGCAGATATCGCCGTGCTTGTGGGTTGGGCCGGCGGCAGAGGAGGCCGAGGTGGTGGGCGCAAATTCCGGCTCGAGGCCCATGATCTGGTCAAAATGCTCTTTAACGCGGGGAACGGAGATGCCGATGACCACCTGGGCGGTCTTGCCCGTAATGATGAGGCCTTTGGCGCCCGCCGCGACAAACGACGCGTTATCTGCAACGATGGAAGGGTCTGCGACCTCGACGCGCAGGCGCGTGGCGCAGTTGGTTGCGCCCGCAATATTGCCAACGCCACCTAAAAGCTGAATTACCCGCTCGGCGAGGACGTGATCTTGATCGGATTGACTATTGGCCTCGTCATTGGGAGATTGCTCTTTGGCAAAGCCGCTTCCCGTTAAATGATCGATTGCCGCGCGATTGGCGACATGATCCTCGCGGCCCGGCGTCTTAAGGTCATAGATCAAGATGAGTGCTCGAAAACTCACAAAAAAGATGAGGCTAAAGGCAAGGCCGATACCGAGCGCCAAAAGATAGGCACCGGCATGCATGCGCATGAGCGGAATAAAGTTGAAGGCTGCCATCTCCATGAGGCCGCCCGAGAAGATGCCGACGATGCCAAAGAGATTCATGGTTGTGGCAAGGCAAGACGATAAGACGGCGTAGAGAAAAAAGAGCCCGGGGTGGGTGAACATAAAGAGAAACTCGAGTGGCTCGGTAACGCCGCAAACCACCGAGGCGATGATGGCGGGAACAAGGATGACCCTGAGGCCGGCGCGGCGCTCGGGTTTTGCGGTGGAGTAGAATGCGGCTGCGATGGCGGGAAGGCCAAAGAGCTTGACCCAGCCGGTGGCGGTAAAACCGGCCCACGGCGCAAGCTCATTAAGGGGGCGCGTGCTATGGGAGAGGATGGGGAGCAAGCTGCTCCACGTGGCGTAGATGCCGTCGTTAATGACCAGGTTGTCGTAGTAGATCGGCATGTAGAGCAGATGGTGCAGCCCCATGGGCTCGAGTGCTCGCTCCAAAAACACAAAGATACCCACGCCGAAGGGGCCGACGCCCGCAAGTGCGTGGCGCAGCGTTTCGGTCGCTGCGTATACGAAGGGCACGATGGCGGCCGAGATGGCGGCAAGGGCGAACACGGCAAAAAAGCTGATGAGGTAGACCAGCGAGGAACCCGAGAAGGTACCGAGCCAATCGGGAACCTTGGCATCGTAGAAGCGGTCATGGATGGCGACGACGGTTGCCGACACCGCCAGCGGGCCGATAATGCCGGTGTCGAGTGTCTTGATGCCGTCGATGATGGTGATGCCGCTAGCGGAGGTCAAAGACGACGGGTACTTAAGTCCAAGGTTGTCTCCGCTCAGCTTGATGATCTCGCTCAAAAAGAAGCAATAGGCAAAATAGGCCACGAGCGCCTCGAGGCAGCAGCGTGCTGGTTGCTTTTGGGCAAGGCCGATGGGCAGCGCTACGGCAAAAAGGAGCGGAAGTCGTTTAAAGACCGTCCACGAGCCGCGCTGGATGATAGTCCAAAAAACGTACCAAGGGGTTCCGTATACGGCGAGGTCGCCGACGATATCCGCAGACGTTGCGAGGGCGGAGACGCCGACCATAAGACCCGATATGGAAAACAACATGGCGGGCGCGAACATGGCTCCGCCAAAACGTTGGATTTTCTGCAGCATAATATGCCTTCCGGATGCAACATGCTGTGCGAGCAAGAACGTTTAAACAATGAACTCATTGTAGAGGACTGACTGCTTGCCGCATTGACGGTTTTGATTCGATCCGATCTGGGTGTCGGGGGAACCGTCGACGGTAAATAATCGGTGCTTTGCCGATAGACGGTTTAAACAACCCAAAGAAATGCTATCGTGCCTAGCCATACATATTCATTAGAGGTGAAGTCATGCCAAAAGCGATTTACGAAGGAATCTACCGCGAGATCCGTTCGCGCATCATTAACGGGACCTATGCGTTTCAGGAGATGCTGCCAACCGAAGCCGAGCTGACCGCGGAGTTTGGCTGCACGCGCAATACCGTTCGACGCGCCTTGAGCATGCTGGCCGATCAGATGTTTGTGCAGCCTATACACGGCAAGGGCGTGCGCGTTATTTGGCTCAAGGGCGAAACCGACATGCTGGGCGCACTCGAGGAAGTCGAGTCGTTTGGCGAATTTGCAAAGCGCAACAATGCCGTTGCATCGACGGACGTTAAGTCTTTTGAACATTTGATTTGCACTGAGCAACTTTCTCGTCGCCTGGGCTTTAAGGTGGGCGAGGAGCTGATTCGTGTAGTGCGTGTCCGAAGCCTCAACGGCAATGCTCGCCAGGTGGACCACGGCTACTTTTTGGAGTCGATCGCCAAGGGTCTGACGCCCGAGATCGCCGCAAAGTCAATTTACGACTATCTGGAGCACAAACGCGGCGTCAAGGTGATGGCGAGTCGCCGTACGGTGAGCGTCGAGCTTGCCAACGATGAGGACTGCAGTTATCTTGACCTCGGCAAATACAACTGCGTTGCCGTCATGGAGAGCCAGTCGTACACCTCGGACGGCATCTTGTTCGAGGTCACGCATGCCCGCACGCATCCCGAGATCTTCCACTACCGCGTCAACTCCAAGCGATAGCCGGCTAGCTCGCAGCCTGACGAGACTCATGCCATCAAAGCGAAAACGCCCGGTCAAACCGACGATACATCGGCTTGACCGGGCGTTTTCTCTGCATTAGATAACAAATAATTGTTTATACAAAACTTGTCAAGTATCAAGTTGAAATTACCGTTCACCGAAGTTTTTCTACCGCTCTAGTAATACTTGTTCAAACAACTAGCCAAATAGCGTATTGTACAAATCAGCAAAAGGGGCAAAGTCCCCGAGCCAATCTCCGAAGGCGGCGGCAAAGGGTGCCGCCACGGTGTGAAAGGGTGGATTGTAATGAAGAACGAAATGAGCAGAAGGCAGTTCCTGGGCTTTGCTGGTTCCGCGGCTGCGGTTCTTGGTCTGGGTCTCGTGGGCTGCGGTGGCTCCGCCGGCTCCGGCTCCTCTGCTTCTGGTGACGCTGCCGAGGTCTACTTCCTCCAATTCAAGCCCGAGGTCGACAAGGAGTGGAAGGAGATCGCCAAGGCGTACAAGAAGGAGAAGGGCGTCGAGGTCAAGATCGTGACCGCCGCCTCCAACACCTACGAGGAGAAGCTCAAGTCCGAGATGTCCAAGAGCTCCGCTCCGACCCTGTTCCAGGTCAACGGCCCCACCGGTCTTAAGAACTGGAAGGATTACTGCGCCGACCTGTCCGATACCAAGCTCCGCGGTGAGCTCATTGACGACTCCCTGGCTCTGCAGTCCGACGGCAAGGATGTGTGCATCGACTGGGTTCAGGAGAGCTTCGGCATTATTTACAACAAGCAGCTGCTCGAGAAGGCTGGCTACAAGGCCGAGGACATCAACTCCTTCGACAAGCTGAAGGCTTGTGCCGACGACATCCAGGCCCGCAAGGACGAGCTTGGTGTCGAGGGTGCCTTCACTTCCGCCGGCATGGACGACTCCTCCAGCTGGCGCTACACCACCCACCTTGCCAACATGCCGCTCTACTACGAGTTTGAGAAGGAGCACAACCAGGAGGACGACGAGATCAAGGGTGAGTTCCTCGACAACTACAAGCAGATCTTCGACCTGTACATCACCGACTCCACCTGCGATCCTTCGCAGCTTGCTTCCAAGACCGGCGACGACGCCACCAACGAGTTCGCAACCGGCAAGGCCGTCTTCTACCAGAACGGCTCTTGGGCCTACTCTGACCTCGTCAAGGCCGGCATGACCGACGATCAGATTGGCATGATGCCCATCTACATCGGTGTTGACGGCGAGGAGAACCAGGGCCTGTGCTCCGGCGGTGAGAACTACTGGTGCGTCAGTTCCCAGGCTTCCGAGGATGCCCAGAAGGCCACCGAGGACTTCATGTATTGGTGCGTCACCGCTGACACCCCGACCAGCATCATCGCCGACAAGATGGGTCTGACCGCTCCGTTCAAGAGCGCCAAGGAGACCACCAACGTCTTCTCGCAGCAGGCCGTTGCCATGGCCAAGGACGGCAAGAAGACCGTCGCTTGGGACTTCGTCTACATTCCCTCCGAGGAGTGGAAGAAGAACCTCAAGCAGGCTCTGATTGCCTACGCTGCCGATAACAGCAAGTGGGACGGCGTCAAGAACGCCTTCGTCGATGGCTGGAAGACCGAGAAGGCCGCTTCCGAGTAAGCAGTTGCTGCCCAAGCTATCTGATTAGCGACAGGGGGCGGGCAGACGTTGGTTTGCCCGCCCCCTGCATATTGAAAGGACCCTTTTATGGGCAAAGCACTCAAGCGCTGGTGGCCGCTCTTTATGCTGCCCACGTGTCTGGCGTTTATGATCGGGTTCGTGATCCCTTTTATCCAGGGCTTCTATCTCTCGTTCTGCCAGTTTATTATCATTAGTAACGCGCACTTTGTCGGTATCGAGAACTACGTACGCGCGCTGTCCGATCCGCAGTTTGCCACGTCGTTCTTCTTTACGGTGGCGTTTGCCTTCCTGTCGACGGTGCTCATCAACGTGATCGCCCTCGCCATCGCGCAGGCGCTCACCCGCAAGGCACTCAAGGGCACCAACATCTTCCGTACGATCTTCTTTATGCCGAACCTGATCGGCGGCATCGTGCTGGGCTACATTTGGCAGATTCTGATCAACTGCCTGCTCTCCAACATCGGCGCCGACCTTATCGCCCTTAACTCTGCTGCTGGCTTCTGGGGCCTTATCATCCTGACCCTGTGGCAGCAGGTCGGCTACATGATGATCATCTACATCGCTGGTCTGCAGTCCATTCCGTCCGACTACATCGAGGCCGCCAAGGTCGACGGCGCCACGGCATGGCAGACGTTTTGGAAGGTTAAGATCCCCAATCTGATGCCGACGATCACCATCTGCCTGTTCCTGTCCATCACCAACGGCTTTAAGCTGTTCGACCAGAACCTCGCCCTTACCGGCGGCGCCCCTGCGCACTCCACCGAGATGCTCGCCCTGAACATCTACAACACGTTCTATTCGCGTGCCGGTATCGCATGGCAGGGCATCGGTCAGGCCAAGGCGGTTATCTTCTGCATCCTGGTCGTAGCAATCTCCATGATTCAGCTTAAGGCCACGAGGTCCAAGGAGGTGCAGCAGTAATGAAACGCGATAAGGCTATTAACCGCGCGCTCTCGATTTTCTTTACGATTCTGTCGCTCGCGTGGATCTACCCCGTGTTCATGATTGCGCTCAATTCCTTTAAAAAGGGAACTGCAATCAGCACCACCACGGCGTTCGATTTGCTTACGCCTGAGACGTTCAACGGCCTTGCAAACTACGTGCACGCTCTTAACGAGCAGGGCTTTGCCTCGGCGTTTATGTACTCGCTCATCATCACGGTCACGTCGGTCGTTCTGATTTTGGTGTGCTGCTCCATGTGCGCTTGGTACGTAGTGCGCGTCAACAGCAAGATTTCGAACTTCTTCTATTACCTGTTCGTGTTCTCGATGGTCGTGCCCTTCCAGATGCTCATGTTCACGCTGTCCAATTTGGCGGACCGCATCGGCTTCAACACGCCGTTCAACATCTGCTTTATCTACCTTGGCTTTGGCGCGGGCCTGGCGGTCTTTATGTTCGCGGGCTTTGTAAAGAACATCCCGCTCGAGATCGAAGAGGCGGCCATGATTGATGGCTGCAACCCGGTCCAGGTGTTCTTTAAGATCGTCCTCCCCATCATGAAGCCCACCTATCTTTCGGTCGGCATCCTCGAGACCATGTGGGTCTGGAACGACTACCTGCTGCCCTACCTTACGCTCGACTCCACCAAGTACAAGACCATTCCTATCTTGATTCAGTACTTCCGCGGCGGCTACGGCCACGTCGAGCTCGGCCCCATGATGGCCTGCATCATGATGGTCGTTGTCCCCATCGTCATCATGTACATCCTCTGCCAGAAGTACATCATCGACGGTGTGGTGGCAGGTGCCGTCAAGGGCTGATGCCGTAACTGTTTTGCAAGTTTTAGCGGCGCCCCTCAGCGCGGCGCCGCGTATCGAAAGGTAGAGACATGGCCGAGATCGTTCTCAAACATGTTCAGAAGGTGTATCCCAACAACGAGTCCAAAAAGAAGGGCTTCTTTGGCAAAAAGAAGAAGACCGAGGAGAAGAAGCACAACCTCAAGGTTACCGAGGACGGCGTGCTCGCTGTAGAGGACTTTAACCTCACCGTTCACGACCAGGAGTTCATCGTCCTCGTTGGCCCCTCTGGCTGCGGTAAGTCCACGACGATGCGCATGGTCGCCGGCCTGGAGGACATCACCTCGGGTGACGTGCTCATCGACGGCAAGCGCGTCAACGACGTCGCTCCCAAGGACCGCGACATCGCCATGGTGTTCCAGAGCTATGCTCTGTACCCCAACATGACGGTGTACGAGAACATGGCGTTTACGCTTGAGCTCAAGAAGGTCCCCAAGGACGAGATCGACCGCAAGGTTCGCTCCGCTGCCGAGATCCTGGGTATTACCGAGTACCTCGACCGTAAGCCCAAGGCGCTCTCTGGCGGTCAGCGCCAGCGTGTCGCTATCGGCCGCGCCATCGTGCGTGACCCCAAGGTCTTCCTGATGGACGAGCCGCTGTCCAACCTGGACGCCAAGCTGCGTAACCAGATGCGTGCCGAGCTCATCAAGCTGCGTCACGAGATTAAGGGCACCTTTATCTACGTTACCCACGATCAGACCGAGGCCATGACTCTCGGCGACCGCATCGTGGTCATGAAGGACGGCGTCGTCCAGCAGATCGCCACGCCGCAGGAGGTCTTCAGTCACCCCGCGAACATCTTCGTCGCCGGCTTTATCGGCGTGCCGCAGATGAACTTCTTCGATGCCCAGCTGGTGCGCTCGGGCAACGGCTTCACCGTCAAGACCGAGGATATGAACGTGGCGCTCGCCCCCGAGACCTGCGCTCAGCTTGCTCTCAACTGGGACGGCGGCGACGCGAAGGAGATCACGGCCGGCGTGCGCCCCGAGCAGATTCTGCTTGCCGACAAGGGCGAGGAGGGTGCGCTCCAGGGCACCGTCGAGGTGACCGAGCTCATGGGTTCGACCGAGCATGTCCACGTGACCGCTCCCGATGGCCAGTTCGTCCTGATCATTCCCGTTGTCGACCTTGAGGCCAAGGGTGCGCTCAAGGCGGGCGACACCATCTGGTTCAAGTTCGAGAAGAACGCGACCCATCTCTTCGATAAGGTGTCTGGTAAGAACCTTATCTAGGCCCGGTACATCCAGGCCCTCCCTTTGGGCGACTGCGGTATTGCCATCCTTTTGCCGTGGTCACATATAAGGCTTCCCTCCCGTCCACTGGGCGAGAGGGGAGCCTTTCTTTGTGCCGGGGTTGTCTGGTCGGTCGTTTGTCTCGATCTGTAACAAGTAGAGGATCGAATTGGCTTTAGATGTTGCAGAACGAGATTGAGTTGAGCCGCCTGTCCTTCCGTCTCGATCTGTAACACGAAGGACTAATTTCGGCAGTTACCTGTTACAGATCGAGATTGTTTTAGCCGGCTTATCCATTTGTCTCGATCTGTAACAGTAAGGGCGGATTTCGGACGTTAGATGTTACAGATTGAGACGATTTAGTCGAGGCGGTTCACAGGGGCAACGTACGGGCACAAAAAACGGAGCCGTGTTGCCACGACTCCGTTCCTCAAGAGGATGGGTAAGGGGAATGGGTTAGTCCAGGTGCCAGATCTCGTCGTTGTACTGGGAGATCGTGCGGTCGGACGAGAAGGTGCCGGCGTTGGCGATGTTGATCAGCGCCTTGCGCATCCAGGCGTCCTGGTCCTCGTAGTCGACCAGCACGCGCTCCTTGGTCTGGATGTACTCCTCAATGTCGAGCAGGGCCATAAACCAGTCCTTGCCTTTGATGTCGTCGTGCAGACGCTGCAGGCGCTCCGCGTTGCCGGTCGCCATAAAGGCGGGGTTGGTGATGAAGTCAACCAGCAGCTTGATGCCGGGCTTGCGGTAGAGCGCGCCGGCGTCATAGGTGCTGTCGGCGTAGAGCTGCTCGACCTGTTTGGACGAGGCGCCAAAGGTATAGATGTTCTCGTCGCCCACGAGCTCGGCAATCTCCACGTTGGCACCGTCGAGCGTGCACAGGGTCAGGGCGCCGTTGAGCATGAACTTCATGTTGGAAGTGCCGCTCGCCTCCTTGGAGGCCAGGCTGATCTGCTCGGAGATGTCGGCAGCGGGAATCACACGCTCGGCAGCAGTGACGTTGTAGTTCTCGATCATGACAACCTGCAGGTAGGGGGCCACGTCGGGGTCGTTTGCTATCCACTGGGACAGCGTCAGGATTAGATGAATGATGTCTTGGGCGATGGTGTAGGCAGGGGCCGCCTTGCCGCCAAAGATGATGGTGACGGGGTGCTTAGGCTTATTGCCGTTCTTGATGTCGAGATACTTCCAGATGATGTAGAGCGCGAGCATCTGCTGGCGCTTGTACTCGTGGATACGCTTGACCTGAACATCGATGATGGCGTTGGAGGGAATGGTCACACCCTGCTCGAGCGCCATAAACTCGCGCATGATGGCCTTGGCCTCGGTCTTGGTGGCAGCCAAGCGCTCAAGAACACCTTTGTCGTCAACGAACT
>DBFSET010000015.1:0-10474 GCA_048416615.1 Collinsella sp. | reverse complement strand
CTTGCTGAGGTTCGCCATGCCCTTCTTGAAGTTGAGGACCAGGTCTTCGGCGTTCATGCTGCCCCCATCATCGCGGTCTATGGGGTCAACGATATGGCACCGTGGGGACACATGTATGTCAATCCTGGTCTAACAGAGCCTTATTTAATCCCCGTCCCAGAAAAATCATCCCGCGCGGGCGCTTGGCTCACGCGGGATGATGGCGTCTTATTTATCCTGCTCCAGCAAATCGGACGGTGAGCGATCGGGCTTGCCAC
This sequence comes from Collinsella sp., assembly GCA_048416615.1. Lineage (GTDB taxonomy): Bacteria > Actinomycetota > Coriobacteriia > Coriobacteriales > Coriobacteriaceae > Collinsella. The sequence goes on along the minus strand of DBFSET010000015.1, from coordinate 10,217 downwards.
CGCGGAAAATCTCGCGGCCATGCAGACGATGCTCCAGGTCACGTTCGGCCTTTTCCTCGTCAATCTTGGTCTGGCTAACCACCGGGTCCTCAATCAACGACGACACCGAGTTCACCTGCTTCTGAATGCGTTCGGCGATGGTGTCATCCATACTCACGATGCGCATCTTCCAGTCGATACTCGTGGCGTTGGATGAGCTCTTGGTCCACACGAACGTCAAAATGGCGCTCTGGTGGCCCCGCGCGGGGAACATGCCAAAGAAGGAATCGTGCTGAATGTTGCTATCCTCGTCGATATAGGCGTGAACGTTATACACCACGCGGTCGATCTTATCGTTGAGCAGCGCGTTGGTCGCAAGCGCCGCGGCCTGGATCTGCCCGTTGGACAGCAGCTCGAGCTCGTTGGCAGACGATGTGTCCAACACCGTCACCTCGACCGTGCCCGTACGCTCATCGGCTTCATCGACGGTAAAGTCGAGCGGAAACTGCGTAAAGCCGTTGCCCCACTCAAGGCCGCCCTTCAGCGCCGTCGAAACGGTATCGACCGAAACGCTCTCGGACAGGTTGGCGGTATTCAGGCGACGCATCACGCCGTAGCCAATCTGCATGCCCACGATCAGCACCAAGATGCCGATAACCACGGCCATGGCAGTCTTCGTAATGGTATGGCTCACCTGCGAACCCGAAGGATCGTCCTCGGACAGCGGGTCGATATGTTTTGCCTGGCTCGCGCGGTCCTCGCTGCGCAGCTGCGCTAGCGCCGCTTTGTCACCGCGCTTGGCCGCGGCCTCTTTCTCGCGCATGCGCTCGGTACGCTTTTTGGCAAGCGTAGGATCCAAGACGCCGGATGCATCGATTTCGGAGAATAACTCCGTCACTTCTTCCGGAGTCAAAGGGTTCTTGTCAGCCATAAACTTCCTGTCATATCAATCAGTCGAGCTCGTGCGCACGCGCACCTTCGAACTGCATTCGATAGTAACGGGCATAGGTGCCGCCACGGGCGAGAAGCTCCTCGTGCGTGCCACGTTCCACAACGCGACCATGCTCAACGGTCGCAATCTCGTCAGCATGCTTAATGGTCGAAAGGCGGTGGGCGATGATGATTGTGGTACGGCCGCGTGCCAGCTCTTCGAGCGACTCCTGGACCGCCTCCTCGCTCTCGTTATCCAAAGCGCTCGTCGCCTCATCCAAAATAAGGATCTTGGGATTCTTGAGAAACACGCGCGCAATGGCTACGCGCTGCTTCTGGCCGCCCGAAAGACGGCTGCCGCGCTCGCCCACCACGGTGTCGTAGCCTTGCGGAAGCGACTCGATAAAGGTATCGATATTGGCGCGGCGGGCCGCCTCGGCGATCTCTTCTGCCGTGGCGCCCGACTTGCCGTAGGCGATGTTCTCGCCAATCGTACCGTCAAACAGATAGACATCCTGCTGCACCAGGCCAATGGCGCGGCGCAGACTCTGTTGCGTCACGTCGCGCACGTCCTGGCCGTCGATGCTGATGGATCCGTCCGCCACGTCGTAAAAGCGCGGCAGCAGCGAACAAGTCGTAGACTTGCCGCCGCCCGAGGGGCCAACCAGGGCAATGGTCTGTCCGGGCTTGATGGACAGATTCATATGGTCGATAACAGGGCGTCCGTCGGCGCCGCCCTCGCCCAACTCAACATCCTCGTAGCTAAAGCACACGTCGCGATATTCAACCGCGCCTGCCGTCACCTGCAGGTCCGCGGCATCCGGCTTATCCTGGATATCCGGGGCGGTCGAAAGCACCTCGTCCATGCGCTTAAAGCCGGCGATGGCCTTCTGATACGTTTCGGCCGAATTGACGAGCGTCTCGAGCGGCGTGCAGAACAGTGAAATGTAGAGCGCGAAGGTCGCCATATCGACCGCCTGCAGTTGGCCTTGCGCCACCAGCCAACCACCCAGCAGCACCACGATCACGTACAACACGCCCGAGAGCAGGCCATACGTCGCAGTGTAAACGCCCATGGCGTGATACATATTCTCTTTGGACGAAAGATAGCGGTCGTTGGAGGCGCGGAACTTGGAGCGTTCAGCCTCCTCGTTCGCAAAACTCTTGACCACGCGCATGCCGGCCAGCGAATCCTGCAGCTGAGCATTAATACCGCTGATCTTTTTGCGGTTGTCGCTAAAGACCTCGCGCATGCGCATGTTCTGCCAAAACATGATGGCCGCAAACACCGCCGTCACCACGGCCATAGCAAGCGCCAGCACCGGGGCAATAGCAAAGAGGATCACAAACGAGCCGACGATCTCGATGCCGCAGATGATAATCCACTCGGGCACGTGGTGTGCCGCCTCGCAGATATCGAACAGGTCGTTGACCACGCGGCTCATCATGTCACCCGAGCTGTTGCGATCGAAGTACGCAAAGCTAAAGCGCTCGTACTGATCGAACAGGTCCTCGCGCATCTTGGACTCCATGCGCGCGCCCATCACGTGGCCCCAGTAACTCACAAAGTAGCGACAGGCGCAACGGATGGCATACATCAGCACCAGACCAACCGCGATCATACCGAGCGCCTGCATAATAGCAGCCTGACCCTGGGTAAAGAGCCCACCAGTCAGATTGCGCAGAATAATAGGAAACGCCAGGTCGATGGCGGCAAGCACCAGGGCGCAAACAGTATCGGCAACAAAAAGCCCCATCTGGGGCTTGTAATACGAAAGAAACCTCTTCAGCATGTGATCCTCAAAGATATATCAGCAACGTAAGGCCCTGGGACAAAGCAATCAGCAGTACTTGCCCCAGGGCTATCCCCACTCGTTAAAGCTCCGCGCCCCCAAGGCGATGCGCGATGCTATCGCAGGCCAAGGCGCCCACGACGGTCTTGGCATCTTCGATCTTACCGTCGAGCACGGCGTCGATCAGCTCGTGCAGCGGCACCAGATCCACGTTGACGAACTCGTCATCATCGGGGTTGGGCGCATCAAACTCGAGCTTGGTGGCCAGGTAGATGTGAATGATCTCGTCGCAGAAGCCGCAGGACGTGACAATCGACGTCAAAAAGCGAATGCGACCGGCCCTAAAGCCCGTCTCCTCATGCAGCTCGCGCTTGGCGCAATCGAGCGGGTCCTCGCCTGGGTCGAGCTTGCCGGCGGGAACCTCGACCGTCACGCGGTCGATGGCGGTGCGGTACTGACGCACCAGTACGATCTTGCCGCTCTCGGTCAGTGCCACAACGGCCGCCGCACCCGGATGGCGAACGATATCGCGGGCGCTACGGCGACCGTTGGGCAGTTCAACCTCAAGACGGTGGACGTCGAGGATCTTGCCCTTCCAGGCGCACTCCTCCGAAAGAATCTTCTCGTGCAGCTCGGCATCGTGCGGGTCGTCGTCGCCCAGCACCAGCGCCGGCTCGTCAGCGACCTCGCCACCAGGCTCGCCCTCGGCGTGCCCATACATGCGGCTGTCCTCTTCGACGACCTGCGCGTCCACGAGCTCTTCGTTCTTTTCGTCCATCCGTCTCATCCCTCTCGGACTTTAGGCATCCCAGGCGTCGCGGCCACGCAGCGCGCGCAGGCCGATGTCATGACGCAGGGTCTTGCCCTCAAAATCAATCTTCTCGCAGGCCTCGTAGGCAAGGTTGCGAGCGTTCTCGAACGTGTCGCCCAGCGCGGTCACGGCAAGCACTCGGCCGCCGTTGGTCACGAGCTGACCGTCCACCACGGCAGTGCCGGCATGGTACACGGTCACGTTCTCCATGGCCTCGGCGTCGGCGATGCCGGTGATGACTTTGCCCTTCTCGTAGCTGCCGGGATAGCCCGCGCTCGTCAGGACAACAGCCACGGCCCACTCGTCACGCCAGTCGAGCTCAATCTGATCAAGCTCGCAGTTGGCGCAGGCGAGCATAACCTCGACCAGATCGTTCTTAAGGCGCGGCAGCACGACCTGCGTCTCGGGATCGCCAAAGCGGGCGTTGAACTCCAGCACCTTGGGGCCGGCGGGGGTGAGCATAAAGCCACCATACAGGCAGCCGCGGTAGTCGATACCCTCGGCAGCCAGCTCGGCCACGGTCTGCTCCATGACCTTCACCATCGTGGCGTGCTCCTCGTCGGTCACGATGGGCACCGGGCTGTAAACGCCCATGCCGCCGGTGTTGGGGCCAAGGTCGCCCTCGAGCGCACGCTTGTGGTCCTGCGAGGTGGCCATGGGGCGCACGGTCTTGCCGTCGGTAAAGGCCAGCAGCGAGCACTCGGGGCCGGTCAGCATCTCCTCGATGACCACAGTATTGCCGGCATCACCAAAGGTGCCGCCAAAACACTCGCGCACGGCCTCTTCGGCCTGATCGAGCTCAGTCGCCACGATAACGCCCTTGCCTGCGGCCAGGCCGTCGGCCTTCACGACCAGCGGGGCGCCCTGCTCGCGCACGTAGGCGAGAGCCGAAGCCTCGTCGGTGAACGAGCCGTAGGCGGCCGTCGGGATACCAGCGCGCTCCATGAGCTGCTTAGAGAACAGCTTGGAGCCCTCCATCTGAGCGCCCTCGGCACCCGGGCCAAAGCAGGGAATGCCCGCCGCGCGCACGGCATCGGCAACGCCCGCCACGAGCGGAGCCTCGGGGCCAATCACCACGAGTCCGCATCCGTGGCTCTGGGCAAACGCCGCCACGGCCGCAGGATCGCAATCGTCGAGAACCACGTTCTCGCCGCAGCTCGCGGTGCCGCCGTTACCCGGCGCAATGTAGAGCTTGCCGGCGCGCGGTGATGCAGCGAGCTTTGCTGCCAGAGCATGCTCACGGCCGCCGCTGCCCAACAACAGGATGTCGATGGTTTGAGTGTCCGCCTTCAAGGGTGCCTCCTCTATGGATGAACGGCCCGCCAACCATGCGGACCCATTACAAAGCAAATATACCCCTCGGCCGCCCGCCTGGGCTGCAAAGGGGTATATCGCAATAACCGAATAGTGCCGATTACTTCCAGAATCGGTTGATGATCTGCTCGCGACCGGCGCCGACGCCAATGAACGTCACGCGGGTGTGTGCCAGATCCTCGATAAATGCCACGTAGTCCTGAGCCTCCTGCGGCAGCTCCTCAAAGCTGCGGCAACCGGTGATATCGCACTTCCAGCCCGGGAGCTCCTCGTAGATGGGCTTGGCATGCTCAAAGCGCACCTGATGCTCGGGCACGCTCGTGTAACGCTCGCCGTCGACGTCGTAGGCAACGCACACCTTGATGGTATCGAAGGCCGAAAGCACGTCGAGCTTGGTCATGGCGATATCGGTGAGGCCGTTGACACGCGAGGCGTAGTTGGCGATGGGGCCATCGAACCAACCGCAGCGACGGCGACGGCCGGTGGTCACGCCGTACTCATAGCCCTCCTCGGTCAGCGTATGGCCGGCCTCGGACTCATAGGAAAGCTCGGTGGGCATGGGGCCCGAACCGACGCGGGTGATATAGGCCTTCATGACGCCCAGCACGCGGTCGACATTCTTCATACCGACGCCAGAGCCGGTGATGGCGCCGCCGGCGGTGCAGTTGGAAGACGTCACGTACGGATAGGTGCCGTGGTCAATGTCGAGCAGCGTTGCCTGGGCGCCCTCGAACAGCAGGTCCTTGCCCTCGTCGATCATGTTGTTGAGCAGCAGGCTCGTCTCGGTGATGTAGGGGCGCAGGCGCTCGGCCATGGGCAGGTACTCGTCGCAGATCTGGTCCACGGTGTAGGTGGGCAGGTGGTAGATGAGCTCCAGCTCGGGATTCACGCGGGCAAGAGCGGTCTCCAGCTTGTCGCGGAACAGCGCCTCGTCCAGCATGTCCTGCATGCGCAGGCCAATGCGGGCCATCTTGTCCTGGTAGCACGGACCGATGCCGCGCTTGGTGGTACCAATGTTCTTCTTGCCGAGCTTCTGCTCAAAAGCACCATCCAGATCGATGTGGTACGGCATGATGATGTGCGCGTTGCCACTAATCTTGAGGTTCTTGGTGGTGATGCCGTCGGCCTCGAACATGTCAATCTCCTCAAGAACAACCTTGGGGTTGACGACGCAGCCGTTACCGATCACCGACACATGGTCGGAATACATGATGCCGGAGGGCACCTGGTGCAGGCCGTACTTCTTGCCGTTGACGACGATGGTGTGGCCGGCGTTATTACCGCCCGAATAGCGCACGACGGCATCGAAGTCGCCGGCGACCAGGTCGCAGATCTTACCCTTGCCCTCATCGCCCCACTGGGCACCGACCAAAACGGTTGACGGCATGTTTACTCCTTACATTCATGGACTGTCTACGCGCCACGCCGGCACGCAGAAGCACAAAACATTCCCAGTATACCCGTGCAACGGGCGCCTGTCCTACTCCTCGGTATGCGCCCCATCAAGCTCATAGAACTTGGTGGATGCCGGCAGGAACATCAGGTCGACGTCACCGATCGGGCCCGAACGGTTCTTGGCCACGACGATACGCGTAACGCCCTCGTCGGGTCGATCGTCACGCGAGGCCTCGGCCTCATCGGCGGAGCGGTCCAAGAACATAACGATGTCGGCGTCCTGCTCGATGGAGCCCGATTCACGCAGGTCGGACAGCTGCGGGCGCTTGCCGGTACGGGACTCGACCTGACGCGACAGCTGCGACAGCGCAATGAGCGGGATCTTAAGCTCCTTGGCCATGATCTTTAAACCACGCGACATCTCGGAGACCTCGACGGTACGGCTCTCGGAGCGACGTCCCGGCGGAGGACTCACCAGCTGCAGGTAGTCCAGGATAATGATGGCCTTCTCCTTGTTGTGGAGCATGCGGCGGCTCTTGGCGCGGATCTCGGTCACCGTGGTGCCGGGCGTATCGTCAATCAGAATGTCGAGCTTAGACAAGGTCTGCGTGGCCTCGTTGATATTGGCCCACTGCTCGGGGCTAATGCGGCCCGTACGGAAGTCGCTGATCGAGATCATGGCGTAGGCGCAAATCAGGCGCTGGGCAATTTCCTTGCCCGACATCTCCAGCGAAAAGAAGCCGACGGTATAGCCCGCAGCGGCGGCATTCAGCGCCAGGTTCAGAGCGAACGACGTCTTACCCACGGCAGGGCGGGCGCCGATAATGATGAGCTGGCCCTCGCGGAAACCCATAAGCATGCGGTCGAGCGACGGGAAGCCGGTGGGCACGCCCGCGGCCTGTCCACCGGCCTTACACACTTCCTCTGCCTCGTTATAGGCCTCGACCATAAACTCGGTCAGTGTCTTATAGCTCGACTTGACCTCGCGCGCCGTGACCTTAAGCAGCTTGCTCTCGGCCAGCTCCACGACCTCCTTGGTGTCGGTGGGGGCGTTATAGGCCATCGCGTTGATCTCATTGGTGGCACCGATCAGCTCGCGCAGCATCGAGTCGCGACGGACGATGGCGGCATGGTGCTGCCAGTTCACGAGCGACAGGGTCTGACCCATCAGCTCCAAAATGTAGGCCTCGCCGCCCACGGCATCAAGCTTGTTGATGCTGCGCAGGTAATCGATCAGCGAGATAGAGTCGATGGGAATGCGGCTGTTGTACATATCGACCATCGCGGTGTAGATGGTCTTATGAATGGGCCGGTAGAAGTCATCGGGCTGCAGCTCGACCTGGGCCTCCTCGACCACCTCGGGCGACAGCAGCATGGCGGCCAGTACATTGGCCTCTGCATCTTGGTTTTGAGGGAGACCCAACTTGGAGCCACGGTCCTCGACCGTCAGCCCCGTCTCCCTATCGTCGTATGCCATGAGCATCCTCATTCATATCGCTTGCGAGCATCCATAGTATCAGCCACAGTCCCAAAACGGGCCGCGCCCCGGCAATCATCACCGAACGAAACGGATGAACGGTCCCGCATTTGGGACTTCACCATAACGCCTGCCATGGCGCTCGCTGAGCGTAGAAAACAAAAGGGCGCCCTGGTCTCCCAGAGCGCCCTTCTTAGAACAAGATTGTTGCGTTGCAGCAAATGCTACTCGGCAGCAGCCTCAGTCTCGACCTCGGCGGTCTCGGCCTCGGCGACCTCAGCGGTCTCCTCAGCCTCAGCCTCGGCAGCGAGCTCCTCGGCGGTAACGCCAACGAGAACGACAACCTCGGCCTTGATCTCGCGGTACAGCGAGATGGCAACGGTGTGGGCACCGGCAACCTTGATGGGCTTACCGAGCTCGACGCGCTTGCGGTCGATGTCCATACCGAGCTGAGCCTTGATGGCGTCAGCGATCATAGCGGCGGTAACGGAGCCAAAGAGGATGCCCTCGTCGCCGACCTTGACGTCAACGGTGACCGTCTTGCCCTCGAAGGCAGCCTTGGTCTCGTTGGCGGTAGCCAGACGGACGGCCTCGCGCTTGGCGATGTTGTTGCGACGCTCGTCAAGCTGCTTGAGGTTGCCCTTGGTGGCGGCAACAGCGAGCTTCTTGGGGAACAGGAAGTTCTCAGCGTAACCCTGAGCGACCTCTACGACGTCACCCTCGCCGCCCTTGCCCTTGATCTCATCGAGAAGAATAACCTTCATGATGCGTCTCCCTTCTTAGCCGCGGTCGCGGTTGCCACGAGAGGAAACCACGGGGACGGTGTACGGCAGGAGAGCCATCTCGCGGGCGCGCTTGATGGCGTTGGCGATGTCATGCTGATGCTGCGTGCAAGCGCCAGTGACGCGACGGGGCTTGATCTTGCCACGGTCGGTCATGTACTTACGGAGAAGCTGAGTGTCCTTATAGTCGATGAACTCAGTGTTCTCCTTGCAGAACTGGCAGTACTTACGACGCGGCTGACGTGCAGAAAAATCATTAGCCATGTCAAAATACCTTTCGTTTGGCAACCTCGGCGAACCGAAGCCGCCTCTCACTCAAAAATAGGTGAACAGCCCTTAAAACGGGATGTCCTCATCGTAGACGTCGACCGCGGGCGGCGTAGCCACCGGTGCGGCAGGACGTGCTGCGGGCGCAGGGGCTGCGGGGGCGTAACCGCCCTGATCGTAGCCACCCTGGCCACCACGGGAGCTCATAAACTCGATCTCATCGACGATGACCTCAAGCTTGCTCCGGCGCTGGCCGTCGCGCTCCCAAGAGCTGTAGCGCAGCTTGCCCTCGATCGCGACCTTGTTTCCCTTTGCCAGGAAACGGCTCACGGCCTCGGCGCGCGTGCCGAACATGGTGCAATCGACAAAGTTGGGATAGTCCTCCCACTCGCCAGTCTGCGGGTTGCGGCGACGATCGTTCACGGCGACGCCAAAGGACAGAACCTGGGTTCCGCCGGCAGTGGCGCGCAGCTCGGGATCACGCGTGAGGTTACCGGTGATGTTCACTCGATTGATGCTCATAACTCACTACTTCCTCTTGGGGCACAAGCCCAGTCCAAAACGACAGTCTTACTCCTGGTCGTCGCGACGGACGATCATGTGGCGGACCACAGCGTCGGTGATGCGCAGGACGCGATCAAGCTCGGCGATCTGGGTAGGATCTGCGTGGAAGTTGATGAGGGTGTAGTCACCATCGGTGAGGTCGTTGATCTCGTAGGCGAGCTTGCGCTTGCCCCACTCGTCAACGGAGTCGACCTTGCCAGCGCCCTCAGCGATCGTGGTATCGATACGCTTCATAACAGCGAGACGAGTCTCGGGGTCGAGCGACGGGTCAACAAAGAACAGCAGTTCATAAGCCTTCATATTGTCACCTCCTCTGGGCAAATGTGGCTTCAGGTCGTGAAGGTGCGCCTGAAGCAGGAAAAGACTTGGTAATAATATCTTTCAACCTCCCAGGCTGCAAGAATATGCAGCTACAACCTCATGACCTCCACATATGTCCATACTCACACGGCACTTCATGCGTCTTCCAACCAAATGCTGACCAAATACTTGACGAATCTGTGGGCAAGATACGGTGCTGCGGGGACAAGGCAAATCAACCCGCAGGTCAGCAATTGCAAGGCTGTGGTCGCGAAGTGCATACCAGTGGTTCACAACACCGTTCAAAGATTTTTAAAATTGCTGCCACGTCGTTTATAAATACTCATTTTGAACAATTTGCCGCATGCAGCCATGCTGGTCAGAGCCCGTTTTTGGCCTCCTAGATCCCGTCACGAAGCCAAGCGTTTCAAAAAATGCCAACTTTTCTGTTTGCACTTTGCGATTCCTCGTGTATACTGACTTTCGCATTTAACGGAGAGTTGTCCGAGTGGCCGAAGGAGCACGATTGGAAATCGTGTAGGCGTCAAAAGCGTCTCCAGGGTTCAAATCCCTGACTCTCCGCCAGTTAATTCCAAAGCAGGCCT
>DBFSET010000014.1:0-33231 GCA_048416615.1 Collinsella sp. | reverse complement strand
GTGTTGACGCCGTTGATCACCAGAGTCTGATCCTCCATGTCGCGAGCGGCCTGCTTGGCAAGCTTCTTAAAGGAGAACGGGGCACGGGTGGCACCGAAGATGCCGGCCACGTGGTCCTCGAAGATGTTCAGGAAGTTCACGAAAGATCACTCTCCGTATAGGTTCTTTGGTATCCGAGCAAATATAGGCATATCCCAACGATTATAGAGGATAGGGTTCCCGCAACCGCCGCCTTGACGACGACCGCGGCCGCAAGGCTGGCAATTTCCATATGGTGTGCAAGACAGAGCGACGCCGCGGTGCCTATTCCGCAGCCGGCGATGGCAGCGATTGCAGCCAGGTTCGAGCCCTGCTCGGCACGCCTGGCATGGGCGTTGAGCAGCGCAGATGACGCCGCGGCAGTTGCCGCGACCAGCACAAAGGCAGCCCAAAGGAGCGGGTCTCCCAGCGCTGCGGCAACGTTACCGAGCCCCAGTACGCCTCCGGCTGAAAGCGCGACCGTGGCCAGACGGGCAAAAAGCGCGCCCATGCCCGTTGCCGCGGCGGCGCTTGCCGGGCCGAGCCAAAATGACGCGACGCCGGCGGCGACCCCAGCTGCCAGGAAGGTATTGCCGGTCAGACAGCCAAGCGCGAGTGCACAGGTGAGCGTGGCGCTCGCGGCAGTCTCGGTGCGACCCCAGGCGATCCACCAACCGGACATGGCGGCGGCAAAGATCACCGCGACGGGCAGCATCGACAGGATGCCCTGTGCCTGCATGGTGGCGTTGGCCATGAGCACCAAAAAGCCCACAGCCGAGATGGCCGAGCCAATCTGGGGGGCCAGGCCAGCCGCCACTCCGATCGCGATGGCCGCAATGACCAGGCCGGGAAGCGCCGCGACCCCGGCCGTTTGCATCAGCAAAAAGCTAAAGGTGCCGCACGTTAGCGCCGAGATAGCGCGCATGGTGTAGTCGCGCGCATGGCTCCAGCGCGTGCCCGCCCAGCCGAGTGCGGGGTCGACCTCGATGGCGTCGTCCTCGTAGTGCGACGGCTCGATATCGTTGAGCTCCTGCTCGTCATCCGAAAGCTCGCCAACCATTTGCTCCAGGCTGCGACGGCCCTCGCGCACGCTGCCCAGACCGGCAAGGAGCTGGTCGCAAAATGCCTCGATGCTGTTGGGGCGGTCCTGCGGCATGGGGGAGAGCGCGCTCATGAGCGCGCTCTCGGCTCCCGGGGGAAAGTGTGGTATCAGCTCGCTGGGATAGGTGGCGCCGCCGATGATGCGGTCGAGCGAGTCGGCGGGCGTGGCCGCCATAAAGGGAGCGCTGCCGCACAGGCCCTCGTAGATCACACAGGCGAGGGCAAAGACATCGGCGCGCTCGTCGACCGTGCCGGTCTCGATATCGAGCTGCTCGGGCGGCATGTAGCCGATGGTGCCGCCGCGCGAGCCGCCAAAGCCACCGGCGGACGACAGTCGCGCCATGCCAAAGTCGGTGAGCTTTACATTGCCCGAGTGGTCGATGAGCACGTTGGCGGGCTTAATGTCCAGGTGGAGTACGCCATTACTATGGGCGAAGGTGAGCGCCTGGCCCAGGGCATCGGCAATGGCCGCGGCCTCGTCAAAGGTAAGTGAGTGGCCGTCCACGCGATGCAAAAACTCGGCCAGCGACATGCCATCGACATATTCCATAACCAGGTAGGCATAGGCTGTGTCGTGCGTAAAGTCGATGACCTGCACGATGTTGGGATGTTGAAGCATAGCGGCAGTATGCGCCTCGCGCAGGACATCCATGATGTCGCTGGCGGGCATGCCGGCACCGTTGATAAGGGGGATGCGCTTAATGGCGACGCGACGGCGCAGGTGCGTGTCGCGGCAGATCTCGATGGAGCCAAAACCGCCGGTCGCAAGTGTCTCGAGCGGCTGGTACCGCTTGAGCAGCTCGCGAGAGCTGGTGCCCTCCAAAGGAACGTCCGGCGAGAACCGGGCGGTATGTTGCGAGAAAAGCGGCATGGCCAACCCTCGTGCGTTTAAAGTTCGTTTGCGAGCGGCGGGCGCGGGACCGAGCCGTTCGCGGTGGCATAGATGCTGCTAGTGTAGCACGCGCAGATGGGCGACATTCAATTTAAGCTCCGTCTGGGGTCTGGACCCTGCGTCCGGCCTAGCGATTCTTCTTGTTCTTCTTCTGCTTGCGCTGCTTGCCCTTGGCCTCCTGGGGCTTGTCGCCCTGCTTGGCCTCGGCGGCGGCCTTCTCGGCCTTCATTTTCTTCTTCTTGGTCTCGATGCGGAGTTTTTTGTTGATGCGGGCCTTGAGGAAGGGACCGAACTGCTCGGCATCGCCACGGACGAAGGTGTCCTTGGGGATCGTCACGCCCTGGTCGGCGAACATGGCCACAAAGATGCGCTCGCCGTCGAGTACGTGGTCGAGCTTGTCAAACGGGAAGAACTGCGACTTGCCGCTCTTGCCCCAAACCATCAGGCCGTCCTCGTTGGCGGCGACGCGGCGATAGCGGCCACCCATGGACTCGTCGGCCTCGACGGCGTCGATAAAGTCGCGGGCGAGCGTGTGGTGCAGGTTCTTGCTCCACCAGGCCAAAAAGGCGCCGAACACGATCAACACGACGCCGAACTTGATCCAGCTGCCGCCGGCCACCAGCATGCCGATGCCGATGAGCGCGGCAACTGCCGCGGCGACATACAGCGAGCCGCGACGCCTGGGCGAGGCGACCAGGCGGGCGAAGTCGGTGACCAGGTCGTTTTCGTACTGGTACTCGTTGAGGTACAGGATGCCGTCGTCGGCTGCGGCCTGCTCCTCGAGCGCGACCTCGACCTGGTCGGCTGCTTCGGAGGGGACGAGGTTGCTCTCTGCGTCTGCCATGCTCTTTGGACTCCTATCGCGGCGGGCTCGCCGTACGGGTATTATGGAATGCAGTATGCCGTGCGACCGCATGGCCGCCGCGGCAACAAGACTCAGTATACCCGGGGGAGCACCCATGGAATCGTTGTACCGAAAGTATCGCCCGCTCACCTTTGACTCCGTGGTGGGCCAGCAGCATATCGTCTCGACGCTCGAGCACGCCATCACCGAGGGGCGCCTGTCCCACGCCTACCTGTTCTGCGGACCGCGCGGCACGGGCAAGACCACCATGGCGCGCATCCTGGCCAAGGCGCTGCTGTGCCGCAATGCGGAGGCGGCGCGCGCCGAGGGTGCAAGCGGCTGCATGCCCGACGGTACTTGCGAGGAGTGCGAGCTCATTGCCGAGGGCAACCACCCGGATGTCTACGAGCTCGATGCCGCAAGCCGTACCGGCGTGGACAACGTGCGCGAGGAGATCATCAACTCCGTCAACTTTGCCCCGGTGCGCGGCAAGTACAAGATCTATATCATCGACGAGGTCCACATGCTCACGACGGCGGCGTTTAACGCGCTGCTCAAGACGCTCGAGGAGCCGCCGGCACACGTGATCTTTGTGCTGTGCACCACCGACCCACAAAAGATTCTGGAGACCATTCTCTCACGCTGCCAGCGCTTCGATTTCCACCGCATCGGCAACGAGGATATCGAGCATCGCCTGTCTTACGTGTGCGAGCAGGAGGGCTTCGATTACGACGACGAGGCACTCGCCATTGTGGCGCGCCATGCCAAGGGCGGTATGCGCGACGCGCTTTCCACGCTGGAGCAGCTGAGCGTCTTTGGCAACGGTTCTGTGCATGCGGACGACGCCCGCTCGCTTTTGGGCGAGGTTTCGGACCAGATTCTGGGCGAGTTTTCCCGCGCCATTGCCGATCGCGATGTTGCCGAGCTCTATGGACTGATCCGTGCGCAGGTCGAGGAGGGCAATGACCTGCTGGAGCTGACGCGCGACCTGGTGGCGCATGTGCGCGACGTGTACGTTGCCTGCGTTGCCGGTGCCCGTGCCGAGCTGTTTGAGGGCGGCTCCGAGCAGGCCGAGGCGCTTGCTGCCGAGGCCGCTGCCTTTGGCGAGCATCCTGCCGACCGCCTGGCCCGCGTGCTGACGGTGCTCGACGATGCCGCACTGGAGATGAGGGGCGCGAGCGACGTGCGCCTGGTGCTCGAGATTGCCTGCACGCGTCTGGCGCGTCCCGAGGCCGATTTAACGATTGAGGCATTGGCCGAGCGCGTGGCACGCCTGGAGGCCATGATTGCCAACGGCGCCGTGCCGGCGAGCGTGGCTGCTGCTCAGGCCGCCGCGCCTGCAGCATCCGTACCCGCTGCTGCCCAACAGCCGACGCTCATTTCGGGCGCTCGTGCTGCCGCTCCGGCGGCATCCGCTGCCCCCGCTGCTACGTCCGCGCGCCAGGGCGGTATGCCTTGGGACCGCGGCGCTGCTGTTCCGGCTGCCCAGCCTGCGCCCAAGTCCGCGGCTCCTGCGCCGGCGCCCAGACCTGTAACGCCTGCACCTCAGCCCGTTGCGGCTCCGGCTTCCGCGCCTGCTGCATCGACCGTGTCGGTGTCCAAGCCCAACAACGCCGCCCAGGTTGCCGCCGCCGGTGCTGCCGAGACCCCCGCGGTTGAGGACGCCGGCGAGCTCCAGCGCAAATGGGCCGAGGTCGTCGAGCGCGTCAAGGCTCGTCAGGCCTCCTACGCAGGGCTTTTGCTCAACGCCCGCGCCACGGTCGACGACGGCTCCAAGCTCACGGTCTCGTTCCCCGCGGGTTCGACTTTTGCCATCAAGATGCTCGGTCGCGCCGATACGCAGTCGGTGGTCCTGCCGACGGTCTGCGCGGTCTTCGGTCGTCGTACCGTCGACTATGTCCTGGATGGGGGTGGCACGCCGGCTCCTCAACATGAGGAGCATTCTCCATCTGCACGGGCTGCGGTATCTGCGGACCCGCAACCCGTGTCCTCGGTGCCCCCTGCATCCTCGAGCGCCAGCGCGACGCAGCCAAAAGCGGCGCCGGTAGCGGCACCGACCCCGTCGGCGCCTGAACCCGCTGCGCCCAAACCGGCTGCTCCGATCCCCGCGCCCAAGTCCGCTGCCGCGCCTGCGCCCAAGTCATCCGACCTGGCCAAGGCCCCTTGGCTGCGCTCCGACAACCCTGCCGGTGCTCCTGCCACGGGCAAGCTCCCGACCGAGCCCGCGCCCCGAGCGCCCGAGCGCGCGTCCGTCCCCATGACTCAGCCGCCTGCGCAGGCTGCGCCATGGGAATCCGAGCAGGTGCCCTACGACGATGCTATGGTCGGTGGTTTTGCTGCCGATGCCGGCGGGGACGATCTGCCCCCGTTCGACGTGCCGGGTGCGGCGTCCGCGACCAAGGCCGCTGCTGTGGCACCCGCAGCCTCTGCAAACGACGACGTCCCCGCCGCTCCCTGGGAATCCAATCCCGGTGCTGGCAGCCCCTTCGGCCATCAGGGCGCAGCCCCGAGCATCCCGCAGACCGAGGACGAGGCCAAGGCCCTCATCCGCAGCGTCTTTGGCCAGGCCACCATCTTCAAGCCGGTGGAGTAGCTGCGCAGGCGGGTATACTGCTCAAGAAGAGGACCCCTTGTCCGGGCGCATCTGTATTTCGGACATGTGTAGTGTGGTGCCGCGTATGTCGCATTTGAGCAGACAGGTGCGTGACGGTCGGCCTAGGATGCTGAGGTCGATACGATACGTCGCATGGCTGTCCGTGTACTCGACTTGCTCGGCGTTAATGGTTGCTCCGATTGCCAAATAAACGCCTAGCTCGGCATCGACAATCTTGAAGTCCTTTATCTTGACCTTGAACTCTTGATAGAGGGACGGGCTGTTGTAGTAGACGGTTCGGGTTCCGTCGGTGCACTCATCGGTCGTCTCCCATTTGACGACGGGCTGGTCCGAGCTGGCTATCAGCAGTTCTGCTCCAAAAGCTATGGCATGGGTGATGACAACCAGCAATGCCCAGCCGACAAAGAGATAGAGAACCACATATGCAACGGGGTGTTTTGAGCGGATGTTTTGGAGCGCGTTGGGGGCATTCATGGGGCACCTCCAAATTACTATCTATGGCAATCAAATTATACCCTGCCGCCATGTGCGCCGCCTCGAGTAGTGGCTCGGCATTTAGCCATTTAGTGGTACGCATTAAATGTCGGATTCCGGCTCTACAAGATTTAGCTTTAAATATTATGCAGATGCGAATTATTCAACTTTGCATAATCTATGGGTGCGGCTTGCGCTCCAGGACATGTATATCGACTGAGGTAACACGTCCGCCCCGCTCGCTGGCCTCGCGCCGTGGTACGATTTTTGAGTTTGAAAGTCCCGCCGTGCTCCGGCTGCCCTTGCAGCTCGGCGTGCGGCCGCACGTAAAGGAGCCATCATGGCCGGTATGAACATGCAGCAGATGATGAAGCAGGCTCGCAAGATGCAGGAGCAGCTTGCCGCCGCGCAGGAGAACCTCAAGTCCCAGACCGTCGACGCCTCTGCCGGCGGCGGCATGGTCAAGGTGACCGTTAACGGCGAGATGGAGCTCGTCAACCTCACCATCGATCCCGATGCCCTCGATCCCGAGGACGTCGATATGCTGCAGGATATGATCATGGCTGCCGTCAACGAGGCCGTCCGCGGCGTCAACGAGCTCGCCAACAAGCAGATGGGCGCCATCACCGGCGGCCTCAACATCCCGGGCATGCCGTTCTAAGACACGCATATATATGAGTGCGAATCACAGTCTGCAAAAACTGCTCGATGAGCTGGGCCGTCTGCCGGGCATTGGTCCCAAGTCGGCCCAGCGCATCGCCTATTACCTGCTCGAGGCCGATGCCGAGGAGGCCCGCCGCCTGGCCGAGGCCATCCTGGAGGTCAAGCAGGAGGTCCACTTTTGCAGCCGTTGCTTTAACTACGCCACGGCCGACGAGTGCTCCATCTGCCAGGACCCGATGCGCGATACCACTCGCATTTGCGTGGTGGGCGAGCCGCGCGATGTCCAGGCGATCGAGCGCACGGGCAGCTACCACGGCCTCTACCACGTATTGGGCGGCGTGATCAGTCCCATGGACAAGATTGGCCCCGAGCAGCTGCACATTCGAGAGCTGCTGGCACGCTTGGGCCACGAGGACATCCACGAGGTCATCATCGCCACCAACCCCAATATTGAGGGCGAGACCACGGCGAGCTATCTGGCCCGTACCATCAAGCCGTTGGGCGTCGAGGTGTCGCGTCTGGCAAGCGGCCTTCCCGTGGGCGGCGACTTGGAGTATGCCGACGAGCTTACGCTTGGCCGCGCTATCGAGGCCCGTCGCACGATTTAGGTGGCGAGCCTGCTCCTGCCGTATGTTTTCCTCGCGACGCACGGGGTAGTCATAATTTCCCCGTGCGACTGTGAGTTTGTTGTGCAACAAAGATGCTTCGTATCCGCTTATCGCATGGATGCTTCCGCTCGCATCCTTAATTTGTCCATTCGTTGCGCAACCTTTTTGGTTCGCTGATACACTCAAATATGGATTCGAATGAATGCGCCGCTCCCGAGCGGCGTGTTTTTGTTGGAGGAGAACGCATGCGGCCCGGTGGCACTCAGACAAAGCGCGGCGCCGCGGTGCGCATACGACGCCGACTGGGCTTGGCGCCGCGGGCGTACGCACTGCTATCGTGCTCGCTGGTGCTGGTCATAGCTGGCGTTTCTGCCTATGGCATGACCGTGCCGTCCATGATGCAGGCGCATGCCGCACGCGAACCGCGCGTGGGGCATGAGGTCAAAAGCGATCTGGGCACCACGACTGGATATGCTTGGGCAAGTGTGGTCGGGCATATTGTGTTTGGCACCGACGATGCGGACGGCGCCGAGGCCCCGGACAACGAAGTCACGCTTGCCAATGGCAAAACCATCGTGCTCACCAACACCAAGATCATCGATCGGTTGTCCAACAATAGCGTGGCGGCAACGGTGAATAAGGTCGAGCAGCAGAAGGAGCAGGACGCCCAGCAGTTCGGAAAGCCCGGTAGCTCGGATACTTCTGGCTCTGGCTCGGATTCATCGAGTTCGGGCGGTGGCTCTGGGTCGGGTTCCTCTACCGGAGGGCCTGGAAACGGCGGCTCGACGGGCGGCAACACTGACAACGATGCAAACTCCGGCGGCCTTTCCGCTGCTGAGGAAGAGAGCATTCACAGTTGGCTTGTGACCAAGTACAACATGCTCGACGGCTATGTTTCTCGTGCCAATGACGTGGTCTCGACCTATAACTCTACGGGAGATCCCAGGCCGTGCGACAGCCTGGTCGGGGAGATGTTTGTCATTCGAGC
The DNA here is from genome assembly GCA_048416615.1 of Collinsella sp. GTDB lineage: Bacteria > Actinomycetota > Coriobacteriia > Coriobacteriales > Coriobacteriaceae > Collinsella. The sequence goes on along the minus strand of DBFSET010000014.1, from coordinate 25,029 downwards.
CGAGTTCGGTCGTCAGACATTCTCGCCCCGGTCAAAGTGGTATCAGCAGTATGCCAATCTGTGGGGCTGTTACACCAACCTATGTCAATGGGTCGGCCATTACGGCGATGATGATGTCGCGCTCGGTAACTTCAACAATAACGTGGCGGCGCTTGCCCTATGATGACCGATCTTGCATCTACCACACCACAATCGCTCGGTCGCGATCCCATGGTCGGCCTGCGCCTGGCGCGTGTCGACGGGTTTGAGCCGGCCATTGCGCTCGGTCAGGACGAACTGCCTACCTATCTGCGTCGTTTTACGATGCTGTTTGCCGACGATGCCACCATGCGCCGTGGCGGTATCGGCCGCGTGACGCGTGCCGTCAACGCCCAAGGCGAGGCAGTGGCACTCAAGCAGCTCATCTTGCCGACGCGCGATGAGTTTGATGACGATGCCGCTCACGAGGCGCTGGTCGCCAAGTTCAAGGCGGCGTTTCGCGAGGAATACGAATGCCATCGCGCCCTTTCGGGCCTTAAGGGCTTTCCCCGCCTCTATGGCTGGGGCGAGGTCGACGGTGTGCCTGCAATTGTCATGGAATGGGTCGAGGGCGAGACGCTTGCCCGCTTGCGTTCGCGACTTGCCGTGGACGATGCCGGACGCCTGTCGCCACTTGTGGCGGCGCGTCTGGGTCGCGACCTGTTCGATCTGCTCTGCCGTATGAGCCTGGTGGGCGAGGGCTTTGTCCATCGCGATATCTCGCCCGCTAATATTATGGTGCGCACGGCGCGTCTACCGCTTGACCGGCAGCTTGCCGAGGGCACCTTTGACCTGTGCTTGATCGATTTTGGCTCGTCGCTGGCGCTCGAGCCCGCCTCTGCGGTGGCCGGCACCGGCGGCAAGGCGTCGTTTACCGAACGCTATGCCACGTTGCGCCGTGCGACGGTGGCCTACGCCCCGCCCGAGATGCTCACCGACGATATCCCCGACCTGCGCATACTTCGCATGTCGCCGGCGATTGATGTCTATGCAGCGGCGAGCACGGTTTACGAGCTCATCGCCGGTGTCGCGCCGTACGAAGTGGCGCCGGGTGCGTCGGGTACTTCGGGCTCGCGCAAAAGGACGCGCGATATCGCCAGCCCTTATCGCCTCAAGATGGATACGCTGCCCGATTATCCCGTCGGCGCCCACGCGCCCGGCTGCGACTTGACGCAGCTTCTGCGACGCGAGCCCGATGTGGCACTTGCCGCGGCCGAACAGGCTCAGCAGCTGGGGCTCGATCCAAATTCCGAGGACCTGCGCGATGCGCTGGCGTTTGTCGACGCTCAGCTGTTCGACGTGGTGATGGCCTGCCTGTCCTGCCATCAGGAAGATCGTCCCGAGCCGGCTGCGGTGGAAGCGGCGCTCTCGGCATTTTGCGACCACTATGCGCAAAATGTCGCCCGCTCGCTTCGAGCCGAGCCGCTCATGCCGTGCCCGATGGAGGTATCGGGGCACACAGCCCGGCGTGCGGCGATGGTTGGTGCGACGGCGGTATGCGGCGTGCTTTGGGCTGTGGTCGTGGTATCAGCGGCGCTGTTGGCGTCGGGCGCCCATGTGACGCTCGTCGTGGGACCGCTTATGTGGTCCGGGAAGCTCCCGGCCATTATCGCCGCGCTGGCGTTGGCGCTGCCGGGCATGGTGGGCATCGCTGCCGGGGCCTTGGCGCGCGACCGCCGTGCGGGATTCCTGCAGGGCGTGTTGGCCCTTTCCGCCTGCGAGGTTCCGGCTCTGGCCGCACTCGCATGTGCCGTGTTTTCCCAGCATGCCGTGGCGGGTGGCCTGGTGGCCGCCATAATTGCAACCTATGCGCTCACGTGGTTTTTGCTGGCGATGGGGTTTGCCTTTGAGCTTCCCGTCGTGTCAGCACGACGTGCGAAAATTCCCATGGCGACGCCGCTTGCCGGCGGAGCCGCGGCTGCCCGCGCCTTTGGCGGGCCGGCCGAAGTATCCGACACGATCTCTGCGACCAAGGAGGGCTAAGCCATGGCTTCTCAAGCTGAGCTCACCCCGTGCGGGGCAATGTTTGACATCTTTAAGCGCGCAGCGCACCTGAGCCATATCGAACTTTGCGGCCTGGTGCTCTCGAGCCGCCCACTCGCCGACGGCCGTAGTCCGCAGAGCCGTGCCGCCGATCGCTCCTGGGTTTCGCGCTTTATCGTGCGCGCGCCGGTCGGCACGCTTCAGGAACGTTATTTTGCCGATTGCGGCACCTCGGCCGCGCGCATTATGTCGCAGCTGGCCCTGCGCCGTCGCAACCCCATGGACGCCGCGGCCGTGACCAATATGGTGTGCGGCCCCGCTGGCGAGCCCATGGTGCGGGCACTCGAGGAATGCCACCAGGACACGAATCTCTATCGCAATGCGCTCGAGCGCCTGTCGCAGGTGGCTGAACTCATGCCCGCCGAGCGCGCCGAGGCCATCCTGGTGCTGTTTGTCGCCGTGGGTTGCTCGGCAGATGTCCGTTCGTCGGTGACCTATGCCATCGACTACGCTCATGCGACCTGTGGCGGCGCCACGTCGACGCCGCGCTCGCTGAGCACATCTTCGGTCGCGGGCGAGCACGAGGTCGCGCCGGCGCATCCGCTGGGACTGCTGCGCGTGCAAAACGGCTACGTGGTGAGCGCCCCGCGCTGGATTCAGCCGAGTGAGGAAGGTGTCGAGATCGGCGCGCTGGCAACGGGGGAGGGCGACATCACCGACGTCGGTGACGACGTCTCGGCCCGCCATGCCCATATCTGGTGCGACGATTCTGGCGCATGGTTTGTCGAGGACCTGTCGTCCACGAACGGCACCGTGGTGGTAAACGGGGCCACGAGTGTGTGTATTCAAGTAGAGCCCGGCCGCTCCGCCCAGCTCAACCCCGGCGACGAGCTCAAACTCGGCGAATCCACCACCTACGCCATCCTCCTCGGCGCCCTCTAACTCATCCCCTCAATGAGTTGCGGTGAAATAGGGACTGATTAAGGCCGTTAACAGCAAAAACAGTCCCTATTTCACCGCAACTGCTGTAGGGTTCCAGGGGACTGTGTCCGTCGGTGCCGGGCGCACAATAGTCACCCGAGGTAAACCTTTACCGGCCACCTATATTTGCCGAAATATGGCTTGACGGCGGGGTACAATAAACCCGCATGCGGATTTCCGTTGCGGGCGCTTCCCATCGCCGGGGCGTGCCCGGGAGCATCCGGCATGCGGCCTTTGCGGCGCTCGGTCATGTGCAAGACGGGTAGCTGGGCCTGTGGAGCGCGTGCAGCCCTCCTCGCCTTGGCATGCCTTCTCTCCACGCCATGTACCTGCTGCTGAGTCCGCCTGCCAGATGATTGGAAGCAACAACGAAAATCCCATCACGCCAATATCCCGGCGATCGCCGGGGCCTGTATACCTATATGAGAGGAGAGGGGTATATGGCGCGTAAGTTTAAGTCTATGGACGGCAACGAGGCGGCCGCATATGTTTCGTATGCGTACACCGAGGTAGCGGGAATTTATCCCATTACGCCGTCCAGCCCGATGGCCGACCATGTCGACCAGTGGGCGGCCCAGGGTCGCAAGAACATCTTCGGCACCCCGGTCAAGGTCGTCGAGATGGAGTCCGAGGCAGGTGCAGCCGGTACCGTTCACGGTTCGCTGGGCGCCGGTGCTCTGACCACCACCTACACGGCTTCTCAGGGTCTGCTCCTGATGATCCCGAACATGTACAAGATCGCAGGAGAGCAGCTCCCGGGCGTTTTCCACGTCTCCGCGCGTTGCGTCGCTTCGCACGCCCTGAACATCTTCGGTGATCACTCCGACGTCATGGCCTGTCGCCAGACCGGTTTCGCCATGCTCGCCGAGGGCAACGTCCAGGAGGTCATGGATCTCTCGCCGGTGGCTCACCTTGCCGCCATCGAGGGCAAGACCCCGTTCCTTAACTTCTTCGACGGCTTCCGCACTAGCCACGAGATCCAGAAGGTCGCCATGTGGGACTACAAGGATCTTGCCGAGATGTGCGACATGGACGCCGTCCAGGCTTTCCGCGACCACGCGCTCAACCCTGAGCACCCGCACACCCGCGGCAGCCACGAGAACGGTGACATCTTCTTCCAGAACCGCGAGGCCTGCAACAAGGTCTACGACGAGCTTCCCGCCGTCGTCGAGGGCTACATGAAGAAGATCAACGAGAAGCTCGGCACCGATTACGGCCTATTCAACTACTACGGCGCTCCCGATGCCGATCGTGTCGTCGTGTGCATGGGCTCCTTCTGCGACGTGCTCGAGGAAGTCATCGACTACCTCAACGCTCACGGCGAGAAGGTCGGCCTGGTCAAGGTCCGCCTGTTCCGTCCGTTCTCCATCAAGCACTTTGTCGACGTTCTCCCCGAGACCGTCAAGAAGATTGCAGTTATGGACCGCACCAAGGAGCCGGGTTCCATCGGCGAGCCGCTCTACCAGGACGTTGTCTCCGCTCTCTACGAGGCCGGCAAGACGGGCATCAAGGTCGTCGGCGGCCGTTACGGCCTGGGCAGCAAGGACACGCCTCCCGCGTCCGCGTTCGCTGTCTTCGAGGAGCTCAAGAAGGACGAGCCCAAGCGCGAGTTCACCATCGGCATCGTCGATGACGTGACCAACCTGAGCCTGCCCGAGGCCGAGGATGCGCCCAACACCGCAGCCCCCGGCACTATCGAGTGCAAGTTCTGGGGTCTGGGTGGCGACGGTACCGTCGGCGCCAACAAGAACTCGATCAAGATTATCGGCGACCACACCGACAAGTACGTCCAGGCCTACTTCCAGTACGACTCCAAGAAGACCGGCGGAGTCACCGTCTCGCACCTGCGCTTTGGTGATTCCCCGATCCGCTCGCCGTACTACGTGACCAAGGCCGACTTTGTCGCCTGCCACAACCCCAGCTACATCGTCAAGGGCTTCAAGATGGTCCGCGACGTCAAGCCGGGCGGCACCTTCCTGGTCAACTGCCAGTGGAGCGACGAGGAGTTCGCCGAGCACATGCCCGCCGTGGCCAAGCGCTATATCGCGAACAACAACGTCAACGTCTACCTGATCGACGCTATCGACCTGGCCGCCAAGGTCGGCATGGGCAAGCGCACCAACACGGTGCTCCAGTCCGCCTTCTTCGCGCTGGCCAAGGTCCTGCCCGCCGAGGACGCCCTGCAGTACATGAAGGACGCGGCTACCAAGTCCTACATGAAGAAGGGCCAGGCCATCGTCGACGCCAACCATAAGGCCATCGATGCCGGCGCTACCGCCTTCCGTAAGTTCGAGGTTCCGGCCGACTGGGCAACCGCCGAGGATGCCGCTCCCGTCGAGCTCTCCGAGGAGACCAAGTCCGCCATCGCCCAACAGGTCAAGAACCTGCTCGAGCCCATCGATCGCATGGATGGCGACAGCCTGCCCGTTTCCGCCTTCGTCGATTGTGCCGACGGCCAGTTTGAGCTGGGCGCCTCCGCATACGAGAAGCGCGGCGTCGCCGTGGTCGTTCCTCACTGGGACGAGACCAAGTGCATCCAGTGCAACCAGTGCGCCTATGTGTGCCCGCATGCCACCATCCGTCCGTTCGCGATGACCGAGGACGAGGCTGCCGCCGCGCCCGAGGCTACCCGCACGCTCGACGCCATGGGCCCCAAGGCCAAGGGCATGAAGTTCACCATGGCCGTGTCCCCGCTCGACTGCATGGGCTGCACCAACTGCGTCAAGGTCTGCCCCAAGGGCGCCCTCGAGATGGTTCCCACCGAGCAGGAGATGGATCAGCAGCCCGTTTGGGACTATATGGTCGAGAACGTCTCCGAGAAGAAGGAGCTCATCGCGGCCAACGTCAAGGGCAGCCAGTTTAAGCAGCCCTACCTGGAGTTCTCCGGCTCCTGCGCCGGCTGCGCCGAGACCGCCTATGCACGTCTGGTGACCCAGGTTGCCGGCGACCGCATGTTCATCTCCAACGCCACCGGCTGCTCCTCCATTTGGGGCAACCCCGCTGCCACCGCTCCTTACTGCAAGGACAAGGACGGTCACGGCCCGGCGTGGAATAACTCCCTGTTCGAGGACAATGCCGAGCACGGTCTGGGCATGGCCGTCGGTTACGAGGCCGTCCAGAAGAAGCTGATCGCCGCTACCCAGGACATCATCGCTGCCGATGGCCCGTCCGATGAGCTCAAGGCTGCCGGCCAGGCTTGGATCGACTCCGTCAACGACGCCGAGGCTTCCAAGACCGCTGCCGCTGCCTACGTTGCCGAGCTCGAGAAGTGCGGCTGCGACGCTTCCAAGGCGATCCTCGCCGACAAGGCTTACCTCACCAAGAAGTCCTTCTGGATCTTCGGCGGCGACGGCTGGGCCTACGACATCGGCTTCGGTGGCCTGGACCACGTCCTGGCTTCCGGCCACAACGTCAACGTCTTCGTCTTCGACACCGAGGTTTACTCCAACACCGGTGGTCAGGCCTCCAAGGCCTCGAACCTGGGCCAGGTCGCTCAGTTCGCCGCTGCCGGTAAGGTGACCAAGAAGAAGTCCCTGGCCGAGATTGCCATGAGCTACGGCTACGTCTACGTGGCGCAGGTCGCCATGGGCGCCAACCCGGCTCAGACCCTCAAGGCCATTCACGAGGCCGAGGCCTACGACGGCCCGTCCCTCATCATCGGCTACAGCCCCTGCGAGATGCACTCCATCAAGAAGGGCGGCATGCAGAACTGCCAGGCCGAGATGAAGAAGGCTGTCGAGTGCGGTTACTGGAACCTCTTCCGCTTCAACCCCGAGGCTGCTGCCGGCAAGAAGTTCTCGCTCGATTCCAAGGAGCCCGCGGGCGGCTATCAGGAGTTCCTGATGAACGAGGCCCGTTACGCTTCGCTGACGCGTTCCTTCCCCGAGCGCGCCGAGGAGCTCTTCAAGGAGAACGAGCAGGCCGCTATGGACCGCTACGCTCACCTGCTGAAGCTCAAGACGGTGTACAACGAGGCCTAGGTCTCTCACCGCAGGATCTGAGGGCTGACCTTCGCGGACGTCCTCGGACATGAAAGAACCCCCGCTGCGCACTACGTGCGGCGGGGGTTCTTTCGTCCTGCGGAGTGTCCGCGAAGGTCAGCCCTCAGATCCTGCTACGACTACGTCCTTGGATTGTGTGGCTGAATGAAGGACGTGGTTGGTGGGGCCTTTTGTCCCGGTCGCTGTTTCGCGGCTTTGCCGCGAAAGGCGCGTTGCTTTGGGGATGGATGGGGGGCGGGGTTGTTGCGGCTTCTTATCCCTTTGCTTTTTCGCGGCTTTGCCGCGAAACGCGCAGCACCTTGGGAAATGCATTGATGCGTGGACGGGGCTGGATTGCAGATTCAAATGGCTAGAGAGATATGGGCGCGAACGAGAAATCGTTATTGGGGTCATCCTTTTCCATAAACTCATCGAGACAAAACGTCATGTAGATTGGAATGTACAGAACCTTGCCCTCTTTGCTGAGATTCTCGTGGCTTAGTACAACGGCCTCGGGAATTTTGTACTCGCCCACATTCATCAGACGATCGAGGGCCGCGTGCGCTCGAACTTTCTTGCCCGATTTGACCTCGATTGGGACAACGTGCCCGTGGGCGCCTTCGATCACAAAGTCAACTTCACCGACCTCACGCGTTTGGTAGTACCATGCATCCGCCCCGAGGGCAACAAGTTCCTGCGCGACCACGTTCTCATAGAGACCACCAAGGTTGGGAGTTTTCATATCAAGATAGACAGCGCGTGCGGTGCTGCCGGGGTACCGCGATGCGAGCATGCCCGTATCAGACTCATATAGTTTGAAGGCCGTCGTTTTCTCCGTCCTCTTGAGAGGACTCCGTGGCTCCGTCACCCTGGCGACCATCAATCCAACACCTGCGTTAACAAGCCACAGGAAATCCTGCTCATATTTTTTAAGGCGAGCTCCCTCACCCAGAGACGAAACAACAAAGCGATGAGACTCCGCCTCAAGCTGAACGGGAATTTGCTCAAAAATCGACCGAACGTTAAACGCTCGAGTCGATGCATATTTTGAGATATCGCTTTTGTACTGATCGACCAGCTGAGTTTGAAGCTCACGTGTGCTCACGAGCGAATAACCCGAATCAATATAATTCTGAACGACCTCCGGCATGCCGCCGCAAACGATATAAGCTCTATAGTTCTTGAGCATCGCCTCATGAATATAGTTTTCGACAGGATGTTTCTCGACAAGGCAGCTGCGAATGCCTGCAAGCACATTCTCGCTAACGCTGTTTGCCCAACAAAACTCTTCAAAATCCATCGGGCGCATAACAATGTGCTCTACATACCCCACCGGAAAAGAAGAGACCCCCTTAAACTCAGTCCCAAGCATAGACCCCGAGAAGACATAGCTAAAGCGCCCATCCTCGACCAACGCCTTCATGAGTGTAACGATCTGCGGATACTCCTGAATCTCATCGACAAAGACAAGCGTATCGCCCTCAACAAGCGGCGCATCCGCAAGAAGGGCTACACGGTTGATAAAGTCAACGGAGTTCTTTGCGCCAACAAGTGCATTCCTTGCTTCGACATCGAGTAGTAAATTGACCTCAAAATACGAAGCGTAGTTGCTTTGTCCAAACGCGCGAATCGCATAGCTCTTGCCAATCTGACGCGCACCAGTAACGAGTAATGCCTTATTGGAGTTATTCTTCCAGCTCAAAAGCCTATCAGTGACCTTACGGCGTAGCATTAAACCCCCAAATGACAAAAATTGACAGATAGAATCGCCTAAAATCATACAAAAATTTGCAGATAATATTGTCGTAAAAATACAAAAATTGGGAGATAGCAAAGGTTCGAATAGGCCTCAAAGCCACTGAAACAGTGCTCTACTTTGCGAAGGGGCTGGGGACGCTGTTGGGTGCGTCTCCAGCCCTCTGATTCTTACTTTGGATCCCGATGGTGGGGTGTTGTCGGTGCTGCTTGCTTGGTTACCTTGTCTCGCCGCTCTCTGTGCGTAGGCGGTAGCCGTGGACGAAGTCGCTAATAGCCGGCCAGGGAATCTGGCGGTCAACCCAAAATTGGAGCTGGACCAGATAGCGCTCGGTGGCGCGGGTGAGGGCTGCAAACTGTTCGTGAGTCTCTACCTGGGCGTAGAGGTCGCGGCTGTGGGCGAGGATTGCCGTGGTGTCATCCATTTTGCCGGTGACGTCGAAGGCGCCCGAGAACCAGTCGCACAGGCGTGCGGCGCTGTTGTTGATCGTTGCGAGGTCGGCGGTGCCATCGTTGGCGTTTTCGTTGGCCTGGGCTCGCAGGAGGGAGAGGGCGTCGGTGGCGTTCATGCAGTAGCCGACGGTGAAGTTCCAGACGGCGAATTCGCGGCCGGTGTCGAGCTTGCGGCGGCGCATCAGGTCGATGTCGCGGGGCTCCTCGAGCATCATTTGGTCGGCGAGGGCCTCAAGTGCAGCGGTGTACTCGGCAAGGTCGAGTGTGAGCAGGGTGTTGATATCCATCATCTTTAGGCCTCCGCCTCGATCTCGACGATTTCGTTTTTAATGTACATGCCCTGGTTGTCCCAGACATTGCGGCAGGCAGCGGCAAAGCGTTCACGGTCTGTCTCGCAGATGCGGGCGAACATGTTGCAGGTGCCAAAAGGCTCACAGACGTCAAAGAAGATGCAGATTGATGACCATCCGCCATACCAGCTCACGGCGCCCGCTGGCTCGTGAAAGACGGGGCTCTCGATGTGCTCGTAATTGGCGATGGGGCCCGAGACAGGATACGTCACCTCGGCATCGCAGATCTTGGCCGAAAAGATACGTGACTCGACTGGACAGGATGATTCGAACAGCTTGCATGCCTCGGGAGCCTTGTCCCAGAGCATGTCGGCGAGAAACGTCTCGCCATTCAGCGTGATCTTGAGCATTTTTGTCATAGTAAGGACCTCCTCAATCCGTCGCTCAAGGGGCTCGCTGGCGGATAAGGAGAAGACAGCAGCGGGGTCGCCGAACCCAAACTTCACGGCAGATCTCTGTCGCCCCAGCCCGCGCTGTTCTTCGCTAAAGTACCATGCAGCAATTGCGCGCGCAATATCAGTTTTTGATTTTCTGGAAGCGGCAACCGACGAGACGGCTCGCCGGCTGCCGGCCGACGCGCGGCAAAGGCACTCGTCTATTCCTTAAGTTGGATGAAAAACGCCATGTTATTGCAGGGCTGCATACTCGTCCAATAAGTGCATAGAATCTCGTATAGTGCGAGTAAGATTTTGCGCTGTCTGTTTTATGTTTAGCAAAGATATAGTTTGCATAATCTGGTCTAATCCCTGCTCTATTAAAATAAAGTTGCACGTAAATGACGTAGATATGCTTGAGCTGGGTTTCTTTACGCTGAGCGGGTAAAAGCGACCGTTCACCGTTCAACTATTTTCAAAATGAATAAAATGAGCGATAAAGAGAATATAAACCTTAATAAACTCGCGTATCGCACGGGCGCGGGTTATTAATGGGTTGTAGGCCTTTTACAGAAAGGATTCCAGCAATGTCTAAGCCTCTTGGCAAGCCCGATCGTATCGTCGTCGCCCTTGGCGGCAACGCCCTCGGCAACAACCCCGTTGAGCAGATCGAGGCCGTGAGCAACACCGCTCACGCTCTCCTCGGCCTGATCGAGCAGGGCAACGAGATCATCATCACCCACGGCAACGGCCCGCAGGTCGGCATGATCCAGAACGCCTTCGCCGCTGCCCACGACGCCATCGGCACCCCCGAGATGCCGCTGCCCGAGTGCGGCGCCATGTCCCAGGGCTACATCGGCTATCACCTGCAGCAGGGCATTGGCCGCGAGATGCACAAGCGCTATAAGCGTTGGCACGCCGCAACCGTCGTCACCCAGATCGAGTGCGACCCGGACGATCCCGCGTTCAAGAACCCGACCAAGCCGATTGGCCCCTTCTACACCGAGGAACAGGCCAAGGAGTTCATGGCCGAGGATCCTTCCAAGGTCTTCGTCGAGGATTCCGGCCGCGGCTGGCGTCGCGTCGTCGCTTCCCCCGATCCCAAGAAGATCGTCGAGGCTGACTCCATCCTCAACCTGCTCGACAACGAGTTCATCGTCATCGCCTGCGGTGGCGGCGGCATCCCCGTCGTCCGCGACTACGAGAACAAGGGCTGCTACAAGGGCGTCCCCGCCGTCATCGACAAGGACCTGGGCGGCGAGCTGCTGGCCGAGGACTGCGACGCTGACGTTCTGTTCCTGCTGACCGCCGTTGAGCATGTCGCCATCAACTTTGGTAAGCCCAACCAGGAGGAGCTCGAGGACATCACCGCCGACGAGGCCGAGCGCCTGGCCGACGAGGGCCAGTTCGGCAAGGGTTCCATGGAGCCCAAGGTCCGCGCCGCCATCAAGTTCGCCCGTTCCCGCAAGGGCCGTACCTGCATCATCGGCGCTCTGGACAAGGCCGCCGAGACCATGGCCGGCCTCTCCGGCACCCGCATCCACGAGTAGTCTCTACTCTGTTGCCTCTCTCGTGGGCGCCAGGCAAGACGCCCGCAAACTAGCCTCTCTTCATGAGCCCCGCAGTCCGCTCCGACTGCGGGGCTTTTGTTTCAACCCGGCACTTGGGGACGTTCCTTTCCTACCGGCAGCTTGGGACAGTCCCTAAAGGCTGTCCCCAACGACCACTCATTTAAGTCTGTCCCCAATGACTAGTAGTAGGCCCACATGGCTTCGACTTCGTTAAGGACTTCTACGACGCCCCAGCGGCGGACGCTGCGGCTGGCCGAGTTGGGGTCGTAGACGCCAATCTGGTCGGCGTCGTCAATACCGTAAAGCACAATGTAGTGGCCCACGTTGGTAAAGGTGCCCGGCCGAACGGCGGCGATGATGGGCGCTCCCGAACGCAGCGCCTGAGTCATCGAGTCGCGATCGTTATGGAGCTCCGTTCCGTTAAGTCCCAACTGCCACGCGCCGCTCGTCATAAACGACCATTCGGTTGCACCAGTGGGGGCGTAATTGCCCGCCTCAGAAAGCGCGCACATATCGACGGGGGTCATATCGGTGCGTCCCGTCTTAAAGATATAGACCATGGTGAGGCACGTAGGCCCGCAGGCATTTTGGCGGATGGTGCCGCCGGCGTAAGACAGCTCCGACCACGCAGGGTCGATCTGATAGATATGGGGCATCGTGCCGGCTTGCCATTGCGGGCGCGGGGTCGAAAAGGCGAAAGAAAAACCGGGCGCGACGGGGGCCTTGAGCAGCTTGTCCTCGGCGGTGGGCTCGAGACCGGCCGAGCCGTGGGACATACAGGAGCTCATAAACACAAAGACCAGACAGGTGAGGATAGAGCACAGTGCGAGGCGAAGTCGACGAGCCGGCAGGGCGGGGGCATTCACGTGCGATGTCGAGCGGTAGGGCTTGCCGTCGCGTCCACCTTGGGGATGCGAAAAGAAGCGGTTGATATGGATGCCGGGCTGACGTGCGTCGTTGCGGCGCAGTTGCGGAACCTCGGCTTGATGCTGTCGAGTGCGCGCGCCTAAGCGGCTGTCTTGCTGCGCGCTTGTGCCCGTGCGCGGACGGCCACTTTGCCGTGTTTTGCTTGCCTGCTGCCGAGACGAAGGCCTGGGTTGCTCTTGAGGACGTTGCGGATTGCTGCTTGTGGCACTTCCGGGCGTCGGCGTGGTACGGCCAGCAAGGCGAACGCTTTGTCGCCGTTGATCACCGTCGTTGTATCCGTATGCCATTCGTACCGCCTTGTCTCATGTATAACCTGTCCATCCTACAAAAAAGATGTGCAACAAATGGGTCCGCGCGTCAAAAGCTCGGTAAACGGTACGAAAGGCGCAAAACACACGGCCTCAAAAACATCTCTATATGCGTCCGATGAGCGTACGCCCGTCGGACGGGCGGCAACAATGAGCGGCAAACCGTGCCGTTCGTCCCAAAAACGGCGCCGCTCGTTTTGCAGTTCTGCCTTCGGTCGAGCTACAAGCGGAGCTGCTGCGCCAAGGCCGTATCTTAAAGCCACGAAATAAAAGAGCGCGGCAAAACAGACCGCGCAAGGGGTGACGTCAAGGGGCGTCAAAAAGGAAAGGAGGGGAACAATGGCGGACAAGAACGCAGAAGTTGCAGTCGAGGATAACGGCGGCATGAAGAAAACGCTTTCGCTCTGGAACTTCTTCACCATCGGTTTCGGTGCCATCATCGGTACCGGTTGGGTTCTGCAGGTCGGCGACTGGATGGTCGTGGGCGGCGGTCCCGTTCCCGCTATGATCGCATTCCTCTTGGGTGCAATCTTCCTCGTGCCCGTCGGAGCTGTTTTCGGTGAGCTCACGGCTGCTATCCCCATCTCGGGCGGCATCGTCGAGTATGTCGATCGTAGCTTTGGCCGTACGCTGAGCTACATCACCGGTTGGCTTTTGGCCCTGGGCAACGGCATCCTGTGCCCGTGGGAGGCCATCGCCATTTCGACCCTCGTGTCCGAGATGTTCGGCAGCCTGCCCGGTCTTGAGTGGCTGCGCGCCGTTAAGCTCTACACCATCCTGGGCGCCGACGTTTACCTGTTCCCGACGCTGATCGCGCTCGGCTTCGCAGCCTACGTCATCTTCCTCAACTTCCGCGGTGCCAGCTCGGCCGCCAAGCTCCAGGCCTTCCTGACCAAGGCCCTGCTCTGCGGCATGCTGCTCGCCATGGGCGTCTCGCTGTTCACCGGCTCGCCGGACAACGCCATGCCCGTGTTCTCCCAGGTCACCGGCGCTGGCGGCGGCAAGGCCGCTACCGAGGGCGCCAGCCTGTTCGCCGGCATCGTGTCGGTCCTGGTTCTGACCCCGTTCTTCTACGCCGGTTTCGACACCATTCCTCAGCAGGCTGAGGAAGCAGCCGAGGGCCTCAACTGGAACAAGTTCGGCAAGATCATCTCCCTGGCCCTGCTGGCCGCCGGCGGCTTCTACATGGTCTGCATCTACTCGTTCGGCACCATCCTCGACTGGCATGAGTTTGTTAAGAGCCCGGTTCCCGCGCTTGCCTGCCTCAAGGGCATCAACATGCTCCTGTACCTGGCCATGCTCGTCATCGCCACGCTTGGACCCATGGGCCCGATGAACTCCTTCTACGGCGCCACGAGCCGCATCATGCTCGCCATGGGCCGCAAGGGCCAACTGCCCGAGAAGTTCGCCGAGGTCGACCCCAAGTCCGGCGCTCCCAAGCTCGCCTGCGTCGTTCTGGGCGTCATCACCGTCATCGGTCCGTTCCTGGGCAAGAACATGCTCATTCCTCTGACCAACGTGTCGGCTCTCGCCTTCATCTTCTCCTGCGGCATGGTCGCCCTCGCCTGCCTGCGCATGCGCTTCACCGAGCCCGACCTGCCTCGTCCCTACGAGGTGCCCGGCGGCAAGTTTGGCATCGGCCTCGCTATCGCCGCCTGCGCCATCATCATCGGCCTGCTCGTGATCCCGTTCTCTCCCGCCTCCCTCAACATGGTGGAGTGGAGCATCGTGATCGGCTGGTTGGCTATTGGCCTGGCCCTCATGGCTTTCACCAATTCCCGCAAAAAGTAACGCCTAGCCGGGGCGGATCGGGTGCGCGGAATCCTCTCTCCCGCGCGCCGAACCCGGCACCACTTGGGTAGCTTTGTGAGGCCTTAACCCAACACGGCCTCGCCCACTATATGGATCCATAAGGAGGAACCATGTCCACTAAGTATGCAATCGTTGGCGGCAAGCTCATCGACGGTACCGGTGCCGAGCCGGTCGAGAACTCCCTCGTTCTCGTCGACGACAACGGCAAGATCGAGTACGCCGGCGCTATGCAGGACCTTCCCGAGGGCGTTGAGGTCATCGACGCCGCCGGCAAGACCGTCCTTCCCGGCCTGATCGACACCCACCTGCACTTCTCGGGCAACCTGACCGACGATGACACCGATTGGGTCATGCAGCCGCTCCTCGAGAAGCAGGCCGTCGCCGTCAAGCAGGCCTACGACTGCCTCACCCACGGCCTCACCACCGTCTGCGAAATCGGCCGCTTTGGTATCCAGATCCGTGACTGCATCGACAAGGGCGTCTTCAAGGGCCCGCGCGTTCTGGCCACCGGCCTCGGCTTCTGCCGCGTTGCCGGCCACGGTGACTCCCACCACTGCACCCAGGAGCTCAACAAGGAATCCCATCCCTGGGGCGACCAGGTCGACGGTCCTTGGGATCTGCGCAAGGCCGTCCGTCGTCGCCTGCGCGAGAACCCCGATGCCATCAAGATCTGGGCTACCGGTGGCGGCATCTGGCGCTGGGACTCCGGTCGCGACCAGCACTATTGCTCCGAGGAGATCCAGGCCGTGGTCGAAGAGGCAAAGATGGTCGGCATCCCCGTGTGGAGCCACTGCTACAACAACCACGCCGCTGCCTACGATTCCGTTCGCTTTGGCTGCGAGCAGCTGATTCACGGCTTCGATATCGATGAGCGCACCATGGACCTCATGGCCGAGCAGGGCACCTTCTTCACCCCGACGATCGCCTTCCTGCCCACCTGGTACGCCACCTATCCGCCCGTCTACGTCCCCGAGCTGCACGACAAGTACGAGGGCACCCTGGTCGAGAAGGAGCTGCAGCGCAACTACGACTGCCTGCGCGAGGCCAAGAAGCGCGGCGTCGTCATGACGATCGGCTCCGACTCCTTCTCCTTCGTCACCCCGTACGGCACCTGCTCCATCGAGGAGATGTACGAGTTCGTCGACAAGATCGGCTTCACCCCGGTCGAGACCATCACCTGCGCCACCCTCAACGGTGCCAAGATGTGCCACATCGAGGACGAGACCGGTTCCATCGAGGCCGGCAAGTGCGCCGACCTGCTGGTCGTCAACGGTGACGTCGCCGCCGACATCCACGTGCTCAACACCGACAACATGGACGTCATCATGAAGGACGGCTGGATCGTCGAGGCGGGCACCTTTGGCGAGGCCAACAAATACAGCGCCTAAACTACCGTTCATCGACGACTGGATGTAAAACACAGTATTTGATTGCATAATGCAATGGAGAGGGTCGCTTGCGGCCCTCTTTATTGCTATGGGTGCGATAGATAAAAGGGGATGACGGTGGATTTAAACAGGCTGATTCTGGGCAAGAGCTACAACTCTACCAAGGTCTTTCGTACGGCCCAGCATGTGGTCCAGGCCATCCTGCTCGGTGTTGTCGTTCCGGCGCTTATCCTGCTGCTTATCTGGGATTTAACCGATAACCCCAATCCCGTTCCGGGCGTTGTCGTTATTGCCGGCATGGTCATGCTGTGCTTCTTTTTCTCGTATGTCTTTGTGGTCCCCGACGACCTCACATCGAGTGCAACCGACCGTACGCTCGCCATCGCATCAAAAATATTCGCCTACACGTCGCGCGGCCTTACGCCCGAAGCGGCCTTGGGCGCCTCTAAAATCATCCTGTCCGAGACCATCGCCTCTGCCATCTGCTTTACCGATGGCAAACAGGTGTTGGCAAGCTGGGGCGAGGACTCGGCAAAGTGCCCTGCCGGCACCCCGGTCGTGCTCAAGACTACGCTCAGTGTGATTGAGACGGGCGAGCAGAGCGTGTTTTCGCGTGACACCTCCAATGAGACGGGCGGTTATTTTCCCCGCCTGCGCGCCGGCATTGTCGCGCCGCTTACCGTGCGCGGGCATTGCGTGGGCACACTCGAGCTGTATTACCCCCGCCTGAGCAGCATTGATATGCGCCAGACGGCCCTTGCCTCGGGTTTTGCCGATCTCATTTCCACGCAGCTCGCCAGCTTTGAGCTCGAGCGCCAGGACGAGTTCACGGCCCGCGTTGAGCTTCGTGCCCTGCAGTCGCAGGTCGACCCGCATTTTCTGTTCAATACCATTAGCACGATCGTGTCGCTCGTTCGAACCGAGCCCGACAAGGCGCGATCGTTACTCATCGATTTTTCCAATTATTACCGTCAGACGCTTTCTGACTCCGATACGCTCACCACGCTCGAGCACGAGGTGGAGCAGGGCACTCGTTATATCAATCTTATGCAGGCCCGGTATGGCGACGGCCGTCTGCGCGTTTCGGTCGACATCGACTTTGAGGTGCGCGACAGCCTAGTACCGCCGTTTATCTTGCAGCCGCTGCTCGAAAACTGCATCAAGCATGCGCAGCGCGAGATCGAGCCGCTTTCTATTCGTGTTAGGGCTTTTGAGACCGATGACGGCTTGGAGATTATCGTCGAAGATGACGGCATCGGGATGAGCGAAGAAGTCTGCGCGCATCTGTTTGAGCAGCATCGCCGAGAGGAGCCCGAGAGCATTACCGCCGACGGCTCCGTCAAGCGAGGTTGCGGCCTGGCGCTCTTCAACGTGCTTCAGCGCATCCATTTCTTTTACGGAGAAGATTCTGGCATGCGCGTGAAGTCCCAGGAGGGCGTGGGAACGCAGGTCATCGTTGAGTTGAACGGCGAGCCGCATGAGCCGGCGCCGCTAACGGTGTAGCACGCGGTTGGATTGAGAGAAAAAGAGGGGAAGCGCATATGTCCGAAGGCTGGAACATCCTGGTGGTTGATGACGAGCCTCCAATTAGGGCTGAGCTACGCTATCTGTTGGAAAAGGATACGCGTGTGGGTCAGATTGCCGAGGCGGGCAATGTCACCGAAGCCGTGGAGTCGATTCTGTCGAACAAGCCCGACGTGCTGTTTTTAGACATTACCATGCCCGGTCGCTCGGGAATTGAGCTTGCCGAGACGCTGCAGAACCTAAAGACGCCGCCGGTCGTGGTGTTTGTGACGGCATTTGCCGAGTATGCGGCCGATGCCTATAACCTCGATGCTGTCGATTACATCGTCAAGCCGGTCGAGGATGCCCGCTTGTCAAAGGCACTCGACAAGATCGAGACTGCCCTGGGCGCTCGCCGTGTCGTCCATGCTCCGCGCCAGCCTTTGCGCCTGACGGTGGATCGCGGGGGCAAAAAGGTGTTCATTCCCGTGGCGGATGTCTGCTACTTTGAGGCGCGCGCCGATTTTTGCAACGCCGTCTGCGCCGAGGGGACGTACCTGATCAATGAGTCGATTTCCTCGCTCGAGCGTCGCCTGGCCTCCGAGGGCTTTATCCGCGTCCACCGCAGCTATCTGGTTAATTTGGAAGACGTGCATAATGTCGAGATCGGATCCACGGGCCTGATGGAGCTCAGGCTCGACCGTGTGAGCTCGACGGTGCCCGTTTCACGCCGTCGCGCTGCCGAGGTCAAATCGCACTTGGGGCTTGCATAAGGGTCGGTGCGCCATCGTTTGCCGTTGCAGGTTTGGTATGACTGTGCGGTGGGCATAATGGATTGCATCGAATGAAATCGAAAGGATTATTATGCCCGCGCTCATTACGCATCATCTGTTTGGCGAGGAAAGCATCGACCGTCTTCCGCAGGGCGTTATCACGTCCGACGAGGAACGCATCGCCTTTATCCTGGGAAACCAAGGTCCCGACCCGTTTTTCTTCCACATGCTCACGCCGCGCATTTCCGACTGTATGTCACTTGCTCAGGTCATGCATCGCTCGCGCATGTCGCGCCAGTTCTCGTGCCTGCGCGACGGCGTGTCGCACCTGCAGCCGCGCGATGCCAATCTGGGTCGTGCCTTTGCGCTGGGCCTGCTGTCGCACTATGTGCTCGATCGCAATGCCCACCCCTTTGTCTACGAGCAGCAGTTTGGCATTGTCGAGTCCGATCCCGAGCTCGAGGCTTCGGGCAGTCAAGTTCATGCCGTGCTCGAAAGCGACTTGGACGTGCTGATGCTGCAGCTCAAGCGCGATGGGGCTACGGTCGAGGATTATCCGCCGGCGGGCGAGATCGTCACTACCGACCGCATCAATCGCGTTGCCGGTGTGCTGATGAGCTATGTTGCCGGACGCGTGTACGGCATCGATATCCCGGTGGGAGAGTACGGCGGCGCCGTAGCCGACATGCAGCTGCTCTACCGCACTATCGAGCCCGCCGGTTCGGCCAAGACGCGCGCGATTGCCCTGCTCGAGGGCTTGGTGCACGATTATTCGCTGCTCGACGGCCTTGCGCACCGCGTGACGACCGAGCTGCCCGAGCGTACCGGCAATCTGGGCCACTTGGCATGGAAGAGCCCCTTTACCGATGAAGTCTCGACCGAGAGCTTCCCCGAGGTCTTTGACCGCGCACTGCTCGATTACGAGCTCACCGTCGCCCGCTTTATCGAGACCGGCGATATGGAAGCCGTGACCAACCACGTCAATTACAGCGGTCGCGTGCTCGGCGCCGACGAAGAGTTCGACCGCGAGGAGTAGCAAGCTGCCTCGCCCATACTCTCCAATAAGTTGCGGTGGAATAGTTCCTGAATGAAGCCCCCGGAGGGCTAAGCGGGAACTATTTCACCGCAACTGCTTTGATGGGATGGCGTTTCGCCCCGCGTGTCCGTATGACCGCCCCTGTCCCTTTGCCGAATCCTTACCGGCGCCTCTGGACAATTGGGGTACGATGAACTAACTGCATATCGGGCGAATACGAAGGGGCCCTGTCCATGAAATACACCAAGCTCGAGCGTAACTGGGTTATGTACGATGTGGGCAACTCGGCCCTCGTGCTGCTCAATACCTCGGTGGTGCCCATCTACTTTAACGCCATCAATACCGGTGCTTCCTCGGCAGACCTGGTGGTCGCCTGGGGCAACGCGCAGACGATTGCCTCGCTGGTCATTGCCATGCTCATGCCCATTCTGGGCGCGCTTGCCGATTACGCCGGCAACAAGATTAAGTTCTTCTTGGGCTTCTTCCTCACGGGCCTGGTTCTTTGCCTGGCGCAGGCTATCCCCATGTCCGCCATGGCATTTTTGACCGTGTACGTGCTGTGCACCATCGGCCTTAACTCTTCTATGACGTTCTACGACGCCATGCTGCCCGACATTACCACCGACGAGCGCATGGACGCCGTGTCCAGCTCGGGCTATGCCTGGGGCTACATCGGTTCTACCGTGCCGTTCATCATCTGCCTGGCGCTTATCATGGGTGGCCCCGCTCTTGGCGTCCCCACCATGCTGGCAACGCGTCTGTCGTTTGTCATCACTGGCGCCTGGTGGCTTATCTTTACCCTGCCGCTCATTCGCACCTATAAGCAAAAATACGGTCGCGCGCGCGGTCCCCAGGACACCATCGGCCACATCGTGGGCGGCGTGTTCTCCGAGGTCGGACACACCATGCGCGAGATCGCCCACAACAAGACCGTGCTGGTCTACATGATCGCGTTCTTCTTCTACATCGACGGTGTGCACACGGTCATTTCCATGGCAACCAGCTACGGATCGGCTCTGGGCATCGATTCGACCCAGCTGGTGCTGGCGCTGCTCGTTACGCAGTTTGTGGCCTTCCCGTCCGCCATCATCTACGGCAAGCTCGCCGGTCGCGTGGGCACACTCAACATGATCTTGGTGGCCGTCGCCGCCTATATGGGCATCGTGCTCTTTGCCGCGTTTTTCTTGAAGACCGCCTTTGAGTTCTGGGTGCTCGCCATTTTGGTCGGCTTGTTCCAGGGTGGCGTGCAGGCGCTCAGCCGCAGCTATTTTGGCCGCATCATCCCCAAGGAAAAGTCCAACGAGTACTACGGATTCTTCGATATCTTTGGCCGTTACGCAAGCGTTATGGGCACCTTCCTGGTGTCGGTTGTCACCTCCCTGACCGGCAACCCGTCGCTGGGCGTCCTTTCTATTGGCGTTCTGCTGGTTGTTGGCTTTGTGCTGCTGGTCCGTCTGTCCCGCATGGCTCAGGCGGCGGCGTGAGGCAACCGGGCTCAGTACAGCAATTGTGCCTATCTGCAGTACTCTTTTGGAAGTAGCCGCATAAATCATTCTGACTTCCGAACAATGTTTAGCCCAAGTGGGTATGATGGAACCAGCTAGGTCGCGGGGCGTCGCCTGTGTTTGGCGGCGCCCCGTTTTTGTGTTGCAAGGAGGGTAAAGGTATGAACGCCACGGTTGTGATCCCAACATATTGGGCGGGCGATGATACCCAAGCAAACGCTCCTGGCACCTACGATCACTCGACGTCGCTCAATGCCGCCAACCCGGAACTCGATCGCTGCCTGACTTCGCTCGAACAGGTGCGCGACATTCCGCGCATCATTCTCTTGGTGGTCTGTCCGGTTTCTGCCACGGCCGACGTATCCCATCGCGTGCACGAAATCGTTAATGCGCATCCCACGCTTAAGGTCACCATCGTTACCAATACTCAGGCTTCGCGTGTTGCCGACCGCGTGGCGCAGATCGCGCCCAAAGGCTCGGGCGAGTGCGTGAGCCTGCGCGGCTACGGCGCCATCCGCAACATGGGTCTTGCCTGCGCGGCGGTGCTGGGGCACGACGCGGTTGTGTTTTTGGATGACGACGAGACCGTCATCGATGCCGACTTTATGAAGCGTGCGACCTATGCACTGGGCCAACAGACGCGTCAGGGCTTGCCGATTTTAGTCAAGAGCGGATACTTTTACGATCGCGACGGGTCGCCGCTGGCTCCCACGGACAAAGCGGGCATTTGCCATCGCTGGTGGACCAAGCGTATCGAGTTCAATCGCTGGATGAAAAAGGCGCTCTCGGGCACCCGCATCTCGCGCTCCAATTACGTGTGCGGCGGCCTGATGGCCCTCCACGCCCGCGCCTTTACGCGCGTGGCCTTCGACCCGTTTATCACCCGCGGCGAGGATCTGGACTATCTCTTTAACATGCGCATGTTTGGCTACGACGTGTGGTTCGACAACGAGTGGACCGTGCGCCACCTGCCTCCCGAGTCCGAGAAGCGCTCGCCGCGCTTTATGCAGGACGTGTACCGTTGGTACTACGAGCGGGCCAAGCTGACGTTCGCTGCGCACCAAAAGGAGCTCATTCCGGTTACGGCCGCATCACTCATGCCCTATCCGGGTCCGTGGATCTCGCGCGAGCTCGACGACCGCGTGCGCAAGACTGCCATGGTCCGCAGCATGTTTACCCGCGAGCACGAGGGGTATCTGCGCATCTGGCGTCATGGTATTGACGAGGCCAAGACCTATGCCCGCCAAAACGCCGCAAGCTACCTGCGTTTTCAGAGTTTCTGGCCCAAGATCATGGACGAACTTTGGCGCGACGCACAACTGATTAGCATCCTGGAGGGGGCTGAATGATCGACCGCCGCGCCCAGCGCGATAATTCAATTTCAATCTTTCGCATCATCGCCGTTGTCTGCGCCGTTTGCGTGTTGGTGTACTTTATCTTTGCCCTGGCGACTGGCATTGAGCCGATTGCCACGGTGATCGCCTGTGCGCTGCTGTGCATCTTCCTGTGCATCTTTATCTATTTGACGCTCAACCCCGATTCGGTACGCTCCCAGTACACCGAGGAGACGCTCTCGGTTGCCTCGGCCATGCTCGAGGACATTAAGGGCGGCCTGACGCAGGAATCGGCGCTTTTGGTGTGCCGGCGTATTCTGCCCGAGACACGTGCCATGACCGTTGCCATCACCGATGAGAGCAACGTGCTGGCCTGCGCGGGCGAGTTCGAGGAAAAGCTGCTGCCCGATTCGCCCATCCATACGCTTGCCACGCGCTACGTCATTGAGCACGGCATTGTGCAGTCGTTCAACCGCGTGGTGGACGTGGTGGGTTCGGATGGCTCGCACAACCATGTTCCCGCCGGCATCATCGCGCCCATCAAGGTGGGCGACCGCACCGTCGGCACGCTCAAGTTCTACTACAAGACCCCGCGCGCCGTCGACCGTACCCAGTATGCGCTCGCCTCGGGCTTTGCCGAGATCCTGTCCACGCAGCTCGCCATCCACGAGCTCGAGGTGCAAAAGGAGCTCACGGCCCGTGCCGAGGTTCGTGCCCTGCAAGCGCAGATCAATCCGCACTTTCTGTTTAACACGCTCAACACCATCGCGTCGTTTACGCGTACCGACCCGCTGCGCGCCCGCGAGCTGCTGCGCGAGTTCTCCTCGTTCTATCGCGCCACGCTCGACAACTCGGGGTCGCTTATCCCGGTCTCGCGCGAGGTTGCCCAGACCAAGCGCTACCTGACGTTTGAGAAGGCGCGCTTTGGCGAGGGCCGCGTACTGGCGACCTTCGATGTCTCCGAGGATGTCGAGGACACGTTGGTCCCGGCCTTTGTAATCCAGCCCATTGTCGAGAACGCCGTGCGGCATGGCATGGGCGATGGCGATGCCCTGCAGATCGATGTGACCGTCCATCAAGACGGCGACGACGCAATCCTGATTGCCGTGGCCGACAACGGCGTGGGCATGGACGAGGGCACCGCCGCCAGGCTGTTTGATGAGCGCTCCGCCCGCCCCGATGCCAGTTCCCCGCAAGGCGGCGGCGCCGGCGTGGCCATGCACAATATTTCTGAGCGCATCCATCGCTTTTATGGACCGCACTCTTATACGCGCGTCGAATCGGCGCCGGGCAAGGGCACCAAAGTGCTCCTGCATCTTGATTTGTCAGAGAGCATCTTTGACATTCAAGAGTAAAATAAAATGCTATGGGCTCAACGCCAAGCGGCGGATGCCCAGCCTAGTTTGTTGACGAAAGGTTTAATCCCTATGCTGCGTGCGATGATTGTGGATGATGAGGCCCCGGCCCGTTCGGAACTTCGCTTCTTGCTCGAGCAGACGGGCAAGATCGGCACGATCACTGAGGCGTCGAGCGTCCGCTCCGCCATTGAGATGTTGATGGAAAGCCGCGTCGATGTCGTATTTCTCGATATCTCGATGCCCGGCGCTTCTGGCCTGCAGCTTGCCGAGGCACTGCATAAGCTTAAGAATCCGCCGGCGATTGTGTTTGTGACCGCGTATAGCGATCATGCCGTCGAGGCGTTCGACGTTGATGCCGTCGATTACCTAATGAAGCCGGTTGAGGAGGCACGCCTGGATCGCGCGATCGAGAAGGTCATGCAGCACGCCAAGCCCGTCACGGACAGCAAAGCCACCATCGAGCGCATTCCGGTGGAAAAGGGCGGCCGTAAGGTCCTCATCCCCGTGGATGACATTCGCTTCATCATGGCCAAGGACGATTACTCCTGTATCTATACCGTCGATGATCGTTTTCTATCGACGACTTCGCTGGCGCAGTTCGAGGCCAAGCTTTGCGACTTTGGCTTCTTTCGCGTTCATCGCCGCTATATCGTCAACTTGGCGTGCGTCACAGATGTCGAGACGGTGCCCTCGGGCGCCATCCAGCTGGGCATTACGGGCGTCGACGAACGCGTGCCGGTCTCGCGCCGCCGCGTTGTGCCGCTCAAGAAGGCCCTGAGCCTCTAGCACACTGGCCCCGCAGCCCTGTAGACCAATTGTCTGCGGAGCCGTGGGGCTTTTTGTATATACGTCGAATCGGTTTTGCAGAAGGGATCCCATGAACAGTGCAAGCGCCAAGCGCATCGACATCATCTCGGACACCCACGGCTATCTTTCGCCCGCGCTTCTGGACGAGCTCAAGGGCGCAGATCTGATCATCCACGCCGGAGACCTCACCTCAGAGATGGATTACGAGCATCTATGCACCATCGCCCCCGTGCGAGCGGTCCTGGGAAACAACGACTACTACCGCGACTACGGCCCGGATGTAGACCGTCTGGCCCTCTTCACCTACGAAGGCCTCGAATTCGCCGTAGCCCACTACCGCGAAGACCTTCCGGTGGGATCCGTAGACGTAGCCATCAACGGCCACACCCACGTAACCAAAGAAGCCCAAGTGGGCCGCTGCTTGGTCCTCAACCCAGGCAGCGCCAGCTATCCCCGAGGCACCCGAGGCCCCACCATGGCCAGAATGCTCGTCAAGGACGGCAAGATCCTGAGCACCAAATTTATTGACCTGGAGTAACCGCAACAAAAACGGGGGATGCACAACGCATCTCCCGTTTTTCTTTGAGCCAAAGGCCGAAGTTCAACAACAACCTTAGACAACCCCGCCGTGGAGCACGCGGGCTAGCCGCGCAGCGGCGCACGCCCGCAAAACTGGTTGAACATAGTGACGGCAGGGAGGGTCTCCGGGGCCGGCGGGCGCGGGCTAAGTTTGTCGCGAGTTCCGCACGCAAAGGAAAGCACTTAATGTGCTTTCCGTCTTGCGCAGGACTGTAGAGCAGCAAACTTAACCCG
>DBFSET010000013.1:0-178580 GCA_048416615.1 Collinsella sp. | reverse complement strand
GGCACGGGAGCCTCCCAACCTCGTTGCGGCGCGGCTGCGCCTCTGACACTTCAACAACATTGTCGCAGCCCCGACCCGCGGTCACGAGCGGGGGCTCCTGTCGTTTCCGTGCCCCTGGATTGGGTCATAGTGTCTGACGTTGCCAAGACATCGGCGTCAACCTAGTCGTTGGGGACGTTCTTAAACGACTAGCCATCGGGGACACTCTTCGTCATCCGTGCTTCTGACTGGCAAAGAGTGTCCCAAACGACTAGTCATTAAAGAACGTCCCCAATGAATAGGTGAAAAGGGGGCGCCGCGGGATGGATCCTGCGGCGCCCCTTTGCGTTGGCGTGTCGCCTAAGCTTTACAGCTCGTAGAGCGTGGTGAACTTGTCCTGCAGGTAGCTGCAGTAGTAGCGGGCGTCAAAGGCCATACCGCAGGCGCCCTTGATGAGTTCCGGCGCGTCTTTGGCGCGGCCCCACTGCCAAATGTGTTCGCCCAGCCAGGCGCGGACGGGCGCCAGATCGCCGCTCGCGCAGGCACCGGTAAGGTCGACGCCGTCGCGGCACATGGCCGGCACAAACATGGCGTCGTAGGCGCTGCCCAGCGCATAGGTGGGGAAGTAGCCAAACGAGCCACCGCTCCAGTGCGTATCCTGCAGGCAGCCGTGCGTGTCGTCGGGAACGGGAATGCCCAGGTACTCGTCCATAAAGCGATTCCAAAGCGCGGGGATGTCCTTGGCCGTGGCCTCGCCGGCAAACAGCATGCGCTCAATCTCGTAGCGCACCATAACGTGCAGCGGATAGGTGAGCTCGTCCGCCTCGGTGCGGATCAACGACGGCTGTGCGATGTTCACGGCGCGGTAGAGCGTGTCCTCGTCCACGCTGCCATAGACCTCGGGCGCGTGACGGCGCAGCACCTCGAGCAGCGGACCCATAAAGGCGCGGCTGCGACCCACGGTGTTCTCGAAAAAGCGGCTCTGGCTCTCGTGGATGCCCATGGAGGTGCCGCCCTCCAGGCAGGTGCGCGCATGGGCAGGATTGACGCCCAGCTCGTACATGGCGTGTCCCGCCTCGTGGATGATGCTGTAGACGTTGGAGATACAGTCGTCCTCGTAGATGTGCGTCGCGATGCGCGCGTCGCCCACGGCAAAGCCCTCGCTAAACGGGTGCTCGGTAAAGGCAAGCGTGGTGTCGTTCAGGTCCAGGCCGACGAGCTTCATAAGGTCGAAGCTCATGGCGCGCTGGGCGGCCTCGGGCACGCGGGCGTGCAAAAAGTCGGCAGCGGGCTGCTGGCCGCGCTCGCCGATGGCGTGCACGAGCGGCACGACCGTGGCCTTGACCTCATCGCAAAACGCATCGAAGCTCTTGGCGGAAAGGCCGCGCTCGTACTGGTCGAGCCAAACATCGTATGGGTCGCGCTTGGGGTCCATGAGCTCGGCCTGGTGCTTAAGCTGGCCGACGATTCTATCCACATAGGGCTCAAAGCTCGCCCAGTCATTGGCCGTCTTGGCCTTGTGCCACACGGCGTCTGCCTCGCAGGTGAGCCTGGTCCAGGCCTCGGCCTCCTGGGTGGGGATGACGCTTGCCTCGCGCTGGTCGCGGCCGAGCACGCGGATCTCGTCGAGCAGCTGCGGGTCGTCGATCTTTCCGCCCGCGACTGTCTCACGCGCGAGAGAGCGCACGAGCTCAACGGACTTTTTGCTGGTCAGGAGTTTGTGATGTTCGCCGGCAAGGGTGCCCATAGCGTCGGCGCGGGCCGTGGCGCCGTTGGCGGGGGCAATCGTTGCGCCGTCGAACTCGGCAATCTTGAGCAGGTACTCGCGGGTCCACAGTTTGCCTTCGAGCTTGCGGAGCTTCTTGACGGCCTTATCGACCTTTATGCCTTTGGGCGTCTTGTCCGCTGCGGCCTTGGCCTTCTTATCGTGCTTATTTCCCATACCATATCCTTGATCTCGTGAGCCGAGCGCCTCGGGTGGGCGCGCGGCCAGTTTGCACAGCTACCCGCCTTGTACCCAGCACGAACAAAACGGAACACGGCGATATGCTCGCAGAATGTGTTATCCTATAGCCCAATGCGTTGACGGAGAGGGTTTTGCCCGCCGCGTCGCCGGCAAGAGAGGGAAGGTCATGGGCTGCAAGCCTTCCTGCGGTGGCAAGGGCCAAGCGTTCACTCCCGAGCAGCAACCTCAACGGGTGCGCGGCCAGCGGCGGCGAAGCCCCAGTAGGGAAGCCGTGAGCCTCGCGACAAGGGGCGCAGAGTGGGCTCGGCGGGCCAGACATCCGCCGGGTCAAACAAGGTGGTACCGCGGAATTCAACCGTCCTTGGGCAATGTACATGCCCGAGGGCGGTTTTTTGTTACCGAACCGGGCCGCGTTTTCGCAGCGCCAAGCGGCATCGGTTGCCCCGGCAAGCGAATGCGCGAGAGACGAAAGGGAAGACATGAGTCTGATTGATGATCTGGTCAAACTCGAGGAAGAGGCCAAGGAGCTCGTCGCAGGCGCCGATGACGCCGCAAAGCTCGAGGCCGCGCGCGTTGAGCTGCTCGGCCGCAAGGGCCGCATCACTGGCCTGATGCGTATGATGGGCAAGCTCGCCCCCGAGGATCGTCCCATGATGGGCAAGCGCGCCAACGAGATGCGCCAGCTGATTGAGGGCATGCTCGACGAGCGCACCACCGAGATGAAGGCCGCCGCCCTCAAGCACGCACTCGAGCACGAGGCCGTCGACATCACGCTGCCGGGCATCCGTCCGCAGATCGGCCACCAGCACCTGATCAAGCAGATCATCGAGGAGGCCGAGGACATCTTCTGCGGCATCGGCTACACCGTCGAGTCCGGTCCCATGGTCGACACCTCCTACTACAACTTCACCGCGCTCAACGCCCCCATGGATCACCCGAGCCGCTCGGCCCGCGACACCTTCTACGTGGTCGATAACAACCCCGGCAGCGTCGCGCACCCCGAGGCTCACGCCCACGGCGAGTCCGACGTGCTGCTGCGCACCCAGACCTCGGGCGTGCAGATCCACACCATGGAGTCGCAAAAGCCGCCCATCTACATGATCTGCCCGGGCACCGTCTACCGTCCCGACACGGCCGATGCCTGCCACCTGCCGCAGTTCAACCAGATCGAGGGCCTGGTCGTCGACGAGGGCATCACCTTTGGCGATCTTAAGGGCACGCTCGACTATTTTGTTAAGTGCATGTTTGGCGAGGACCGCAAGACGCGCTACCGCCCGCACTTCTTCCCCTTCACCGAGCCTTCCTGCGAGGTGGACGTGAGCTGTCACGTGTGCGGCGGCAAGGGTTGCAACTTCTGCAAGCACAGCGGCTGGATTGAGATCTTGGGCTGTGGCATGGTCGACCCCAACGTCCTTATCAACTGCGGCATCGACCCCGAGAAGTACACCGGCTTCGCCTTTGGTATTGGCGCCGAGCGCGTCGCGGCACTGCGCTACGACCTGCCCGACCTGCGAACCCTGATGACTGGCGATATGCGCTTCCTGAACCAATTTTAGGCTTGCCCAGGCACCCCATCTTGGCGTTCAAACCGTCGCTCGCGTACCTTTAGTACGCGTCGCTCCTCTTTCACGCCAACCTGGGGCACCTGGACAACCCTAAGGCGAACGTCTTCATTTGATAATCCTTCCTTTGCGGAGATTAAGAACTAGGAGAGCTACATGCGCGTTTCTTACGACTGGCTCAAGACCATGATCGATATTCCGGAGGATCCCAAGACCCTTTCGGACGAATATATCCGTACCGGCACCGAGGTCGAGGCGATCGACACCGTGGGCGAGTCCTTCGACCACGTGGTGACTGCCAAGGTGCTTACCAAGACCCCGCACCCCGATAGCGACCATATGTATGTGTGCTCGGTCGACGTGGGCGACAAGAATCTCGACGCCGACGGCAACCCCGCCCCGCTGCAGATCGTCTGCGGCGCGCAGAACTTTGAGGCTGGCGACCACATCGTCACGGCAATGATCGGCGCCGTGCTTCCCGGCGACGTCAAGATCAAGAAGAGCAAGCTTCGCGGCGTCGTGTCCATGGGCATGAACTGCTCCGCGCGCGAACTCGGCCTGGGCGGCGACCACTCCGGCATCATGATTCTGCCCGAGGACACGCCCTGCGGCATGCCGTTTGCCGAGTACGTGGGCTCGAGTGACACTGTGCTTGACTGCGAGATCACGCCCAACCGCCCCGACTGCCTGTCCATGATCGGCATGGCCCGCGAGACCGGCGCCATCTTCGACCGCGATTTCCACGTGGAGCTGCCCGCCATCAAGGCCGAGACCGGCCGCGCGACCGACGACGAGCTTTCCGTCGAGATCGCCGACGAGGGCCTGTGCGACCGCTATGTCGCCCGCATCGTGCGCAACGTGAAGGTCGGCCCCTCGCCCGACTGGATGGTCAAGCGCCTTAACGCCCTGGGCGTGCGCCCGCACAACAACATCGTCGACATCACCAACTATGTGATGATGCTCACCGGTCAGCCGCTGCACGCCTTTGACCTGGACACCTTTGCCGAGCGCGATGGCCATCGTCGCGTGGTGGTTCGCGCCGCCCAGCAGGACGAGAAGTTTACGACCCTCGACGGCGAGGAGCGCACGCTCGACGCCGGCATGGGCCTCATCACCGACGGCGAGCGTCCCGTGGCGCTGGCCGGCGTTATGGGCGGCATGGATTCCGAGATCGAGGACGACACCGTCGATGTGATGGTCGAGAGTGCCTGCTTCAACGCCGGTCGCACCTCGCACACCAGCCGCGACCTGTCGCTGATCTCCGACGCCTCCATTCGCTTTGAACGCCAGGTCGATGAGACCGGTTGCGTGGATGTCGCCAACGTCACGTGCGCGCTCATCGAGGAGATCGCCGGCGGCGAGGTCGCTCCCGGCTACGTCGACGTTTTCCCCGCGCCCAAAACCATCGACAGCATTAAGCTGCGTCTGGCCCGCGTGCATGCCATCTGCGGCGCCGACATCGAGCCCGACTTTATCGAGCGCTCGCTCACCCGCCTGGGCTGCACCGTCGAGCGCGACGGCGAGGACTTTATGGTCACTCCGCCGAGTTTCCGCCCCGACCTGCCGCGCGAGATCGATCTGATCGAGGAGGTCCTGCGCCTGTGGGGCATGGGCCGTGTGACGGCGACCATCCCGGCTGCCAAGAACCATATCGGCGGCTTGACCCGCGAGCAGAAGCTCACCCGCAAGGTCGGCGAGATCCTGCGCGCCTGTGGCCTCAACGAGACCACGACCTTTGGCTTTGCCGCCCCGGGCGACCTGGAGAAGATCGGTATGTCCACCGAGGGCCGCGGCTGCCCCGTCGTGCTCATGAACCCGCTGGTGGCCGAGCAGACCGAGATGCGCCGCTCACTGCTGCCGGGTCTGCTGCAGTCTGTGGCCTATAACGAGGCCCACGGCACGCCCAACGTGCACCTGTACGAGGTCGGCAGCCTGTTCCACGGTCGCGATAACGCCAGCCTGCCCAAGGAGACCAAGTCCGTGGCGGGTGTGCTCTCGGGCCAGTGGAGCGAGCAGTCCTGGAGCATGAAGTACCGCAAGCTGCGCTTCTTCTTTGGCAAGGGCATTGTCGAGGAGCTGCTTGCCCAGTTGCGCATCGAGAAGGTCCGCTTCCGTCCCGTCGAGGGCGAGGGCTACGCTTTCTTGCAGCCGGGTCGTGCGGCCGAGGTTCTGTCCGGCGGCACCGTGCTGGGCTGGGTCGGCGAGATTCACCCCGAGGCGCGCGAGGCGATGGGCATCGATGAGGTCGTCGTTGCCTTTGAGCTCGATCTGGACAAGCTGATCAAGGGCGCCCGCAACCAGGAGAACTACCGCGAGTTCTCGCAGTACCCTGCCGTTGAGCACGACCTTGCTATCGTGGTCGATAACTCCGTGACCTGCGAGGACCTTGAGCGCCGCATTACCAGCGCCGGCGGCAAGTTGCTCGAGGGTGTGCGTCTGTTCGACGTCTACCGCGATCCGGTCCGCGTGGGCGTGGGCAAGAAGTCCATGGCCTTTGCGCTTACGTATCGCTCCGACGACCACACGCTCACCAGCGAAGAGGTCGAAAAAGCGCACCAGAAGATCGTCACCAAGGTGTGCAAGGGCGTAAACGGCGAGGTCCGCGGCTAGGATTTGCGCTGGGAGCGTAGGGCCTGATGGCGGTTGCTGTGGCCTTTGCGTGACCGCGGTGTTCGGTATAAGGCACCGTTGAGCCTTCATATATGACACGCGCATTACATAACGGCGTGCTGCTTTGTCGGCAGTGCGCCGTTTTGCTATGATAGCCCGCGGCGTGTTACGAATCTGACAATGCGTAACACTGACAAGGTGATTTAAGCGGCGTTGCAATTTCGTGCGCCGAT
This sequence comes from Collinsella sp., assembly GCA_048416615.1. Classification (GTDB taxonomy): domain Bacteria; phylum Actinomycetota; class Coriobacteriia; order Coriobacteriales; family Coriobacteriaceae; genus Collinsella. The sequence goes on along the minus strand of DBFSET010000013.1, from coordinate 172,230 downwards.
AACCGGGAGGCGTACATGCACATTCCAGATAATTATCTGTCCCCGCAGACCGATGCCGTCATGGCAGTGGCAATGGTGCCCGTTTGGGTTCACTGCATCAAGAAGGTGCGCGCCACGCTCGATCGCGAGCACATGGCGTTCCTGGGCATCTGCGCCGCGTTCTCCTTTTTGCTCATGATGTTCAACGTGCCGCTGCCCGGCGGTACCACTGGTCACGCCGTTGGTGGCGCGCTCATCGCGTTGCTGCTGGGCCCCGAGGCCGCTGCTATTGCCGTCTCGGTCGCGCTGGCGCTGCAGGCGCTGCTGTTTGGCGACGGCGGCATCCTATCCTTTGGCGCCAACTGCTTTAACATGGCCTTCGTGCTGCCGTTTGCCGCTGCTATCGTGTTCCGTGCGCTCAACAGCCGTTTGCACGACAAGAGCTGGGGCACCTCGGTTTCGGCTATCGTAAGCGGCTGGGTCGGCCTGTGCTTGGCGGCCCTGTGCGCGGCGATCGAGTTCGGTATTCAGCCGATGCTCTTCACCAACGCCTCGGGTGCTCCGCTGTACTGCCCCTTCCCGCTGTCCGTGGCCATTCCGGCCATGTTGATCCCGCATATGCTGGTTGCCGGCGTGGTCGAGGGCGTAGCGACGGCCGCCATCTACGGTTTCATTAAGAAGACGGCGCCGAGCGTTATCGTCGGCCCCGAGGCCGTCGATGGCCAGCTTGCTGCCGAGGGCGCTGCTGCCAAGAAGACCTCGCTGATCCCCACGCTCATCTTGGTTGCCGCGCTTGTCGTGGCCACGCCGCTGGGTCTGCTGGCCACGGGTGACGCCTGGGGCGAGTGGGACGCTGAGGGCGCCGCGACCGCCGTTCAGGAGGCTGGCGACGACAGTCTGCAGGCTTCGGTCGGCCTCGATACCCCGACCTTTGCCGATGCGCTGCCCACGGGCGATTACCTTCAGGCCTATTCCGAGGAGCAGGGTCTTGGCTTTGCCGGCCAGGCTGCCATGTATATCCTGTCCGGCGTGATTGGCGTGGCGGTGCTCACCATCGCATTCCGTCTGATCTCGCTGACGGTTAAGGAAAGCGGTGCTCATGGCAATAGCCGAGCTGCCTAGCTGGCTTGCGACCGAGGAGCGATACGAGCCCGCGGGGGCTCGGCATCGCGTAATGCAAAAGAATGTCCTGCACCTGGCGAGCCTGCTTGAGCGGGTTCGCCTGGGTGGGGGCGCGCATGAGGGCGGGTCGATGGTCGACTGCGCCCTTTCTTGCGTTTCGGCTCCGGTGCGCCTGGTGGGGATGTTCGTTTGCGTCCTGTGCGTGTGTCTGACGCAGAGCCCGCTGTACCTCATGTTGATGGCGGCCATTGCGCTGGTGCTCGTTGCCGTGCGCCCCGTACGCGGGCTGCGCGCGACTTTTGTGCCGGCGTTGGCTGCCGCGGGGCTCGCGGTGGTTCTGGCGCTGCCCGCCTTGCTGCTGGACGCTTCTGCCGCGGGCGCCATGCTCAAGATTGCGCTCAAGACCTTTATTAATGTGTCGCTGGTGCTGGGCGTTTCGTGGACCCTCACGTGGAGCCGCATGTCGTCGGCGCTCAAGATGCTGCATCTACCCGACGAAGTTATCTTTACGTTCGATATGGCGCTCAAGCACATCGAGGTGCTGGGTCGCACGGCGCACAATCTGTGCGAATCGGTCATGCTGCGCAGCGTTGGCCGTGCGCCTGAGGGATTTTCGCGTACGGATTCGATCGCGGGTATCATGGGCATGACCTTTATCAAGGCGATGGAATGCAGCCGCGCGATGGACGAGGCTATGCTTTGCCGCGGCTTTGCCGGCGCGTATCCGGCGCCCGCACGCGCCGGGTTTGGCTGGCGCGATGCGGTCTATGCGGCCGGCGTGGCGCTGCTGGCAGTGTTGTGCGCCGTGCTGTAGTGCGGGCGGCCGAGCCGTCGATGTGAGTAGGGAAGGGCGACGTTTTGACGATCGATATGAATAGTGCGGCGGGCACGAACGGTGCGGGCGGCGCCGAGGTCGCGCCGCTCATCGAGCTACGCGACGTGGTGTTCTCCTATGCGGGGCATACGGTTGTCGATGGCGTGTCGCTGCAGGTCGATCGTGGCGAACTCGTTGCCCTGCTCGGTCCCAACGGCTGCGGTAAGACGACGATTATGCGCCTTATTAACGGCCTTGAACTCGCGGACGCAGGGGCATACCTGTTTGACGGGCACGTGATCGATGCGGCGTTTCTAAAAGATTCCGCGGCCGCTCAGCGTTTTCATCAGCGCGTGGGCTTTGTGTTCCAGAATGCCGACGCCCAGCTGTTCTGCGCCACGGTGGGCGAGGAGGTCGCATTTGGCCCGGCTCAAATGGGGCTGCCGGCAGACGAGCTCGAGCGCCGCGTGCGCGATGCCATGGGGCTGTTCCAGGTTGCCGACCTCTCCGACGCCTCTCCCTATCAGCTCTCGGGCGGGCAAAAGAAGCGCGTTGCGCTGGCTGCGGTGGTGTCGATGAACCCGGATATCTTGGTCCTCGACGAGCCTACCAATGGGCTCGACGAGGATTCATGTGACATCGTGGTCAACTTCTTGCTGGCCTACGTCGCGGCGGGTAAGACGGTCTTGATGAGCACGCATCACCAGGATTTGGTGCGACGCCTGGGTGCCCGTGCAATCTATATCGATCGATATCACCATGTGGTCGAGGCGCCTTCGCCGTCGTATGGAACCGAAAGCGGTGCTACGGACTAGTTGCTGCGTAGAGCGTGCGTAGCCGCCCGCGCGGCTTTGCCGTGATGGTATAGTTATCCAGGTTTTTATGGGGGTGGCTATGCCAAGCTGGAACATTCATATCGCTCAGACGGAGCGTTTGCTGGAGCGCACCGGTGCGCTTGCCAAGAGCGTGCGCGACCGCAATGCCTTTTTGTTTGGCTGCGTGGTTCCGGATATCTTCGTGGGCTATATGGTCCCTGGCATCGCCGATCCCATCCCGTACCGCATTACGCACTTTGCCAAGCCTGAGCCCATCCCTAAGCCTCGTGAACATGAGTTCTGGGATACCTATGTGGCACCGTTGCTTAAAAGTTCGCCCACCGGTGCACCGGCCGCGGCAACTTCGATTATCGAGGAGCGCGAGCGACTGAACCGCGTGCACTATCCACAGCGCTACAAGGATGCCGAGCCGGTTGTCGGTCCCGGCGCCTGTGAGTTCTCGCTTGCGTCCGAAGATGTGGCGCAGTCGTTGCTCGATTTAACGCTGGGCGTCTGGTCGCATCTGGTGGCCGATACCGTATGGAATACGCGCGTGAATCAGTACCTGGAGGCGCACGGCGGCAAGCCGTGTGAGGAGTTCCGCATTAAAAAGCAAGGCGACTTTGACTGGTTTGGCAAGACGCTGGGCATTGTCTCCATCCCGCGTGCGACCGATCGCCTGTATACCGCTGCGACGCGTTTTGGGCAGTATCCCATCCATAAAGAATATGTGCTCAAGACCATCGGCGTCATGCACGAGATTGTACGCGAAAACCCCGGCGAGCCCGATCATCCGCCGTACCGCCTGCTAACCGAGGAGTTTTTCGATGCAACGTTTACCGAGGTCATCGAGCTAACCGAGGCGGGATTTGCGGCTCGCGTTGCTGCTTCTGACGTTCCCGCAGTCCCTCTGATCACTAGCTGCTAGCCGGCCGGCTTGACGGCGAACAGCTCATCCCAATCGACCAATAGCTCCCGTCGAAGGGTTTCTGCGGCAGTGCGTTCCTGATCGGTCTTTGGGATGTAGGGGAGCCCCGCCTTTTTATGGATGAGCTCGGCGATGTTGTTAAAGCTCTTCGTGTCTTTGATTTGCTCATAGGTTATCTGGATAACGTCATAGCCCATGCTTGTGAGGGCGGTGGTGCGCTCGGCATCAGAGAGACTTGCGGCTTCGCCACCGTGGGCGGAACGGCCTTGGCATTCCAAGATGACGCCCATGCTGTCGGTGTTGCTCTCTATGAGGATATCGGCGTAGCAGCAGGTTTTGTCATACAGTGAGCGCGCGGCGTCGCTGAGTGGGATGCGCACGTTGTTTGCGATGTTGATGCCCATGCCGCCCTCGTTGCGGGGGAGCGAGACAAGCATGGAAGTCTGTACTTCGAAGGGCGAGGCGGTCTGCCCCGTCATGTGCTCGGCCGCCCAGCGCAGTTGTTTAACGCCGCGCAGGCCTGCGGCCTGCTTGGCGAACGCGGCGATATCCGCTGCGCTGAGGAGCGGTGGGCGCTTCCACAGGTTGGTGTCATTGCCCTTGGTGTCGTTAACACGCTCCCAGCCGCAGTCGGGTGGAATGAGCTTCAGCGAAATAGCTTCATCGAGTTGTTGGTGCGTTCGCTCGCAGGGCTTAAACACTGCAAAGGAGCCGCACATCTCGTAGCAAGCCATGAGTAGCTGGTTGCGTGAGACCTGCGTGGCAAGGCTGAGCAGTGTGAACTCCGGGGACGTGACATCAAATCCATGCTCAGTCTGCCTAAACGACCCGAGAGGTGGTTCTTGGGTCAGCAGACGGCTATGAAATAGCATTCCGTTCGCGCGCTGTTTTCTTTCGCCCACGAATCTCCAAACTGGTGTGCCGAGCAAGTCTTTAAATACTGGCTGTTTTGAGTAATGCACCAAGCGATGGTCATGGTCGGGCGGCAGGATTGCCGGATAGAGTCCCAGTATCTGGGGCGGGATGCGATAGTACTGAAAAGCTGTGGGTCCGCAAGCGAGAAATGACATGGCAATCCGATCGTTTGAGCGTAGTTTGGGCTAGAAAAGCTATCGGTTTCGGAAGTGCGGGGAAAAAGACAAACAGGTCAACCACAAGCAGTATTTAAGCCAACTTTATCAGGGGTTTTGTTGAAATAAAAGGGCTTATGCTCGGAGGCAAGCAATTTTTCCCCGCACTTCCGAAAACGCGATTGATTTGGACCTTGCTAAAACGATTTATCAGCTCTGCGTGAGGTGTGGTCTTGCCACCGGGCGAACACTTTTAGCGCTTGGGACTTTATTTATTGGGCCTCGAAGGGTGGATTTCGCGCTTTTAGTAAAGAAATGGGTGCGTGTCATGCCGTGCGGTAGGCATCGGCGCACAGAAAAAGGGCCCGGAAGGCTTTGCCTTCCGGGCCCTTTGCAATGCAAGTGTGCTTGCAAGTGCGATTTAGCGCACCTGAGCGACGTAAGCGACGTTGGTCGAGGAAACCTTGTCCTCGAGCTGGACGCTCATACGGGGATCGCCGGCGGTAGCGACGGTCAAATCGCCAGTCTTGACGTAGCCGAGCTCCTTAGCGGTCTCGATCGCCTTGACGATCGTGCCGTTGACGGTGCCCTGGGTAATCTCGGCCTGGTGCGGGATAACGCCCCAGTACATAATCATCTGCTGGACGGCCCACTCGTGGCGGGAGAACGCGCAGATCGGCATGTTGGGACGGAAGTGCGAGATCAGACGAGCGGTACGACCGGTGGTCGTCGGCACGGTGATGCACTTGGCGCCAACGGTGGTGGCCATGTTCACAGCGGACATACCCACAACGTTGTTGACCACGCGGGTGCCGTGAGCATCGGCCGGAACCTCGAGCGGAGCGTGAGCCGGGAGGTACTTCTCGGTCTCGAGAGCGATGCTGGCCTGCATCTTGACGGCCTCGACCGGGTACTTACCGGCAGCGGACTCGCCGGAAAGCATAACGGCGTCGGTGCCGTCGTAAATGGCGTTAGCAACGTCGGCAACCTCGGCGCGCGTCGGGCGCGGGTTCTGCTGCATGGAGTCGAGCATCTGCGTAGCGGTGATAACGGGCTTGTAGGCCGCGTTGCACTTGGCGATGATCTCCTTCTGGATGTGCGGAACGAGCTCGGGCTTGATCTCGATGCCCAGGTCGCCACGGGCGACCATGATGCCATCGGAAGCCTCGAGGATCTCGTCGAAGTTCTCGACGCCCAGGGCGCACTCGATCTTCGGGAAGATCGTCACGTGCTCGCCACCGTTCTCGCGGCAAAGCTTGCGGATGCCGCGGACGGACTCGCCGTCACGGATGAAGGAAGCGGCGATGTAGTCGATGTTCTCGGTCAGGCCAAAGAGGATGTCCTGACGATCGCGCTCGGTGATGGCGGGCAGAGAGATGTTGACGTTGGGCATGTTGACGCCCTTGCGCTCGCCGATCAGGCCGTCGTTCTTAACGACGCAGGTCATGTCCTGGCCGTCGACGGACTCGACCTCGAGGGCAACCAGGCCGTCATCGATCAGGATGAGGGAGCCCTTCTCGACCTCGGAGGGCAGAGCCAGGTAGTCGAGGGAGATGTGCTCAGCGGTGCCGTGGAAATCCTCGGACGTGGGCTGAGCGGTGACGACGATCTTGTCGCCGGTCTTGACGGCAACCTTCTTGCCGTCGACCAGAAGGCCGGTACGGACCTCGGGGCCCTTGGTGTCGAGCAGGATGCCGACGGGCATGCCGAGCTCCTTGGAAATACGGCGGACGCGCTCGATGCGACCGTGGTGCTCGTCGTAGGAGCCGTGCGAGAAGTTAAAACGGGCGACGTTCATGCCCGCCTTGATCATCTCGCGGATGGTCTCGTCGCTATCGCAGGCGGGACCCATGGTGCATACAATCTTGGTGCGCTTGTACATTCAGACCTCCATCTGACATCGTCTTGCGCTGATAGATAAACCATAAGAAATAAAACTGAGATGATTATAACGAAATGCCGACCGAATACCCCAAAAAATCGACCGTATGCCGAATTAGAAGTTCATTTTTTGCGGAAAAACGGTATATGCAAAAACTTTACCAACCGTTCTAACCGCTGCTATCTGGGCGATATTTCAGTCTGACGATGCGACGAAGAAAAAACGTTTTATCAATGTTGAGCATCACACTGTCTGCACCGTTGCGCCTGTGCCGTGTTTCCAGATGGAATGTTTTGGCTAGACGCGTCGCTTTGGGGTACCATAGCTCCACTATCAACTGCCGCTCAGCACGGCAGCCTTGATGAGCCCTTGCCCTTCTCCTGGGAATTATGATCGGGCATCAATCTGCTGAGTGGCCCGAATCCCAGGAGGGGACTCTATATGCAAAAGGAATACCTGTCCGCCGCGGCGGAGGTGCTCAGCGACCAGGGTGTCGATGAGAACCTCGGCCTGAGCAACGACGAGGCGTCGTCACGCCTCGCCAAGACAGGCCCTAACAAGCTTGAGGAAGCCGAGAAGACGCCGCTGTGGAAGCGCTTCTTTGAGCAGATGGCCGACCCCATGGTCATCATGCTGATCGTTGCCGCCGTTATCAGCGCACTTACGGGCATGGTCAAGGGCGAGCCCGATTTTGCCGATGTCGCCATCATCATGTTCGTCGTTATCGTCAACTCGGTGCTGGGCGTGGTCCAGGAAGCCAAGAGCGAGGAGGCCCTCGAGGCCCTGCAGGAGATGAGCGCGGCGCAGTCCAAGGTGCTGCGCGACGGCAAGCTCGTGCACCTGCCGAGCGCCGAGCTCGTGCCCGGCGATGTGATCATGCTCGAGGCGGGCGACTCCGTCCCGGCCGACTGCCGTGTGCTCGAGAGCGCCACGATGAAGATCGAGGAGGCCGCCCTTACCGGCGAGTCCGTGCCCGTCGAGAAGCATGCCAACGTCATTGAGCTCGCCGCCGGCACCGACGACGTGCCGCTCGGCGACCGCAAGAACATGTGCTACATGGGTTCCACCGTGGTATACGGCCGCGGTCGCGCCGTCGTGGTCGGCACCGGTATGAACACCGAGATGGGCAAGATCGCCGGCGCCCTGGCCGAGGCCAAGGAAGAGCTCACGCCGCTGCAGGTGAAGCTTGCCGAGCTCAGCCGCATCCTTACCATCATGGTTATCGTCATCTGCGTCGTCATCTTTGGCGTCGACATCATCCGTCACGGCGTGGGCAACGTCCTCACCGACCCGACAGCCTTGCTCGACACCTTTATGGTTGCCGTCTCGCTCGCCGTCGCTGCCATCCCCGAGGGCCTGGTCGCCGTCGTGACCATCGTGCTATCGCTTGGCGTGACCAAGATGGCCAAGCGCCAGGCAATCATCCGCAAGCTCTCTGCCGTCGAGACTCTCGGCTGCACGCAGACCATCTGCTCCGACAAGACCGGTACCCTTACCCAAAACAAGATGACCGTCGTCAAGCACGAGCTCGCTGCGCCTAAGGAGAAGTTCCTGGCCGGTATGGCGCTGTGTTCCGATGCCCAGTGGGACGATGACCTGGGCGAGGCCGTGGGCGAGCCGACTGAGTGCGCGCTCGTCAACGATGCCGGCAAGGCTGGTCTTACTGGCCTGACTGCCGAGCACCCGCGCGTGGGCGAGGCCCCGTTCGACTCGGGCCGCAAGATGATGTCCGTGGTCGTCGAGACCCTGGACGGCGAGTATGAGCAGTACACCAAGGGCGCGCCCGACGTGGTGATCGGCCTGTGCACCCATATCTACGAGGGCGATAAGGTCGTCCCCCTGACCGAGGAGCGTCGCGCCGAGCTCGTGGCCGTCAACAAGGCCATGGCCGACGAGGCCCTGCGCGTACTGGCGCTGGCAAGCCGCACCTACACCGAGGTCCCGAGCGACTGCAGCCCCGCCGCGCTCGAGCACGACCTGGTCTTCTGCGGCCTGTCCGGCATGATTGACCCGGTCCGCCCCGAGGTCGCCGACGCCATCCGCGAGGCCCACGATGCCGGTATCCGCACCGTCATGATCACGGGCGACCACATCGACACCGCCGTGGCCATCGCCAAGCAGCTGGGCATCGTCACCGATCGCAGCCATGCCATCACCGGTGCCGACCTCGATCGCATGAGCGACGAGGAACTCGACGCGCACATCGAGGACTACGGCGTGTACGCCCGCGTCCAGCCCGAGCATAAGACACGCATCGTCGAGGCTTGGAAGTCGCGCGACCAGATCGTGGCCATGACGGGCGACGGCGTCAACGACGCCCCGTCCATCAAGCGCGCCGACATCGGCGTTGGCATGGGCATCACCGGTACCGATGTCACCAAGAACGTCGCCGACATGGTTCTTGCCGACGACAACTTCGCCACCATCATCGGTGCTTGCGAAGAGGGTCGCCGCATCTACGACAACATCCGCAAGGTCATTCAGTTCCTGCTTTCGGCCAACCTTGCCGAGGTCTTCTCGGTATTCATCGCCACGCTTATCGGCTTTACCATCTTCCAGCCGGTGCAGCTGCTGTGGGTGAACCTGGTCACCGACTGTTTCCCCGCGCTCGCGCTGGGCATGGAGGACGCCGAGGGCGACATCATGAAGCGCAAACCGCGCAACGCCAAGGACGGTGTCTTTGCCGGACATATGGGTCTGGACTGCGTGGTCCAGGGTCTGATCATCACCGTGCTGGTGCTGGCGAGCTTCTTTGTGGGCGTGTACTTTGACATGGGCTACATCCACATCGCCGATATGATCGCCGGTAATGCCGACGAGGAAGGCGTGATGATGGCCTTCATCACGCTCAACATGGTCGAGATCTTCCACTGCTTTAATATGCGCAGCCGTCGTGCGTCGCTGTTTAGCATGAAGAAGCAGAACAAGTGGCTGTGGGCTTCGGCCGCGCTGGCGCTGGTGCTGACGGTGATCGTAACCGTGCAGCCGACGCTTGCCGAGATGTTCTTTGGCCCCGTGACGCTTGAGCTTAAGGGCGTTATCGCCGCGCTGGGCCTGGCCTTCCTGATCATTCCGCTGATGGAGATCTACAAGGCGATCATGCGCGCGGTCGAGAAGGAGTAAGCTAACCTGTCCGGGCCCGCCCCTGCGTGTTTTCTTCTTCGCTGGTCCTCGCGCTTCGCGCTGCGGGATCGCTCAGAAGAAACTCCTCCCGGCGGGCGGGCCTTCGGATAGCCTCTCGGGACCGTAAGCTGAGGGAAAGTGTATGAGCTGGTCGGGCTTTGCCCGGCCAGCTCTTTTTGATTTAAAATACCTGCTCAGTTGTGTGGTTTGGTGCTGGGAGGCGCTTGTGGGCAAGGCTAAGGCTAAGGCGAAGAAAAAGACGACGGGGGCGCGGGCTAAGCGTGACCGTCGTCGGAAGATTGCGACCGAAGCCCCTGCGTCTGCTGAGGAGCTGCTGGCAAGCGTGCCGGGGCTTGATGCGCTGCAGGATGTTCCGGCGTTCGATGACCTGCCGGTCGATGCGGCTCAGCAGGCTGCATTTGACGACTTTTGTGCACAGGCCGAGGAGCCCGAGCAGATGCAGCTCGGTGCCGTGGTGCGCCTGGACCGCGGGTTTCCGCTGGTGGCGACTGCCGATGACACGTTTCGCGCCGAGCATGCCGTAGGGTTTGCCAAGTCGCGTGGCGAGGACGAGGTCTTGCTGCCCGCCGTGGGCGACCGCGTGGCGGTTCGCCGTGCTCCCGGGCACGACATGGGCGTGATCGAGTGCGTACTGCCGCGCCGTACGAGCTTTGAGCGTTGGCGTGGCCGTGCCCGCGGTGAGCGCCAGGTACTCTGCTCCAACGTTGACAGCGTGCTGATCGTGCAGGCGCTCGGCGCCGGCGAGGTGCTACTCGATCGCGTGGCGCGCTCACTGGTGTTGGCGCTCGATTGCGATGCCGAGCCGGTGGTGGTGCTCACCAAGGCCGACCGCTGCGAGGCCGATGAGCTCGAGCGCGATCTGGACCGCGTGCGCCGTCTGGTGGGTCCGGTCGTGCGCGTGATCGTGACGTCTTCTGCCGAGGGCCTCGGCTTGGACGAGGTGCGCGCCTGCGTGCCGGCTGGGAGCTGTGCCATGATTTTGGGCGAGTCGGGCGCCGGCAAGTCGACGCTGCTCAACGCGCTGCTGGGCCACGATGCGCTGGCTACTGGCGGCGTGCGCGAGCGTGACGACCAAGGTCGCCACACCACAGTTGCGCGCGTGATGGTGGCGCTGCCGGGCGACGCCGGCGTGATCGCCGATGCCCCGGGCCTGCGCAGCCTGCCGCTTGTGGGACATGAGCGGGGTCTGGCGCGTGCCTTCCCCGAGATCGTCGGGGCGTCGCGTGCGTGCCGGTTTGGCGATTGCACGCACACCCATGAGCCGGGTTGTGCCGTTCGCGAGGCCGAGGACGCGGGGCAGATCGACAGCCTGCGCCTGGAGACGTTCCAAAACCTGGCGTCATCCATGCGTGTGAGTGCCCAAATGCTCGATCCCGATGTCCATCTGTAATTGATTTTTCCTATGACAGCCGTCACCCAACTGCTTGGGAGGCGGCTTTTTTCCTGCCAAAGCGTCTCGAAATATGCGTTTTGCCGACGTTCTGACCAAAACCTTGCCACGAGCTTGACGGGCTGGTCAGCTTTTGGTCAGCAATTGGTTTGACACGTAAAACCAAGATTGCGATTGCGCCGCTTTGCGCCTTGGCCGCCCAGACAATGGTGGTACGGGCATGTGCCCGGTGCTACCTTGAGAGGAGCGGCCGTGAACAAGAGCAAGCGCATCGCCATCAGTCTGGTCGCGGGCGTGCTTGCCGCGGCGCTCTGCATGGTCTACGGCTCGTCGATCCGCTCGCAAGCCGAGCAGGCCCAGGCCGAGACTTTGGCAAAATACGGCGGCGACCGCGTTGAGGTGTGCGTCGCGGCGCGCGATATCGATGCGGGTGAGACCCTCGATGAGACTAATGTCATAACTCAGGAATGGCTGGCGAGTCAGTTGCCGCGTGATGCGGTGACCGAGCTGCGTCAGGTGCGCGGCGACGTGACGACCTCGCGCATTCCTAAAAACGCCGTGATTTGCAATGTCTACACCAAGGCCGAAAGCCACAAGCTCGAGGTGCCTAAAGGCAAGGTTGCCGTTTCGGTGGCGGTCGATGCCGAGCACTCGGTCGGCGGCGCCACGGGCGTGGGCAGCTATGTGGATGTGTACGTGCAAAAAGATGGCGTGACCGATCGTTTGTGCGGCGCGTACGTGATCGATACCAGCGAAGATGCCGGCACCACGCGTGAAGGCAAGATCGAGTGGGTGACGCTGGCGGCAGACCCCGAAGATGTCAAGGAATTGCTGGGAGCCTCGGGAAAGGGAACGGTCAGCTTGACGATTCCCGCCACGGCGCGCGGCAAAAAGAGCGGAGGCGACGAGTGATGAAGGCGATCTGGCTTGCGTGCTGCGCGTGCGGCGATTACGGGCTGCTACAGCAGGAAGTCGAGGGTCGCGATGTGGGCGCGCAGGTGCTTCGCGTGGGCGATCTGGACGGGCTGGTATCCATGGCGCGGGCGTTTCCGTCGCGCCGCGGTGCCGCCATCATCGCGGCGTCTCTGTTCGATACCGAAGACGTGCGGAAGACCGTTGCGCGCCTGACGGCCGAGGGCCGTGTGAGTCGCGTCGTCGTGTTGATCGAGACGCTCGACCCGTCGGATATCGAAGGGCTGTTTCGCGCGGGGGCGACCGAGGTCATCGCTGCGCGCAGTTTGTGCGGCAACGGGCGCGCGGGTGAGGGAACGGTTGATTCCGATCGGCGCATGACGATTGAGCCCGATGCTTTTGTTGATAGGGAACCCGGGGCGCCTCGCGCTACAAGAGGCCCGCGTGTTGATGAATATGGAAAAGCGGAAGCCGAGCATGGTCGGCGCCCCCGGGACCCCCTTGCATACGATGACGCTGGAGGGCCGGTGCCGTATGGCGATGACGTTCTGGCTGAAGATATGGGATACGTGCACGGCGTAAATCTGGCCGATGAGCTCGACGAGGTCGAGGGTTTTGCCGGGGCTGGCGAGTCGTGTGTCGCTGCGTCTTTGGCTTCGGAATCGCAGCCCGGGCAGCCTGCCATGCCGGCTTGGGCTCAGCGCGTGACCGCGGCGGGGGAGACGGGGATGTTATCGCCCACGTCCGTGTCGCCGGTTCCTGCACCGTCGGCCCCCGCGCCGTCGGCGGACGCTTCGATTCCGCCGCGTCGGGCGCCGGTCGTCTGCGCCGTCTCGGGTTCGGGCGGTTGCGGCAAGTCGACGATCGTTGCCACCATGGCGCATGCGGCGTCGCTGTTGGGTTTGCGTGCCGCCGTGCTCGACTTGGACCTCATGTTTGGAAACCTATACGATCTGCTGGGTGTCGATGCCCCGCACGATATGGCGACGCTTATCGAGCCGTCGGCGGCGGGCGCACTTGCCGAGCCGGATATCGTGGCCGCATCGATGCGCGTCGCCCCGGGCGTCACGCTCTGGGGGCCTGTCGCGGCCCCCGAGAAGGCCGAGCTCATGGCACGTCCGGTGGAGCTATTGCTCGATGTTTTGCGCCGCGAATCCGACGTGGTCTTTGTCGACACCTCGGTCTTTTGGGGCGATGCCGTGGCCGCCGCGGTGGCGGCGAGCGACCGTTGCCTGGTCGTAGGCGATGCGGCGGTATCGTCCGCGACATCCGCTTCGCGCGTCATTGAGCTGGCGAGCCGTGTGGGCGTGCCGCGCACGCGCATGAGTGCCGTGTTCAACCGGTTTGGTGCGCGCGGTGCCGACGAGGACGTCGCCATGCGCTTTGAGATCGCCTGCGCACTGAGCTCCAAGATCCGCATCGCCGATGGCGGTCAGGACTTGGCCGCGCTCATGGCATTCGGTCGCGCCGACGAGGCAGTGGGTCAGACGAGCGCTTTTGCGACCAGCGTGCGCGAGGCCACGCGCGAGATGCTCGTGGAGCTGGGCTGCGCCGTCAGTCCTTGGAGCGATATGGTCGCCGACCGCGCGACCCGCACCGAGCGCCCACGCATTCGTCTTCCCTGGTCGCGTGAGGGTGATTCGCGATGAGTCTGCAGACGAGGATTAAAGCCGCTGGCGCGGTCGCCGCGGCTGCCCCCGTTGATGCGGGACGCCACCGTGCCGTTAAACGCCGCACCAAGCGTGCGGTGATGGACCGCATGGGCTACGACGAGGTGGCGCGCATCAGTGCCTACGTCGACCCGGCCCTTGCCCGCTCTGAGCTACGTCCGGCGGTGGAAGCGGCGCTCAACGTGGAAGAGTCGACCGACTTGGCGACGCCTGAGCGTGAGACCATCATCGACGAGATCCTAGATGACGTGGTGGGCCTGGGACCGCTGCAGCCGCTCATCGAGGACGACACCGTTACCGAAATCATGATCAACGGCTGTCGCTCTGCCTTTTTTGAGCGCAGTGGCGTTTTGTATCCCATCGAGCACGCGTTTGAGGACGACGAGCAGATCCGTGTGCTCATCGACCGCATCATCTCGCCGCTCGGCCGTCGTATCGACGAGCGTAGCCCCATCGTCAACGCCCGCCTCAAGACGGGTTATCGCGTCAACGCGGTGATTCCGCCCGTGGCGATCGACGGGCCAATCCTCACCATCCGTAAGTTCTCGGACCGTATCTGTTCGTTGGACGAGCTTGTGGGGTTGGGGTCACTGCCGCTTTGGTATGCGCAGTTGCTGTCGTGCGCGGTGTCGTTGCGGCAGGACTTGGCGGTTGCGGGAGGCACGGGGTCGGGCAAGACCACGCTGCTCAATGCGCTGTCGTGCGAGATTTCCACCGGCGAGCGCATTGTGACGATCGAGGATTCCGCCGAGCTCAAGTTTGCACATCACCCACACGTTGTTCGTCTGGAGGCGCGTGAGGCGTCAATCGAGGGCGAGGGTGCGGTGACGATCCGCGACCTGGTGACCAATGCTTTGCGTATGCGCCCCGACCGCATCGTCGTGGGCGAGGTGCGCGGTGCCGAGTGCTGCGACATGCTGCAGGCCATGAACACGGGCCACGACGGCTCGCTCACCACACTCCATGCGGGTACCGAGCAGGAGACCGTGGTTCGCCTGACGCTGCTTGCGCGCTACGGCATCGATTTGCCGAGTGAGCTTATCGAAGAGCAGATCGCCATGGCGCTCGACGGCATCGTGATGTCCGAGCGTCATGCAGATGGCAGGCGCTTTGTGGCCTCATATTCGGGGGTTCACCGCGGCGCGTCGGGCGGTGTTGAGCTCGAACGCTACGTGACGTTCGATGCCGCCGAACGCACCTGGACGCTCGACCGCGAGCCGCCGTTTATTGCGGAGGGCTTGCGGTCGGGAACGCTCACGCAAGAGGAGGTGGACGAATGGAGATCACTATGCCCCTCGTCGTAGGGGGTTTGGCGGGGCTTTCTGTCGCGACGGCGTGTGGGGCAGAGCCTCGTGTGCCGCGGATGCCGCCGGCGGAGCTGGCGCGCCAGACGCTCGAATCGATGGCGGAGAAGCTGCCCCGTGAGTTGGCGGAAAACGACCTGCTGACAAAGATTGCCCGCTCGTGGGCATCGCTGGTCCCCGCAGATCGCCTCGGGCTTGCTATTGAGGATAACGCGGCTCGTCTGGCATTTCTGCTGCTGTCGAGCGGTATCTGCAGCGTTTTGCTGGCCGTTGCGTCGTTGTCGCCCATCGGCTTTGTCTTGGGGCTGGTGACGCCGTTTGGCGTGGGCGCCGCGCGTGACGCCTTCGATCGCCGACGCGAACAGCATGATGTAGAAGAGGCCATGCCCGAGGCATTCACGGCGTTATCCATGTCGCTTGCCTCGGGGCATTCGCTGGCACAGGGCATGCGCTTTGTGGGCGCCCATGCGCAAGAGCCGGTGCATACCGAGTTTTTGCGGGTGGCGGCGGCAATCGATTGCGGTATCTCGGCGACCGACGCACTCGATGACCTACTCGTTCGCATCGATGCCCCCGGCCTTTCGCTTGTCACCTTGGCGCTCAAAGTATCGCAACGTACCGGGGCTCCGCTTGCCGGCTTGCTGTCCGAGGCGTCGAGCATGGTGGGTGAGCGCATTGAGCTCAAACGCCGTCTGGACGTTAAGACGTCACAGGCGCGTATGTCGGCACACATGGTCGCGGCGATGCCGGCGGGCATGTGCGCGGTGCTGGCTTTGCTTTCGGCAGACTTTCGCCGCGGTCTTGCGACGCCGGCTGGTGCGGGCGCCGTGGTGCTGGGGCTTGCCCTCAACGTCGTTGCCCTGGTAGTTATCCGGCGCATTATGCGGGTGGAGTTATGAGCGCCCTGGTCGGGGTCGCGGCTTGTCTGTGTGCCCTGAGCGTATTTGCCGCGACAGGTTTGGAGCGTGCGGATGCCCGCAAGATTGCAGAGACGTGCAAGCGTGAGGCGGTACTGGTCATTGCTACGGGCTACTCGGTGATTGATACCCTGACTGCGCGAATGAAGGGCGCAATTGGGGTGGGCGGCCCGGCGCGGGTGTCGCTCGGTGAGGCGTCCGAGATGATCGACGTGGTGCGCCTGGGGCTTTCTGCCGGCCTTTCATTTGATGCGGCGCTCGAGATTTTCTGTGCCAATCGTCGGTCGGTGCTGGCCGTCCGTCTTGAGCGAGCCTGCATGGCATGGCAGGTGGGCGTGGGGACGCGCGAGGCCGAGTTGTTGGCTGCCGCGCGTGATTTGGACGTGAGGGCGCTTGAGACCTTTGCCATCACGGTGGGGCAGGCGCTTGCCCTGGGCGCTCCGCTGGCCGAGACGCTGGCTGCTCAAAGTCGCGAGATCCGTGCGGCCCATCGCGCCGCAGTCGAGCGCGAGATCGAGCGCGCGCCGGTCAAGTTGCTGATTCCCACCGGCACGCTCATCTTGCCGGCGTTGCTTCTGTCCATATTGGGCCCGCTGCTGGGAGCAGGCGGGATGATGTAGGGAGGAATACATGAACACGATGACCGACATTGCGGGCAAGGCTTGGAGCTGGGCTTTTTGCCGGGCAATCCGCGCTCGCCAGCGTGCCGAGGCGCTGTTGCGGGAGGAGAGCGCGCAGGGCACTACCGAATACGCCATCTTGGTCGGCGTGCTCGTAGTGATCGCGATTATCGCCATCGTCGCGTTTAAGAGCAAAGTCGAAGAACTATGGAACGCGATCAAAGACGGCATCAACAGCCTGTAGGAGGCAGGCGGCCTGTTGGTTCGCCGCTGGTGCTCGTCTGTTTGCTCGTAGCAATAGCGGTGACGCTTTGGGGGCTGGGTGTTGCGCGGCAGCAGCGTCCAGGCGCTGCTGCCGATTTGGGATCGGGCTCGGCGGCGGTGTCACAAGCGGAAGGCGCGCGAGATATGGGCGGTCGGAATGCCGCCGTTACGGCTCAGACCTTTTTACAGGCACTCGACGAGCGGGCTGCCAGCGCGACGGAGCCGTCTGCAGGCAACGCGATCGCGGTTCGGCTCGCATGGTCCGAGGACCGGCCGATGACCGAGGCGGCGGCAGACCTGTTGCGCGCCTACCGCGAGGTGCCCACGGCCCAGCTCGCCCTGAGCGGCTATCTCGATATTAAGGGCAACGTATGGGGCGCCATCGTGCGCGATGGGCGAGGCTGGGTCGATATGGTGACGGTTGCTGCGGATGCCGGCGATGCCTCGTGCCGCCTGCGTGCCGTGCGTCTGGTTCCGCAAACAACGGAGTCAAAGGAGGGGTCGTGAAATGCATGATGTCCTGCGTGAGGAATCTGCTCAGTCGACCGTCGAATACGCCATCGTCACCGTGGCGCTGTTATCGATTGTGCTGGCGATTGCGGGGCTTTGGCGCGCTGGCGCCGATGGGCGCTTGGCGGCACTGGTCGAGCGGGCGGCGTCTCATGGCGTCGCCCCATCGTCGGTTATCGATGCCGCGACGGGTGCCAAGGACATCGCTCTGTATTGATATCGCGTGCGAGGATCGGGCGCAATCTACGGTCGAGGCCGCCTTTTTGCTGCCGACGTTTTTGACACTTATCTTGCTCGCGTTGCAGCCGGTGTGCCTGCTCTATACGCGTGCGGTCATGGAGTCTGCCGCCGCCGAGACCGCGCGGCTTATGACCACGACGACGGTGGAGGACGACGATGACCTTAAGGAGTTCACTCGCCGCAGACTTGCCGCGGTGCCCAACGTCTCGATTTTTCATGCCGGCGGGCCGCTGTCGTGGGATATCGAGTTGGGGCGGGCCGGTGCCGGTGGCGTTTCGTCCGTGTCTGTTGCCGGCGAGGTTAAGCCGCTGCCCGTGATCGGTGCATTTGTGCAGGCCATGGGCAGTGCGGGTGAGGGCGGCTATGTCGAGCTCAAGGTCGACGTCTCGTATCGATCGCGTCCCGAATGGCTGGAGGGAGATTATGATTCATGGATTGCTGCATGGGATTAGGCGCTGCCTGTTGCGGGCGACGCAAGGGTTTGCGGCCCGCCGTCGACCAGGCGCTCGCCGCAAGCGGGGCGGCTTTATGGGCCGTGCCGGTATCGACTTGTTTATCGAAGACGGGGCCTATACCACGCTCTCCTCTGCGGTTGTCATTCTGGTGGTGCTTACGCTGCTGTTTTCGTCGACCGCGGCGATATGGAGCATGTCGCGCGCCGGAGACACCCAGGTGGCGGCCGATAGCGGTGCACTGGCGGGCGCCAACGTGGTGTCGTCCTATCACACGGCCGCCACGGTGGTGGATGCGAGCATTTTGAGTTTGGGCCTGGCGGGGTTTGCCACGATCGGCACCGGCTTGGTTGCCATTCTCATTCCGGGTGCCGAGGTTGTCGGCAGCGATATCATCGATACGGGAACCCAGATCATTAAAACGCGTAACAAGTTTGCCAAAAGCGCGTCAAAGGGCCTGCAAAAGATTGAGACCGCCTTGCCGTACCTGGTTGCCGCGCGCGCCATGCAGGCAGTATCGGCGCAGGATACCGACGGCGTGACCTATACCGGTACGGCGCTCGCCGTGCCCAGGACATCCGAGTCGGATTTTGTTGCGCTCGAAGGATCCGAAATCTCGACCGATGCCATTAAAGATGCGTCGGAAGATCTGGAGCGCGCGGCCGAAGAGCTACAAAAAGCATCGGAAGAGACGGCGAAGGCCAAAGAGCGTGCCTGGCTAGCGGATTGCGGTGGATCGGATAAAGGTTCGGTCGGCAGCTGTTCGTGTATGTGGGAGCGCGCAAAAAGCCTAACGGATCTCTCCGGTGTTCAAAATCCGCATTACTCATCGAGCGTTACGTGGGAGCCTCAAGTTGCCCTTGATCGCGCGAAGGACTACTACCATCGGCGTCTGGCAAACGAGAAGCCCCAAGGCTCGAGTGTCGAGATGAAGGCAGAGTCTGCGGCGCGTAAGGCGTTTTATACCTATGCGAGCGCGGAGGTCGATCGGACATATATAACCGAGAACGGAGACAGGGTTTCCTCCTATATTCCGCTGCTGCCGCGCAACTCTGATGAGGTCCGGGCGACGGAACTCTATACCGATGCGGTGTGGCCGACTAGCGTGAACGATGGCAAGGCGTATCTGCATTACGGGACGACCTGCCCTAACTATAAGAAAGGAACGCCGAGCGAATTTGCTTCGGTTGCCGATTACGATGGGCAGGATAAATGCAGCAAATGCCATTTTGGCGTTTCGTCGCTTGGTGCTGTTGCGGCGCCTTCAACCTCTATCGAAAACGGCTTCGAGTATCACTTTGACAAGTTTAAAGACGCCCTGGAGGACTACGTTGACTGTCGCAACAAGGAGCTTGAGCTCGAGCGTCAGACCGAGGACGAAGCCGACCGTGCGGGCGATGCGTTCGATACCGCCATCAAAGAACTTTCCGGTGAGCGCCCGCGCATCGCTCCGCCCGGTCGCAACGGCGTAGTCGCCTTTGCGGTCGCGGGCGCCATCTCCAGTCCCGACGAGCTCAACTCTTCGTTTAACACGGCAGTTGAGCTTGGCGATCGTGGCGCAATTTCTGCTGCAGTGCTCGCGCCCGACGATGCGACCGCGCGGAACAACGTGCTCGCGCGTTTCTTCTCGACGCTGGAGGAGCGTTCGGGCGGCGTTGCCGGCGTGCTCGACGGTGTTATGGATGTTTGGGGCCGCCTGCTTGTGGGGTACGGAGACATCCAGGGTGCGGCCGACGAGCTTATGGGAGAGCTGATCGGTGGCTTAGGAGGGGGTAGCGGCGCGTTGGGCTCCATCGCGTCCTGGCTCGGTGACACCGTCTCGTCCTCCGTGGCGGCGCTGGGACTCGAACCGTGCGATTTGCGTCTGCGAAAACCGGTGCTGACCGATACCGCCAATGTCATCAAAAGTCCGGGGTCCGATATCGCAGGTATCTCCAAAACTCAAGATACCCTGCGAAAAATCCCCTTGGGCGTGACTGACCCCAAGGCGCTTTGCGAGGCCTTGGAATATCACGTCGAGCGCACCATCAGCGGCGCGGTGTTCACACTTGCGGAGATCCCGCTACCCGGCGGCGGCTCCATCCCGCTCACTGTCGATGTTGCCACGCTGGTGGGAGCTTTTGGCGGTGGGTCGTAATGGGCATTCGCACGGCCTTGCACGAGGAACGTGCCCAGGCGACGGTCGAGATGGCCGTGGTCACGCCTGTCCTGCTCGTGCTGGCTCTCATCGCGTACAACGTCATGATCTTTGCCGGCGCGGTTGCGCGCTTCGACCGCGTGGTGCCCGACATCGTGCTTGCGCACGCTGTGGCGCCGGGCGGGGAGGGTGACGAGAGCTCCATTGACGCTTCCGCGACCGTTCAAGCTCAGATTCAGGATGCCATGGAGGGATATGACCTACAGGTCGAGGTCTCGAGCGAGCAAGGCACGGCGTCATCGGATGGTGGTCTGCTCTCTCTTTCTGGCACGTTTAGGACCTATACCTGCACCATGCGCTACGAGCCGTGGCCGAGTTCGCTGAGCATCGCCGGCGTTTCCCTGGGGGCGCCGCCCGTGCTCACGCATGAACGCGCGGTGACGATCGATCCATGGCGTCCGGGGGTGGTCATGTGACCGCGGTCTCGTCCTATATCGCCTATGCTCGGGCGCTCAACAGGTTGGGCTGGACGCCGGCCGAGTTTGTGGTGGCGGAGTCGTTTACCGTGCGTCTGCGCGGCATGCTGGGACGGCGGCCGATTGCCGCCAGCGGACTGCCGCTTGTCATGGCGTTTCCGCGCTGCTCCTCGGTTCACACCTGCTTTATGGCCTATCCCATCGACATCGCCTTTATCGATCGCAATGGCAATGTTCTTGCTTGCTACGAAAACGTACGTCCCTGGCGTATGTGTTCCTGCCCCGGTGCCTGGGCGGCACTCGAACGCCCTTCAATCCTCACCTCGCCCTCTGGCTTTCAACGAGTGCCGGCTTAAGGGACTGAGTGAAAACTTCTTGTGGCCGGTTGATGCTTCTGACGTGCCGTTCTATAGGAGCGAGATCGTGGCCGATGTCGCGCTCAAAAACTTTTTTAAAATTCTCGGTTGACCGGAGCGCGTCCTTGGTTATACTAATCAAGCCTTGAAACAAGGCACACCTCAAATGGCTGGGTAGCTCAGTTGGTAGAGCAGAGGACTGAAAATCCTCGTGTCAGGGGTTCGATTCCCTTCCCCGCCACCTTGACTTGATAAGGACCTCTGCAAAGAGGTCCTTTTCTTTTATGTAGCTCTCGCACGGAATCGAACCCCGTGAGGGCGCGGAGCTGAGTAAACGCGATAGCGTTTGCCAGCGGAGCTCGCAAGGCGCGGAAGCGCCGCAGCGGTCCGCACGCGCGGAGCGCGGGCGCGATTCCCTTCCCCGCCACCTTGACTTGATAAGGACCTCTGCAAAGGGGTCCTTTTCTTTTACCGAGGGCTCCTGCGGAAAATGCATCCCGGAATTTGGCTTCAGAGCGGGATACGCTTTCCGCTTTGAGCCTGTTTGGGAAAGTGTGGACCGGAATCCGGCGTCAGAATGGGACATGCTTTCCTTTTGCGGCCCTTGGCGGAAACTGCGTCCCAGATCCCGCGCTCAGAACGGGATGCGCTTTCCGATTGAGGCTTTGAACGGAAAATACATCCCAGTCTCTTGCGAAAAAACGGGGCACGCTTTCCGGTCGCCTACTTCCGGCGCGCGTGTACATCTCGGCGCGCCATCTCGGGCTCCGTCTGCCCGGACATTCCTCCCACTTTTGCGCCACTTTGTAGACCGTTCGGTCGCCTGTCCGCACGCGCGGGTATACTCAAAACGATACTTTTCCTATGCAATACGATGCAGGTTCGGCCTGCGCGATTCGAAGGGGGCCGTGATGGAGAGGATTCTCGGCGTTAATCTCTCTGGCTGGTTTATTCCCGAGCCCTGGGTGACCCCGTCGCTCTATGCAGCGACCGGAGCATCCAATGCAGCCGAGCTGCAGGAGGCCATGGGCACCGCTGCCTATAACGAGCGCATGCGTCGCCATTACGAGACGTTTGTGAGCGAGGACGATTTTCGCCGGATGGCGCAGATCGGTCTCAACGCCGTGCGCCTGCCGGTGCCGTGGTATGCCTTTGGCTCGCAGGAGTCCGACGCTTCCTACATCTCGGTCGTCGATTATATCGACCGTGCTATTGAGTGGGCCGCCAAGTACAACATCCGCGTACTGCTCGATCTGGCGACGGTGCCGGGCGGCCAGGGCGATTCCAACGATTCGCCCACGACGCCGGAAGTCGTCGCCGAGTGGCATTCGTCCACCAACGGCCGTCACGTTGCGCTCGATGTGCTCGAGCGCCTGGCCGATCGCTACGGCGAGGCCGAGAGCCTGCTAGGCATCGAGCTGTTGGATACGCCGCAGATGAGCGTACGCAAGAGCCTCTTTACCATGACGGATGGCATTCCGGCCCACTACCTGCGCAATTTCTATCGCGATGCCTACGAGCTCGTTCGTTCGTATATGCCCGAGGACAAGATTGTCGTCTTTTCCTCTTCGGGACACCCTGGCGAGTGGAAGCACTTTATGCGCGGCGCCAAGTATAGGAACGTCTACATGGACCTTCACCTGTACCATTACCGCGACGAGTATGCGCTCGACATCACGAGCCCCCGCGGTCTGACGACGGCGATTTTGCGCAACAAGCGTGAGCTCAAAGAGGCGACCGCAACTGGGTTCCCCGTGCTCGTGGGTGAATGGTCGGGTGCGGCGATCTTTGCCAACTCGTCGGTTACGCCCGAGGGCCGCAATGCCTACGAGCGCGTGTTTATCGCCAACCAGCTGGCATCGTTTGCGCCGGCTGCCGGTTGGTTCTTCCAAACGTGGAAGACCGAGAAGCGTATTGCAGCATGGGACGCCCGCGCGGCACTCGGCACGCTCGAGCGCGGCATGATTGAATAGGTTGATATGACGCAAAACAGCGCCCGCACGGGCAAACTTTATGTGGTCGGTACGCCCATCGGTAACCTGGGCGACTTGTCTCCGCGCGTCGGCGAGGCATTTGCCGCCGCCGATGCCATCTGCTGCGAGGACACGCGTGTGACCTCAAAGTTGCTGATGCACCTAGGCATCTCCAAGCCGCTCGTTCGTTGCGACGAGAACGTGATCGCAAGTCGCGCAGCCGGCCTGGTCGACCGCCTGCTGGCGGGGGGGACCCTCGCCTTTGCCTCGGACGCCGGTATGCCGAGTGTGTCCGATCCCGGCCAGGCGCTGGTCGAGGCGGCGCGCGAGGCGGATGTGCCTGTCGAGGTTATTCCCGGCCCCTCTGCTTGCGTCACGGCGCTCGTATCGTCCGGTATTCCCTGCGAGCATTTCTTCTTCGAAGGCTTTTTGGGTCGCAAGCACGGCGACCGCGTGCGCCGACTGCAGCGCCTTGCCGTCGTCCCCGGCGCACTCATCTTCTACGAGTCTCCACATCGCATCGTGGCGACGCTCGAGGCCGTGGCAGAGGTTTTTCCCCAGCGCGATGTCGCCGTCTGCCGCGAACTCACCAAACTGCACGAGGAGGTCTTGCGCGGGCCCGCTGCCCAGCTCGCCGAGGAGCTGCGTGCCCGTGGCGAGGTAAAGGGCGAGATCGCGCTGGTCATCGCGCCGCCGAGTGAGGACGAGGAGGCCGGTATCGCGCCGGTTGGAGCCGCAGCGGTAGACCCCGACGAAGCCCTGCGCGAGGACATTCGCACCGCGCTCGAGGAGGGGGAGCCCGCCTCCGCGGTGGCAAAGCGCCTGTCACAGAAGTACTCGCGCCGCAAGCGCGATGTCTATGCCATGGTGCTCGATATGCAATAGATGGAGGATATCCAGCCCTTGCGCTAGAATCATCCCCTGTATGCAACGTTTTTCTGGAGGACAAACCCCATGGATCAAAGCAAGCCTTCGTTCTTTATCACGACGCCCATCTACTACGTCAACGCCGATCCGCATCTGGGCACGGCTTATTCCACCATCATCGCCGACGTCCAGGCTCGCTATCGTCGCTCCGCCGGCTATAACGTCAAGTTCCTGACTGGCATGGACGAGCATGGCGAGAAGGTCGCCGAGGCTGCAGCCAAGCACAACATGACGCCGCAGGAGTGGACCGACAGCCAGGCCCCGCATTTCAAGGAGCTTTGGAGCAAGCTCGAGATCTCTAACGACGACTTCATTCGTACCACCGAGCCGCGCCAGCATCATGCGGTGCAGTATCTGTGGGAGCGCATGAAGGAGTCCGGCTACCTGTATAAGGGCAGCTACGACGGCTGGTACTGCGTGCCCGACGAGACCTACTTTACCGACACGCAGGTCCAGAAGGGTGACGAAGAGTACGGCAGCGTCGGCCAGCATCTGTGCCCCGATTGCCACCGTCCGCTCGAGCGCGTGCAGGAGGAGTCCTACTTCTTTAAGCTCTCTGCGTTCCAGGACAAGCTGCTCAAGCTCTATGACGAGCACCCCGATTTTGTTGAGCCCGCGTTCCGCATGAACGAGGTGCGCAGCTTTGTCGAAGGCGGCCTCAACGACCTTTCCGTGAGCCGTACGAGCTTTGACTGGGGCATCAAGGTCCCGTTCGACGAGGGCCATGTGACCTACGTGTGGTTCGACGCGCTGCTCAACTATATGACGGCCGTCGGCTACGGTGTCGACACCGACGAGGCCCGTGCCGAGCTGGCCTATCGCTGGCCCGCGCAGTTCCACATCGTGGGCAAGGACATCATCCGCTTCCACTGCGTCATTTGGCCCGCCATGCTCATGGCCATCGGTGAGGCCCTGCCCGAGCACGTCTTTGCCCACGGCTTCCTGACCGTGCGCAATGCCGAGACCGGCAAGGCCGAGAAGATGTCCAAGAGCCGCGGCAACGCCATCGCTCCGCAGGACGTTATCGACATGCTGGGCGTCGAGGGCTATCGCTATTACTTTATGACCGACGTGGTGCCCGGCACCGACGGAGCCATCAGCTTCGAGCGCATGGAGCAGGTCTACAACGCCGACCTGGCCAACAGCTGGGGCAACCTTATCTCGCGTTCGCTCAACATGAGCGGCAAGTACTTTGACGGTTGCGCGCCCGCCAAGCCCGCATCGTTCGATGCGTTCGACAACCCGCTGGCAAAGATTGCCGATGGCCTGGTCGATCGCTACATGGCCAAGATGGACGTGCTCGATTACGGTGGAGCTAAGGACGAGGTCATGGAGCTCATCCACGCTGCCAACCACTACATCGAGGACTCCGAGCCTTGGGCGCTTGCCAAGGACGAGGCCAAGGCTGACGAGCTGGCATTTGTGATCTACAACCTGCTCGAGGCCATCCGCATTGCCGCTCACCTGCTGATGCCGCTCATGCCCCAGACTTCTGCCGAGGCCCTGCGTCGCCTGTCCTGCGAGGACGAGGCCGCGAGCGACGACCTCAAGGACATTTGCGCTTGGGGCCTGCTTGCCGGTGGTCAGCCCGTCGAGAAGGGCGAGCCGCTGTTCCCGCGTCTGGGCTAAGCCGCTGCGCGCCATATCGGCAATTTGCTGTTTAGATGTAAGGGCATGGCCGCAACGGTCCATGCCCTTTTGTTTCAAGACGCCGCCACCATGCTAAGGAGGCAACTATGACAACTTCGCCTTTGGCAAACCCCACGGCAACTAGGGAGCTGCTAGAGGAGTTTGGCCTTGCGACCAAGCATCGCCTGGGCCAAAACTTCCTGATCGACAACCATGTGATCGAACGTATCTGTGAGCTCGCTGAACTTGCGGGCGATGAGCGCGTGCTCGAGGTCGGCCCGGGTTGCGGCACGCTGACGTTGGCCCTGCTGCAGGAGGCGGCGTGCGTTACGTCCATTGAGGCCGATCCTGAGCTCGAACCGGTGCTCGACGCCCACGCCGCCGACTATGCCAACTTCCGCTTTATCATGGGCGACGCGCTCAAAGTGACGCCGGAGCAGATTGAGCAGGCCGCCGGTGGTGAACCCACGGTGTTTGTCGCGAACTTGCCCTATAACGTGGCGGCGACAATCATCCTTCAGTTCTTCCAGACGATGCCCGCGCTCAAGCGCGCCGTCGTCATGGTGCAAAAGGAAGTTGCCGATCGTATTGCCGCAACGCCGGGCAACAAGACCTATGGCGGCTACACGGCAAAGCTCGGCCTGTATGCGCAGGTGACGGGGCGCTTTGAGGTGCCGCCGCGCTGCTTTATGCCGGCGCCGCATGTGGATTCTGCCGTAGTGCGCATCGATCGCGCTGACGGCGTGGTACCCGAGGGTATCGACCGCGAGTTGGTGGCCCGCGTGATCGACGCCGCGTTTGCTCAGCGCCGCAAGACGATCCGCAACTCCATGAGCGCCAACGGCTTTGCCAAGGACGCGCTCGACGCCGCCTTTGAGGCCTGCGGTATCGCACCTACCACGCGCGCCGAGACGCTCGACGTCGCTGCCTTTGTCCGCTTGGCTCAGGAGCTTTCCCATGACGCCTAATGTCGAACGCGTGACGTTTACCAAGAAAAAGAAGACGGTTACTTGTCCCGTACCCTTGGCACCGCTTGCCGACACGCATGCGCATCTGCTTTCGTTCTGGGGCAAAGAAGTGCCCGAGACGCTCGTGCGCGCTAAAGCCGCGGGCGTCGACCTGCTGGTGACGATGTTCGACCCCATCGCCGACAAGCGTAGCGTGACGGACTATAGTGACTGGCTGGTGCGCGAGATTGTGCCGATGCGGGATATTCCGCAGATTAAGTATCTCGCCGGCGTGCACCCCTATGGCGCACCGGACTACACCGATGATATCCATGCCCAGATTGTGACTGCGCTCGACGATCCGTTGTGTGTTGGCATCGGCGAGATCGGTCTGGACTACCACATGGATTACGACGACGATATTGCGCCGGCGCCCCACGACGTGCAGATCGACTGCATGGCGCGGCAGCTGGAGCTTGCCGTACGCCGCGATGTGCCGGTAGAGCTGCACCTGCGTCATGAGGACGCGGACGAGGAGCGCACCTCGCATGTGGATGCGTACAACGTGCTGCGCGAGGTGGGTGTGCCCCAGGCCGGTTGCGTACTGCACTGCTTTGGCGAGGACCGAGCCACGATGGAGCGCTTTGTGGATTTGGGTTGTTACATCGCCTATGGCGGCGCGGCTACCTTTAAGCGCAACGACGACGTGCGCGAGGCATTCGCGGCAACTCCGCTCGACCGTATTTTGTTCGAGACGGATTGTCCCTATATGGCGCCGGAGCCCATTCGCGGTCTTGAGTGCGAGCCTGCAATGATTTCCATCACGGCAAACGCGCTGGTCAACGACCGCGTCGATCGTACCGGCGAGGACGCTGAAGCAATCGCTCGAGCCGGCTGGGAAAATGCCTGCAAACTTTTTCAAAAATAGTTCTTGCGTTCGCGGTGGCGCTCCGTTATTCTAATTCCTGCACGCGGGCGTGGCGGAATTGGCAGACGCGTACGGTTCAGGTCCGTATGGGGGCAACCCTATGAAGGTTCAAGTCCTTTCGCCCGCACCATTAAATGAAAGAGCTCCCAGCAATGGGGGCTTTTTTGTTATGGGCCCATCGCGGGGACTTGAACCTGCGAAGGAGCGAGCGTAAAGAAAACGCGGAGCGTTTTTAGCGAGCTGGCGAGGACGCCGGCAGGCGGCCGAAGCCGGTGCGGATCCGCGAAGCGGATACGCGGACGTCCTTTCGCCCGCACCATTAAATGAAAGAGCTCCCAGCAATGGGAGCTTTTTTGTTACGGGCCGTTTTTGGCAGATTTGACCTATCGATTTCGCGCGGCAGATGCCCCTGTGGTCAAAAAGTGGCAAATATGAGTACTGGCACGAAAATAGAGACATTTCACGAAGCCATTTTTGCTCATTTTGCGCAACAGATGTACGCTAATTTGACTCAATCTTGAGACAAAACGAAGTAAATTCGATAGACCCTGGGTTCAAAGAGGCGATTTTGACCCAAATACGCTGTTACTAAACTGGTAACAGTACTCATATTTGGTCTTTTTTGACCACGGGTCCTCTTGTTGGTGTCACACAGCTGCTTCGTGCGGGTATCCTAGTCCCAACGCGTGCCTATCAGAGGAGAAACCATGCTGTTGTCCGGTATCATCGCTGCCCTTACGAGCCTTCTACTTCCCATCATCATTTTGTTGCTACTGCTCCCCAACGCCTGCTATGTCGTTGAACAGCAGCATGCTGTGATCATTGAGCGCCTGGGCAAGTTCAACCGCATCGTCAACGCGGGCTTCCACATGAAGGTGCCCGTAATCGACCGTAAAGCCGCCACGGTGAGTCTGCGCACCATGAAAAACGGTTTTGGCATCGACGTTAAGACCCAGGACAACGTGACTATCGGCCTTGAGGTCTCTGCTCAGTACCACGTGAGCTATGACATGGGCGCCGGCCCGGCAGATTCGGGCATCTACAAGAGCTACTACATGCTGCAGGAGCCCGTCGACCAAATGCGTGACTTCATCACCGATGCCCTGCGCTCTTCTATCCCCGTCTACACGCTCGATGAGGTCTTTGCCAAAAAAGACGATATCGCCAAGGACGTCAACGCCACCGTGTCCGAGCAGATGGCCGCCTACGGCTTTACCCTCGTGTCGACACTTATCACCAAGATCGCGCTGCCGACCGAGGTCGAGAACTCCATGAACGACATCAACGCTGCCCAGCGAAAGCGCGCCGCTGCGCAGGAGCTCGCCGAGGCCGATCGCATCAAGCGCGTTACCGAGGCGACCGCCGAGGCCGAGGCAATGGAAAAGGCGGGCGAGGGCATCGCCAACCAGCGCAAGGCCATTGCTCTGGGCATCAAAGATTCGCTCGAGATCATCCAGGAGACGGGCGTCGGCAACGATGAGGCCAACCAGCTGTTCATGTTTACGCAGTGGTCCGAGATGATGACGGAGTTCGCTCGCACGGGCAAAACCTCGACGGTCGTGCTGCCGAGCGATTTCTCGCAGTCGGCCTCGATGTTCGAGCAGATGCTGACCGCCGGCAAAGTTCAGAACGAGTCAAAGGAGTAGACGCGCGTGAAATATACCGTTGTTTGCGTTGGCAAGCTCAAAGAGCGCTTTTGGAAGGACGCGTGCGCCGAATACACCAAACGCCTAGGCGCCTATGCCAAGGTAGATATGCGCGAGGTTGCCGATATCGATCCGGCCAAGGCGGGCGGCGTGGATGCCGCGCGCAACAAAGAAGGCGCGGCGATTCTTGCTGCCCTGCCACCGCGGGCACATGTGATTCTGCTGGCTATCGAGGGCAAGGAGCGTTCGAGCGAGGAGTTCTCGGCCCGCCTCGATGACCTCATGCTGAGAGGCAACAGCGACATCGCTTTTGTAATCGGCGGATCGGACGGCGTGAGCGATGCCGTGCGCGCCCGCGCCGACGAGATGCTCAGCTTTGGACGCATTACCTTGCCGCACAACCTGGCGCGCGTGGTGTTGCTGGAACAGATCTACCGCGCCTGCAAGATTAGCCGTGGCGAGCCGTATCACAAGTAGGTCGGCAATACGAAACAATGGCGTGGGACAATGACTTTCGTTTTGAGGAACGCATCTGAGAGGACTGTGTGATATGAAGATCGGATTTGTCGGTTTTGGCAATATGGCGAGCGCTATGGCCGATGGCTGGATTGCCGCCGGCGTGGCCGCGGGCGACATGTGCGCTTGCGCAGGCCGCTACGATGCTCTGGTTGAGCGTTGCGAGGCGCGGGGCATGGCTGCCTGCCACGATGCGGCGGAGGTTGTTGCCGCGTCCGATATCGTGGTTGCGGCGGTCAAGCCGTACATGATTGAGAAGGTCTTCGCTCCACTCAAGAATGCGCTTGCCGACAAGGTCGTCCTTTCGGTCGCCTGGACCTGGGATAGTGTCAAGTGGGAACAGGTCCTGCCAGGTGTCGCTCATATCTCGACGGTGCCCAACACGCCGGTTTCGGTGGGCGAGGGCGTTATCGCCTGCGAGAAGGCTTCCACGCTTAGCGATGAGCAGCGTGCCACGGTGCTCGGTCTGCTCGGAAAGCTTGGCACGGTGGTCGAGCTCGATTCGAGTCTGCTGTTTGTGGGCGGTACCGTGGGCGGTTGCGCCCCGGCGTTTGTCGCCATGGCGATCGAGGCTCTGGGCGATGCGGCTGTCAAACACGGTATTCCGCGCACCGATGCCTATCGCATTGTGAGCCAGATGGTGCTGGGTACGGCAAAGCTGCAGCTTGCAACCGGTCAGCATCCCGCAGCGATGAAGGATGCCGTGTGCTCGCCCGGCGGTGCTACCATCAAAGGCGTCGTCGCGCTCGAGGACGCCGGAATGCGCAGCGCCCTCGTCAAGGCCATCGACGCTACTCTCCAGTAAAACCTTCCATTTAGTACTCTCCAGTAAAACCTTCCATTTAGGGACAGGTTTATTTTGGCAGGTTTTTCCTGCGGTTTTGTCCTTTTAGCGAAAAGCGCCCCGCAACTGGCTCAATTCCAGTTGCGGGGCGTTTGCGTTTGCCCAGATAAAACCGACCAAAATAAACCTGTCCCTTTTTGGTCGGTTAGTCCCAGAAGCTGTCTTCTTCGTCCTCGGACTTGGGGCCGCGGTCGACATACATCTTATGGGTGCGCTTCTCCATCACAAAGGCAAGAATCGCAAATAGCAGGATGCCGCCGGCGAAAAGGATGGCAAAACCGGTGCGGGTGCCAAACAAAAAGGAAAAAACTGCGTCCATTGGGTGCCTTCTTGCGTAGTTGGGTTGGGTCGTAAACGCTCATAAGTATATACTTGCCCATACATGTACAAGGTTGCAACCTAAATGGAATGTATATCGCCGGAGGATCTAATGCTTGATATCAAGTTTGTTCGCGAGAACCCCGATGCCATCGATACCGCCATGGCAAATCGCCAGACGTCTTGGGATCGCGAGAAGTTCTTTGAGCTCGACGACGAGCGTCGTGCCGTCATCACCGAGGTCGAGGAGCTCCAGGCCACGCGTAACGCCGAGTCCAAGAAGATTGGCGCCCTGATGAAGGAAGGCAAGAAGGACGAGGCCGAGGCCGCCAAGGAGGCCGTGCGCGCCGTCAACGAGAAGATCGACGGTCTGGCCGAGCGCCGTACCGCTCTCGAGCAGGAGCAGTACGACTTCATGTCTCACCTGCCCAACATTCCGTGCGAGGCTACCCCGTACGGTAAGGACGAGGACGAGAACATCGAGCGTCGCCGCTGGGGCACCCCGCGCGAGTTCGACTTCGACTTTAAGCCCCACTGGGATCTGGGCACCGATCTGGACATCCTCGACTTCGAGCGTGGCAACAAGCTCTCCGGCAGCCGCTTCACCGTTCTCGGTGGCGCCGGCGCCCGCCTGGAGCGCGCCCTTATCAACTTCTTCCTGGACACGCACACGAGCCGTGGCTTCAAGGAGTGGTGGCCGCCCATCGTCGTCAAGCGTCAGACCATGTTCGGTACGGGCCAGCTGCCCAAGTTTGAGGACGACGCCTATCACGTCTCGGGCGACAACTTCCTGATCCCTACCGCCGAGGTCGTACTGACTAACCTGCATGCCGGTGAGGTTCTGGACGCCGACACTCTGCCTCGCCGCTACACTGCCTTCACCCCCTGCTTCCGCGAGGAGGCCGGTTCCGCCGGTCGCGACACCCGCGGCATCATTCGCCAGCACGAGTTCGACAAGGTCGAGATGGTCAAGTTCGCCAAGCCGGAGGAGTCCGACGAGGAGCTCGAGAGCATGACCGCCGAGGCCGAGTACCTGCTGCAGCAGCTGGGCCTGCCGTATCGCGTGATTAGTCTGTGCACCGGCGACCTGGGCTTCTCTGCCCGTCAGACCTACGACGTCGAGGTCTGGCTGCCGAGTTACAACGCCTACAAGGAGATCAGCTCCTGCTCCAATTGCGGCGACTTCCAGGCCCGTCGCGCCAACATCAAGTATCGCGACCCCGAGAACTTCAAGGGCTCGCGCTACCTGCACACCCTTAACGGTTCCGGTCTGCCGGCTGGCCGTACCATGGCTGCCATTCTGGAGAACTACCAGAACGCCGACGGCACCATCACGATCCCCGAGGTTCTGCGTCCCTACATGGGCGGCCTCGAGAAGATCGAGCCGGTCGCGTAAGCTAGCTGCATAGGCGATTTGCGAGGGCGCTCCTTTTAGGGGCGCCCTTTTTGTGTACGGCTATACCATGCCGTGCGGACAGCTCGATAGAAAACACACGAACAGATGTTCTGTGTACATGCATTTACCTGCTATGCTTTTACTAACTAAGAGCAAGAGAAAGGGGATGCGATGGAGCTGTTCGACGAGCGGGTTGTTTTGTTCCAGAGCGATGAGGGTGGGGAGCACCTGCTGGTAACGTGCGAGCCGTCGGGTATGGGTGGCTTGGTGGTTCGGCAGACGAGTGAGGGACCATTGACGCAATGGTGCTATGAGGAGTCGCCGCATGTGGTCGAGACGTTTGTGGCGCATGAGGCGCTTGTTGTCCTTGAGCACTTCTATGGCGTTGGAACTTCTAATCAGGTGGCCCGAATGCTGAGCATTTCGTTTGCCGACTACGACTGTGCCCAACGGGTGCGGTCGCTTCTGGGGGAGCTTGGCGCCGGGTTCGATGTGATCGAAAAGCCAATCGATCGCACGAGAAGCGCTGACGCTTGGGGTTCAGCGTGACAAATTGCGGCCCGCGCGAAAAAAAGTTTGAGATTTTGCTTGACTCTAACGAACTAAAGTGGTTTTATATGTCTTGCGCTGCGGCGTTACCTCAGCTGGATAGAGGGTCTGACTACGAATCAGAACGTCATAGGTTCGAATCCTATACGCCGCACCAATCGAACTTAAAGCCTCCGGCAACGGGGGCTTTTCTTTTACACCGGCACCGCATGGATTCGAACCTCGGTCGAGGCGCGAGCGTGAAGCGGACGCGGAGCGTCCGTAGCGAGCGGGCGAGTCCGCCGGCAGGCGGGCGAAGCCGGTGCGGATCAGCATGACAACTTAATCAGCGCTTCGTAAAAATTTTCCAAATTGTCGCTTGACCCATCGGGGGCTCGCGTGCATAATAATCCGTGCGTTGCGGCGTTACCTCAGCTGGATAGAGGGTCTGACTACGAATCAGAACGTCATAGGTTCGAATCCTATACGCCGCACCAATTGAATTTAAAGCCTCCGGAAACGGGGGCTTTTCCTTTACGGGGGCATTGCGGAGATTCGAACCTCGGTCGAGGCGCGAGCGTCAAGAAAACGCGGAGCGTTTTTAGCGAGCGGGCGAGTCCGCCGGCAGGCGGGCGAAGCCGGTGCGGATCCGCGCGGCGGATGCGCGGAATCCTATACGCCGCACCAATTGAGTTTTAAGCCTCCGGAAACGGGGGCTTTTCTTATATCGCGATGCACCGAAGATCGTGCCAAGCCCTCCAAATGAGTAAAAATCAAATTCGATAACTTTTTTTGAAAAAACGCTTGACCATTATTCAGTCCATGTGCATAATAATCAACAAGTCGCGGCGTTACCTCAGCTGGATAGAGGGTCTGACTACGAATCAGAACGTCATAGGTTCGAATCCTATACGCCGCACCATTTGAGATTTAAGCCTCCGGCAACGGGGGCTTTTCTTTTACGTAAACACTGCATGGATTCGAACCTCGGTCGAGGCGCGGGCGCAAAGAAAACGCGGAGCGTATTTAGCCCGCGGGCGAGCACGCCGGCAGGCGGGCGAAGCCGGTGCGGATCCGCGCAGCGGATGCGCGGAATCCTATACGCCGCACCATTTGAGATTAAGGCTCCCGGCAACGGGGGCTTTTCTTTTACGTAAACACCGCATGGATTCGAACCTCGGTCAAAGGGGACTATTTCTCATCGACTCGTGTAAGATTTCGAGTATGCGCCTCGGTGAGCCCGTGGCGCGCTCTTTCTTTAGACGACCGATCAGGGTGATATTTCGTGGCAGAGCGTCCGACATACAAGCTCAGGTTTCTCGATCCCAAAAAGCGCTTTCCGGCCATGCCCGAGCAGCCTGCGGGACGCTCGTATGGCGTGGTTTGGAAGCTCTTTGGCGAGGACCCGCATGAATCATGTTATGTCGTCGAATTCGTCGGCAAAAGCCATGTGTCGCTTTTGGGCTACGTGAGCGTTTCGGGTGAGGTCTATAAGGTGGACCGTCCCGTTAACGAGATGTCGCTGCCCGACGATCCCGACATGCAACTGATTCTCGACGAGTCCGATTCCAGCATCGGTGAGATTGCGGTCAGGGGTACCGATGGGACGATGCACCCCCGGGCGCGAGTCATCGGCTCTCCCGAAGGCACCATGCGCGAACAATCCGATCGCGAGACGTGGAATTCGACGCGCAGCCTTCGCTACGGCGAGTTCATGGCCTCGATGTTCTTGCGTTACGTGATATTCGCCGATTCTGAAAACGCTGTCTTAGGCACGGCAGACGGTGACGGCCTTGACGAGGGCATGAAAAATGCCGTCGACAAGATCAAACTTGTAAAACTCCCCGAGCCGGTTGAGGTGTTGCTGGGTTTTGATTCCACGCCGCTGCCCGATGCAATCGAAACGTTGCTCTACCGCATTGATCATACAGATAATCCAAGTGGCATTGAGCGCTATGCCGCCGCTTTGATGGGCGAAGTTAATCTGCCTCGCCTGCGCACCATCGCGGCCAAAACCGAAATGAGCCTGGCGCGCATCGATCGCTCGAGGCTCTTTTATCTCAATTTTGACCGTAGCCTGCTGGACCAGGACGAGATCGATACCCTACTTGCCGTCGAGTGCCGCCTGAACCGCCTATCGGGCATCCTTGAGCGTATTGGGGCAGGGTTGGGCCCCGTTGCCTCGTCGCCAAGCTTTGAGGGCTGCTCGCTCTTTGACCTATGGCATATCAGCAAGACGACAAACGACGTTCCTCGCTTGCTCGAAACGCTGTCGAACGACAACCCGTGGACCAAGCCGGGGACGGTTGCGTGCCAGCCGGGTGGCGAGTGGGACGTTCGCACCCGCTTTGCACGTATCGTAGAAGCGCTCAACGTGGTCACGCGTCTCGACTACACCTATCGAGCTAACGTCGCCGAGGGCATCATGCTGGTGCGATTTGGCCGCACGGTTGTCGATGCTATGCCGCAGCGCGAATACGATGCTCAAGATGACGCCTGGCGCGAGGTGGATGAGCCTAAGCGCGCGGCATGGGCCACTGAGCACGATGCGCGTGTTGCGCTTACACTCGCGGCGGCTTGCTTTGCTTCGGGCGCTCGCATCACGCGCTGCTACGTGCAGATTGCGGCTCCCGACGGCGAGCAGGGCGAGCGCGTTGTCGAAACGTATTCCTTTGGCCGTGCGGCCTATCTGGCTGATTGCGTTTCTGTCGCCAAGGATCTTGAGAGCATGGATATGGACGACATGCCCTGCAAGCATTTGCTCGAGGCATATGAGGCAGATGCTCCGGACATGATTGAGCCTGCAGAGGTTCACGCCCGACCACGCGATGACCATCGTCCATTGCCGCCTGCGCTTCGCGATTTACTGCTCGCTGATACGGCTGACGAGCTTGAGGTCATGGAGGAGGACAGCGACCCGTATGTCGCCCGCGTTGTCGAGCTGCGCGAGCAATCCAAAGTTGACCGAGCTGGTGCTTTCGAGGGCTTTTCTCGCCTTGTCGAGGAGCTGGAAGCCAAGTGTACAGTTGCCGAGCTTTTGGCGACGGGCCCAGTGCAGACTCAGTTCTGCGATAACCAGCTGGTGCGCATGGTGCTGCCGGTGATGGAGGAGGACCGTTCCGTACGTATCCTTCGAGCTCCCGATGCGCTGTATTTTGCTCAGCACGAGATCTGCAGCTTTTACGCCGAACAAGAGGACTTTGAGCGTGCGTTGCCCGAGGTGCGTCGTCTCTACGATTTGGCGCGCTCGTCCATGCAGTCTCACTTTGCCCTGATCAACGTGCTGGCACGCCTGGAGCGCTATGACGAGATTATCGAAGTGGCGCGCCACGGCCTACGCATTGCC
The DNA here is from genome assembly GCA_048416615.1 of Collinsella sp. GTDB lineage: Bacteria > Actinomycetota > Coriobacteriia > Coriobacteriales > Coriobacteriaceae > Collinsella. The sequence continues at coordinate 136,230 of DBFSET010000013.1, read as the reverse complement.
AGCGACCGGCCTTCGATCGGTTACCTGTTCTATCGCCTGGCATTCGCCTACTGGAACTGCGACCAGCTCGAGCTGGCGCTGGCATGTTATCGCCTGGTGCCGCGCGGCGAGGAGTCGGGCGGCAGTGCGCAGGAGGAAATGCAGGGCCTTATGAACGAGATGGGCGTCATCAAACCGCCCACGTTTGAGGAGGCTGTCGAGACCATCCGCAAGGCAGGTCTTGAGCTGCCGCCGGTGCCCACCGTGACCAATCAACTCGCGGATGCCGCCGTGCAACTCGTCGATAACGGCTTCTTTTTCTTGGCGCGCGGCTGCATCTATCAAATGTGGCGCACCATGGGCAACGATGAGCTCGGCTCCCTCAATCGCTCGCTGGGATAGGGGCGGCTGGCCTGCTGTTTCCGCATTGAAAAGCAAACTTGTTCAGTATAGTGAACGGAAATGCCTCCGATTTGTTCAATATATTGAACGAAATTAGATATAATTTGTTCAGTATATTGAACAAATCGGAGGCCCTATGAATCGCGAACTCCTAAAGCATGTGATTTTTGACCAACACGAGGTTATTCGCAGCGCGACGATTGTGCCGCGCCGTTACCACTTGGATCCCCAGGGAAACTATGTCATCACGGGCCTTCGTCGTTCGGGAAAATCAACGCTGCTTTATAAAGTTGCGCGCGATTTGGTTAGAGACGGAGCAGCGTGGAACCAGATAATCTATATCAACTTTGAGGATGAGCGCCTCGCTGAATTCACTTCTGCTGATTTCAACGATATCTTGCTCGCTCAAAGCGAGCTGAGCGATCGAGAGGGTTATTTTTTCCTTGACGAAGTCCAAAACATCGAGGGCTGGGAAAAATTTGCGCGGCGATTAACAGATTCTGGCAGACGCGCCTATATAACGGGCAGCAATGCGAAGATGCTGAGCAGTCAGATTGAAACGACGCTTGGCGGTCGTTTCCTGGTCAAACACGTCACTCCCTACCGATTCGACGAATATCTAGACGCATTGGGGAAAAGCCGCGACGAGGCGGCGCTGTACTCGACGTCGGGTAGGGGCGCCTTGAGCGCGGCATTCGATTCTTTCTATACCTACGGCGGATTTCCTGAGTCCCTTCGTTATGAGGCTCCGCGAGAATACGTTGAGAGCGTCTATCAAAAAGTTTTGCTCGGAGATGTCGTTGCGCGCAATAACGTGCGTAACCCTCAGGCCATGCGTGTGCTTGTGAAGAAAGTTGCGGAAACGGTCCACAACGAGGCTTCTTTCTCATCCCTGCATGGAATGCTCAAAGGCATTGGATATGGCCTAAGCAAGGCGGCCCTCATCGAGTACTTGGGGATGATTGAAGAGGCGTACCTGCTCTTTGTCGTTAAAAACGCAACGGCAAAATTCGTAGAACGTGAAGGTAGCCCCAAATACTATTTTTCGGATAATGGTTTGCTCAACCTCTTCTTGGTGAATAAGGAACCGGTGCTGCTCGAAAATGAAATTGCGGTTGCGATGCATGATGTGTACGGAGATGCGCTCTGCTATCTAAAATCCGCAAAGAACGGGATTGATGTCGATTTCTACGTGCCCGAGAGGGGGCTTGCGGTTCAGGTGGCGTATTCATTATCGGAAAGCGCCCGGTCGCGCGAAATTGACAACTTGGTAAAGCTTGCCAAGGTTGATGACGCCGTGAACAGGCTTGTTATTGTGACAAAAGAAGACGAAGGGGACCTCGATGTTGAGGGTGCGCACATCGAGGTTATCCCTGCCTGGAAGTTCATCTTGAGGGACCTCTACAGCCAGCCGAGTGCGTGATTGGTTTCTACCGGAAACTTGCGGGCTGTTGGGATCGGTGGTATTTGCATCGCCTGCGCATAGATAAGGTATAACGAGTTAAGGTGCGACTTACTATGGCGAACGCAACGGTGATGGGGGTTACGGGACTGCTCGTGTCGGCTCAGATGGGTCTGGCAAGTGTAATCGTGACAAAGGAGGTAGAGGAGAAGTTTCTCGCCGTATAATCACGTGCATGGTTGGTGTTGTGCAACAGCGTCTTATTTGTCCAACAGGCTCAAATTATTACCCGCTCAAAATCTCTTTTAGGGGATAGCTGTCTCACGTATCTTGTGAATCAACAAAGGGAAGGTCGCATACGCGATCGGGAAAAGGGAAGGAGAGCGATCACTGTGTATTGCCCTCAATGTGGAGCTAAGAACGTCGAGAGCGCCAAATTCTGCTATGCCTGCGGAACGCCGCTGGCTCCCTCTGCTTCGGTGCCGTAGGAGCCTAAAGCGCCAGAGGCTGACGAGAGCATGAATCAGGATGCAGCGCTCGAGCAGGGCACTCCTGTTTCGTCGCAACAGCCCGCGGACAATCAAGCATTCCAGAATACTGGTTACGTTGAGCCACACGCCACTTCGATCAGAGCACAGTCCACACCTGCCAACTCGGGAGTGGGTTCCAAAATCGCTGCAATTCCCACGAAGCAAAAGGCAATCATCGGCGGTGTTGTCGCAGTCGTCCTGGTTGCCGTTGTTGCCGTGGTCGTGTTCCTGAACAGCGGCCCCTCCAACGGCACGATTGAGCAGATCGTGCGCGAGAACGTCTCGACCAAGGATATGAGTACCGGCTCGATGTGGAGCGACGGTAGCGATTACTCCATCAAGTCGGTCAAGGTGCTCAACAAGCAAAAGGACAGTATGCAGGGCGTCTCGAGCTACCAGGTCATGGGTGTTAGGATTTCTGATCCTTATTCTGCAAGGATTGAGATCGTGTTTGCCAACGATGACTCCGAGGTCACCAAGCAGGGCAATATCAATTTGGTCAAGGCCAATGGCAAATGGGACACGATTTACTTTAGTGGGTCGGATCTCGAAACCACGGGAACCAAGGTAACCGGGGGCGTCGACGAGAAAAAGGTCATCCAGAATATGGGGACGATTCTGAGCACGGCTGACGCAAGCGGCTATTCAACGAGTCTGTCCTCGCTGTATGGCAACGGCGATTTTAAGGTCAAGAAAAGCGACCTTAACCCGGATGAGGCCACGGATACCGTAAAGATCTCTTGCAAGTCGAGCTCGACATATAGTGAAAGCAAAGGCACCATTACCGCTAAGTTTGTCTATGGCGGCAATGGCTGGGAGCTCAATTCCGTTGATGCGAGCGACGATATCGACAAAGTGAGCTATCAGAAGCTCGTGGGAACGTGGACCGGCAAGTTTAAGAGCCAGTCAAGTAGCGAGGAATGCTTTGGCGGCAAGGCGAATCCCGTTAAGGTGACGATTACCAAGGTTGACGATGAGACTGGCGAGGTCGAGGGAACGTTTAGTGGCGTGGCGCATAATCACAAAACACCCGATAACGCAGAGGATTCCGATGCCGGCGATACCGTGCTTACCGATGTTCCGTTCAACATGGTGTTCACGTTTAATTCCTCGTGGTCGTATCCTTCGGATGACTATGAGTGCCCCCAAGACGCAAACGGCAAAGTGACGTTTTCGCTGAGCTTTGGCGATGATGCCGAAGCGAAGATCAAAACATCTTATCTGCCAGGCAGCATTTTTGATAGCTCGTACTATTACGATACCTATACGCTGACCAAGGACAACTAGAGCGATTCATTTGAGACGGTTGGCGACCCTGCAGCTGTTTGCGGGGCCGCCGCGATGAAGGAGGAGCATCGATGTTCTGCCCGGTATGTGGAACAAAAGTAGAAGACAGCGCGCGTTTCTGCACCGGTTGCGGTGCTCCGCTTGGCGCACTGCAACAAGGTGGCGTTGATGCGCCTACGCAGGTGAATCCGACTGGAGTCGTTAACTCCGCAGGCCCCGCGAATCCGGTGGACTTTGGATCTCCGGCACCGATACCGCAACAGCTCAAGCGCTCTAGTATGCTCGACTTCCTCGTAGAGAGGCGTCAGATCGGCAATCGCCTGGTACCGACGTTCGCTCTTATCATCGCAAGCTTCATTGCCGCCGCAGGCATCGCCTACGCCGCATTCATGCTCTACAAGAATGTTGTCGAGCCCCGTATCCAGGAGCCCGTCCAGCAGGAGCAGACGGCGAAAAAGAGCAAGGAGCAGCAGAAGTCCTCGGAAAAAGACGATAAGGAAAAAGCAAACAAGGAAGCCCACGTTGCCTACGATGAGGTTTTAAATCAGTATCGCGAGGCTTTTGCTGATGGATCTTTGACCCAAGGCTATGAAGATAATGGATTCGTATACGACGACGCCGTGGAATCGCCATATTGGACTGATAGTCAGAAGGATTCAAAATACCCACTATTCAATTACTCTATGGACGTGCCGGGGACCGGCATAACCGCGCAAGGAATGCGTTACCTCTATAAGGATTTGGATGGAGATGGGGTAGATGAGCTTCTTTTTGGTCATGTAGATGACGACGCGGGGATTAGTTGCCCGTCTTCATGTGTGCTAGCTATCTATACTTTTGTGGACGGTCAAGCTAAAGGGCTCGTTGCCGCAACAGGCTACAGACAGGGCATGGAGCTTTGCACGGACAATATTATTTGTCAGTGCGGCAATGGCGGATGGGCAGTGGTCGCTTGGGATTATAGCCGGCTGATCGAAGGGCGTTTCGAGAGCGAGACGATAATGTCTCAGGATCGCGACGACGATACAAAGATTGCAACTGTTGAGTGCACGGGGGCAATTAATGATACGGCGAGCGATTCATTCGAAGGCATACATGATGCTTCTCATTTAGTAAATTGCAACGCACTGATTCAAAAAGTCGAGAATACCTACCCGGTTGACACTTCAGCAGCTTGGCAACCGCTGATCTAGCAAGGAGCAAATATGTTCTGTCCAAAATGCGGCGCTAAGCTCGCCGACAATTTAAAGTTTTGCACCGAGTGCGGTGCTTCGTTAGAGGGCGCGGCTCAGGTGTTGGCCGAAGTTCGCGAAAAGACGAGCGCGGACGGCTCTCCATCCGAGCTTTCTGGTGAAACACTCGCCGATGGCGCTATGGTGACTGATGCTGTTGACGAAGCTGTTGGGGTGGAGCCTGAATTCGGAACGGATGAGCATGTGCCCGACAACACCCTGCAAGCGAGTGAATCCGTGCAAACATCGACTACGGCAAATGCAGCATCTCAAGCTGCAATTCCTCAACGGAAAGAGTCCAAGGTGCTCTATGTCCTTGGAATCGCCGTTGGACTTATCGTGATCGGGCTAGTGTCCTGGCGGCTTTTCTTTAGCGATTTTGGCGGCAATTCCGCTACGTTCGGCCAAAAGGAATCGGTGATTTGTGTTCTTGATACCAAGGTAATTCCGAAAGATTCAGACGGTAATACGATTACATCTTTTGTAGCGGAGCTTATTGATGAGGACGGTCGCTCTTCGAAGGTAAAAGTAACCGGGGAGTCAGGCTTTTCGATGGGGAAGTTTAAGGATGCCAAAGAGGGACCGTATACACTCAAAGTGACCAACAAGCAGACAAAGGTCGAGTACTCGATTCCGGTAAAGCTTGTGGGCGGTAGCCATAAATCTGAGGCTGAAACTGAAATCACTGTTCAGGCTCCCGCAAAGAAGCCTGCTGCAGATGCCGGGAAGGATAATGCGGACGGGGAAGACGTGGACCCCAGTCAGATTGCTGCATATCGTGCATACAGCCAAAAGTGTCGCGAGTACCTCAATAAATATGGCGAGGCGCGCGTTGTTGAGACATATGGATATGCGCTGACGGGATTTTGTGTGGCGGATTTGATCGATTTCGACAACGATGGGAGCGATGAGCTACTTACGATTGCGTGCAGCCTGGATGAGGGTGCGTCTCAGATGGACTGGGCCGGCACAGATTCGACCAAGCCGTACGAAGTTGAGGTCTGGTCTTACGTCGACGGTGGCCTGAAGCGCGTATATGAGCAGCATTGGGTTGATTTCAGCAACGGCGGCGGTGAGTTTCTCACGCTTACGAAGAAGTCCAACAAGGTCTTTATCGAGAGCGATATGTTTACGATGAGCGATCAGATGAAGGCCATGTGCGAGAAAAGCGATATCCTCTCCGCTTCAATTACGACGATGCGTGGCAAGGAAGGCGACTCTTTTGAGGACGACATTTCAATCGAATTTGCCAGTAGTTACTCGTCGGGTGCATGCGAATCCTTCTGCCTAGTACAAGGAAAGCCTGCATCCGAGGAGGAGTATATGGACGCCCTGAAGAGTTATGACCAATACGCAACCTATGCATTGCTGGATTTCAGTACTACGAAAAACGAGTATCAGGATTCGACCTATTTGTCCTTGCAAGATGTTCAGCAAAGGACTGCTGACACGCTATCAAAGCTTGATAAAGCGTAGATGTGTATTTGGTCAGTTGGGCATAGAGAGAGTTTCCGATCTAGCTGCTGCGACATGGAGGGACTCAAAAGCAAGAAGCCCGGATGCGCGTTAATTGCGCATCCGGGCTTCATCTTGCCGAGGTTATTTGTCGTCTACCGTTAGAGCCTGGCTCCGTTCAGGACGAAGTCCGCCGATGTCAAGGAGTTGAGGAGGTTCATCTGGTCGTGGAGTTCGTTCATGTGGTCGATCAGCGTCTGCTGGAAAAGCGCGTTGCGTTCTCGGTCCTGCTGGCTTCTCCGTCTCTCCAGCTCGGCTTCGTAGCAGGCGATTGCCTCTTTGGGGTTGTCGGCCTTTCCGTCGCGGATGACATCCTCGAGTGCCTTGAGCATCCAAGGGCTTGAGTAGTCGAAACCGATGATGTAAACACCGTTGATTTTATTTTCGTTGAATTTTTCGAAATTGATTTGAAGTTTCAATTTCTCTTTGATTGCCTTTTTCACCTGAAGATCAGTATTCTCGTCGCGGAGTCTAATCTCACGCTGCCAGTGCTTTCGGCGATTGAATAGCAGCAAAAAAACGAGGAGCGGGATGGCCAGGATGACTGCACCGGCTTTTAAATCGTCCGCTGGGCCGTCTTGATAGCCAGGGCCGAATCTTAAGATGGAGGGGATGATTTCTAAAGATACAAAAATGAGGAAGCCAATCAGGACCTTTTTTGACTTACGAAAAGCTGTATCGTTTGCAAGGGCGTTTTTCAACTCGGTTTTTTCGGCCTGATAGACGGCAATCTTGGCGCAGATGCGCTCTATTTGATCATAACAATCGTTAACTTGGAGGACGTGGTTGCGAAATCTGCTTAAGAAATCGCACTACTGAGACCGTGTTTCCAACTCAGCGAGGTTGTGCTTGGTGGCTGGCTTTTCGATATGCAAGGTGCCGGTTGCGGAAATGGGCTTGCTGCACGCATTGCAGTAAGTAGCTCCATCTGGATTGTTGGCGCCGCAGTGATTGCAGTACATGAATATGTCCTTACGTGATGTGGAACAAAGGCGGCAAAATGATATTCCTATTGCTCCAAAAGGATGGCGGCTATGCCCCTAATTTCGGTATGAGGTATTTATTTTGACGAAGCCGAGGAAGCGCGATTCTCCAACCCCGCTTTACGACAGCCCAGTTGAGCCTTTGTAAGACCAGCTGTTAAACTTGTTAAAGTTTGCTAAAGTTGTTAAACTTTGCCGCCGCGACTTCGGCAACGCCCATGTCCAGCTTACCTATCTCCGTTTGCAATCTTTTTGAGCTCGGCTTTTCGCTTGCTGCTGAGGAGCTGGTCTAGGTTGAGGCCCTCTGATCCACAGCGCTTAAGCAGACCGGAACCGTTGAATCCGTTTTCGGCAAGATCGTCTTCCAGCTCGTGCTTGAGCTGAGTCCATTTACTCAATTGTTTGCGAATATAGTCGGGGCGGCGTTCGGTTGCCTCGGCTATTTGGTTTACCGGCTGGCCTTCGGCGAATCGACGGCGTATTTCAAGCGTTTCCTGGCGGGTCTTTTCGTTTTTGGCGTCGGTCTTGCATTTCTCGCTGCAGTATTTGCGTTCCATGCCGCGGTGCCCGGCGAGCGAAAAGGCGCGTCCGCACTGCTCGCAGTAGCCGATGCGTACGGTGCTGAGCTTGCGCGAGAAATCGAACCACAGCCATGAGAGGTGGCTGTCAAAGGACAGAAAACCTGTGGACTCGCTGCCCTGGAACACATCGACATGCGCGCCCGAGAGGTGTGCAATCACGAGCGCCTGGACAAGTGCGGTGAGTGCGCCCTTGTCGGTGTCGTTGAGAAAGCTGCTCTGCGGAACGATGCTCGCGTCAGGGGCGATGTCGTAATAGCTCTGCTCGCTGGGAGCAAGCTTAAGATGTTCCATCGCGGCACGCGAATCGTCATCGCTTAGGTCAAGCAGCAGCTTAAGGGTCTCGAAGTCTTCCAATGTAAGCTCGTGATCAAAGGAGAACACGCGAAATTCAATAGCTGATGCAGCGGCGTCTCCGGTGGCGGAAACAAATGCGTAGAAATAGCCATCGCTCGATTCGATGCGGCGGATAATCGGCAGGCTTTTAAAACATGCAGCGTAGCCGCCGCTTATGCCCAGATAAATCGAGTACATGATGAAGGATGATTCGTCTGCCTCGCTTGAGATGACGACCTTATCAATCTGCCTGATGGCACGTACTTTTGCGATATTGCAGTTGCCGTTGAGGAATTCCTGAATGCGAACCGCGACAAGTGCCGATACGGCGGCGTATGCCCAATCACGCGCTATCTCCGTTTCGCTGACACCGAAAAGAGGGCCTGTTTGACGTGCAAAATCAACAATGTTGCTCACGTCTACGCGAATGGGGGATTCGGGGTTGCCGGTGGGCTCGACGCATGAAGCGAGTTTGATCAGGTCCGCATGGCGCTCGCTATGCTTGGGCGCGGCGTTATGGTTAAGCTCGCTAAGTTCGATGGGTTGGTATAAATCAAAGAACAGGAGCGTGTCGCTGGCGGTTTGCCCGTCGTGGGGCTCAACGGTTTTGACGCCCTTAAAGGGGATAAATCCTTGCGCCGTCTTAGTTTGCGAAAGATTGAACATAGCGCTCCTACCTTGTGCTTTTCTATAGGGAGTATATCAAATAATTACCCGGTCAAAATCACTGTAATTGGGTTACTGCAAATCGTATCTTATGTGGTGTCAGGAAGAGGGACAGCAGAAAGGACCCTATCATGTATTGCAAGCAGTGTGGATCGCAGGTCAATGAAGGCGCCAAGTTCTGCGGCGTGTGCGGCACTCCTACGGTTGCGGCCGAAGCAACGCCGGAGGATGTGGCTGCTAACAGCCGCCATACCTTTTATGCTCCCCAGAGCACCGGCATTGGAGCTATCGAGTTCATCACCTCGTACATCACGTTCTATCTTAAGGGGAGCATCGAGTTCACCAACGACAACGTGATCGCGCAGGTGCCCAATACGATTCTCGGTGTTATTCCGCTCGGCCGCCGTAAGCGCACGCTCGATGTTGCGCATATCACGTCAACGGTGAGCGACTTTAAGGTTGACATCAAGAAACTGCTGATTGGTGCGGTGATTGCGCTGGTTGGCCTGTGCAGCTTGGGAGATCCGGACAGCATCTTACTCGCTCTGGCAATCATGGCGTTCGGTGTGCTCATGGTGCTCAACGCATTGGTCTCGTACGTGGCGATTTCAATGGACTCGGGCGAGCTCGTTATCATTCCGTTGGTAGTTTTTGAGCGCGACAAGGCCGATATGATTGCCGATAACATCAACAGGCTGCTGAGCGCTCGCAAGTACGACACCAACGTGCGCATCCATACCGAGAATGCTGCCGACCGCATGGCGTACGGTCAGGCACAGATTGTCGACGCCATCAACGGGCTTCGATAGGCTCAAATTAATCAAGGTGCCGTCGAGAGATGCTTGACGGCACCTTATGATGGAATGGCTCATTGTGACAGGTGTTCCTGATGCGATGCGCCGGCAGATGCGGATCAACGGGAGAAGCGATGTTTTGCACAAACTGCGGTGCCAAAATCGAAGAAGGCGCTTGCTTTTGCGGTAGCTGTGGCTGCCGCGTCGCAGGCACGGCGGCCAATGCGGGATATGAGCCGTATCCCGCTCAGCCTCAAAACGTCGTCTATCCTCAGCAGAATGTGCAATATCCGCTCGAAGCCCAGGTGGCTCCGCAGCGCTCGTCCTTCGCCTCGTTTTTGATCGAGCGGCGCAAATCGGTCGCACAATGGTCCCGACGTTTGCCATCATCCTCGCCGTAATGATCGCCGCCGCCGGTACGGCATACGCGCTGTGCAAGGTATACCAGGTCTTCGTTGCTCCAGCACTCGAGCAAAAGAGCGAGCCAGCGGTCAAAGGTAAGGGAGAATCGAATAAGGAGACCGTCTCAGCTCAGAACGAAAAAGCCCATGATGCCTATGATGGAATCGTTGATATTTACAGGCAGTACGGAGAATACTGCGATGAGAATGAAGCGGAGCAATGGAGCGAGGAGTCGTCGAAGAAACTCGACGATCTCATGGCCGACCAAAGCTATATCGGACCCTATGCATACAACAAGCGCACTGGCCCGGATTATTTTGAAGCATATTACTTGGAAAAAGATCTCGATGGCGATGGGATAGACGAGCTACTTGTTGCTCAAGAGTATTGTTATGAGAAGGGCGTCCGAGATAGCTTTGACCTTGTAAATATCTACTACTTTGAGGACGGCAAAGCTAAATCCATCTATGACAACATTGGTGACGGAATGGCGACCGCGATGCTGTCCAAGGATGGCTTCCTCATCATGGGGGAGAGCCAGACAATCGAGCTATGTGATGGCGGGAAGATAGCTCTGAGGACACGCCAAGATAGGTATAGTGCGAGCTACTACTTTGACTATACGAACGGCAAAATGAGTCTGACGGATGCCCTGCAGCTCAACTACGACAGTTCGTCTGATGACGAGAATTCCTATAAGGTGATGCTCATAGAAAGTGGCAAAAGACAGCCGGATCAGATGGTCGTCGGTTGGCAAAACGCAGGGATAATGCGTGATGAGTTTGATGCCAAGTATCAGGCTTCGAGTGAGAGCAGCGATCTTCTCGCAAGCCAAGATTGGACCAAGGTCGAGTAATGTCGGCCGAATAACCTCTTTGGTGGTATTGGCTAGTGGGATTGACGACGGACAGATATGAGTTTCAAATTCCCCCTTGCCCATCCTCGACTGTTTGGTTACTATAGAACGGCTGTTACGGAGAGCTGACCGAGAGGCCGAAGGTGCTCGCCTGCTAAGCGAGTATGCCCCAAAAGGGCATCTGGGGTTCGAATCCCCAGCTCTCCGCCAGTACGAATTTGAAGAAGGGTCCCATTTGGGGCCCTTTTTTATTATCAAGAATGGCGGCTGAGGATTCGAACCCTCAAAAAATGAGGCGCCCCGTTGGACGCCTCATTTGGTTCGATGTGATAACGCTTTGGCCCTACACCTCAGGAGCCTTGGCTACGGTCTTGCTCTCGGCTGTGAGCGGGCGGTTGTCGATGCGGCGGCCCAGGCGGTCGAGCTTCACGAGCAGCCACTCGATGGGATTGGGCCCCGTTCCTTCCTCGTCGGCAACCAGGTCCATGACGGCGATCTTGGTGCCGTCCTGCTTAAGCGTAACGCTGCCCACCTTGTCGCCAACATGCACCGTGCCCGAAAGGTCATCGTAGCTAACCTTTTCGGTCACTTCGCCGGCGAGTGAGAACACCGTTGCCTGCGCGGCGGGGTCGGCGAGCGTGGCGTCGATTGTCTTGTCCGTCCAATCTGTCTGGCTAATGCGTGCCATGAGCGGGTTGCCGTTGGCGGTCTTCTCCTGCGTGTTGGCGATCGCGACCGTGGCCTTGTGGCCGTAGTACCAGTTGGCAAGGGTGGCTGTATCGGTAAAGCGCTGGTCGTTGGTGGTGGAGTTCAAAATAACGGTGTAGATTTCGTCGCCGTCGCGGTTGTAGGCGCTCGTAAAGCAATAGCCCGCGTCGTCGGTGGTGCCGGTCTTGCCGCCAATGTTTCCGTCCTGACCGAGCAAAACGTTGTGCGTGTCCATGGAATGCGAATGGTCTGAGCCATCGGCGCCCGTGACCTCAATCCAAGAATCCTCGCTCGCGACGACTTCGCGAATTGTATCGTTTTTCATAGCCTCCTGCATCATGAGCGCTACGTCATGTGCGGTTGAGTGCATGTCGCCGGCCCACTCATCAAAGTCCAGACCGTGTGGGTTCTCAAAGACCGTGCCGGTGCAGCCGAGCTTTTTGGCGCGCTCGTTCATGGCCTTCACAAAGGTTGCCTCGGCGTTTTTGGTCTTGGGGTCGATCTTTTTGCCTACGTACTCGGCAAGCACGGTGGCGGCGTCGTTGCCCGAGGGGATCATCAGGCCGCGTAGTGCCTGCTCCACGGTGAGCTCGTCGCCTTCGAGCAGTCCGGCAGTCGAGTTGCCTACGGTGGCGGCAGCGTTGCTCACCGTGACCTTCTCGTCCATCTTGCAGTTTTCGACGGTCAGGATTGCGGTCATGACCTTGGTGATCGAGGCGATCTTGACCTGTTCATCGGCGCCGCGTCCATAGTAGACGGTGCCGTCCTTGCCCATAACAAGGGCATTCGTTGCCTCGATATCGGGCAGGTTTTCTGTCGTGATGCCGCGGACGTCGGCGGTCTTGCCGCAGACGTCGTCGGTCGTGAGCACTTGGGCACCGGCAACAGCAGGTACGCCGGCAACAAGGGCGATGGCGCAGGCAAAGCCGGCAGCAAGCTGGGCGGAGCGCTTTCCAAAAGAGGTGAGGGACTTCACAGATTTCGCTTTCGACGGGATGGTCTCTTCTGGCACTAGAGTATATCGTTTGCCGGCGACGATGGTCGTTGCGTGCGCGCATGGCCCGCATTCGTGCTCGAACGGGCGCAAGGGTGCTTAAGGTCGACTTAATCGCCCGCGCTTGTTGTGTGTGGCGGGCGCCGCCTCGGGCATAATGGAGCGCGAGAGGAGCACGCATGAACGAGCGCATACTGGTAGTTGATGACGAGAAGGCCATCGCCGACCTGGTTGGTATCTACCTTACAAAGGAGGGCTTTGACGTCCAGATCGCCTACAGCGGGGCCGATGCGGCCAAGGCAATTCTGGAGCAAGAGTTTGACCTGGCGCTGCTCGATGTCATGCTGCCCGATATCGACGGCTTTGAGCTGCTGCGTACCATCCGTGCTGGCCATACCTATCCCGTAATTATGTTGACGGCACGCGATGCCCAGCAGGATAAGATCGAAGGCCTTTCTCTTGGCGCGGACGATTACGTGGTCAAGCCGTTCCGCCCGCTGGAGCTCATCGCGCGCGTTCATGCTCAGTTGCGCCGCTACACCAGCTACGGCAGCCGCGCGCAGGCGACCGAGTCGCCGACCCTCCAGCTCGACGGCCTCGAGATCAACCGTGACGCTCGCTCCGTGACGGTGGACGGTGCGCCGGTGCGCCTCACGCCCATCGAGTATTCCATCTTGCTGTATCTGGCCGAGCATCGCGGCAGCGTGGTGCCCGTGGAGGACCTGTTCCGCGCGGTGTGGAACGAGGACTTTATGCCCGGCTCCAACAATACGGTGATGGTACACATTCGTCACCTGCGCGAAAAGATCGGTGACGACGCTCAGAAGCCGCGTTTTATCAAAAACGTTTGGGGCGTCGGCTATATCATCGAATAACGCCTTTGTTTGCGAGGACATGGACATGACAAAAGACGATAAGCAGACGTTTGAGGTGCCCGATCGACTCTTTGAATACGTGAGGGCGGTCGTCGATAATCGCGCGCTTGCGACGGTGCTGCTCTTTTTGCTGAGTCTGCTGCTGATCGGCACTGATAACATCGCCGGTATCTTAGCGGTGCTACTCATCGGCTTCTTGCTGATCGATCGCTTTGAAATCGTGCGTCGTTGCGTGGTGATCGGCGGTGCCGCGTGGGTCATGACGCTGGCGATCGGCGCCATGGCACTCGGTGGCATTGAGGGACCGGTGCTGTTCGATGCCGGCTTTGTATTCAACATGCTTGGCTTTGTCTTGGCGCTCGCCGTGTGCGTCCTGTTCTTTTGCGGCCGCGCTCTGTACTACCAGGGCTATGAGCAGGGTGAGCAGCATTCCGACCGCGTGCTTGCCGCCCGTATTCAGGACCGTCTGATCGATCATCCCGACGCGTGGGACAACATCGACGGCGACTTCCTGGAGGTCGAGGGTGTGCTCAACCGTGTGCGCGATCGCGAGCGCAAAGTCCAGCAAACCCTGCGTGACGAGTCACATCGCAAGGACGATTTGGTCACATACTTGGCGCATGACCTGCGCACGCCGCTTGCCAGCGTGGTGGGCTACCTCTCGCTGTTGCAGGAGGCGCCCGACCTGCCGGTTGAGCAGCGCGCACACTTTACGGGCGTGGCGCTCGACAAGGCGCACCGACTCGACGCGCTTATTGAGGAGTTCTTTGATATCACGCGCTTTGACTTCCACGATATTGTGCTCACGCGCGGCTACGTCGACCTGGGATTGCTGCTGGCGCAGGTGGCCGATGAGTTCTATCCCATTCTCAACGAGCAGCACAAAGATGTCCAAGTTGATGTGCGTGAGGACCTGACGGTGCTCGTGGATGGCGACAAGATGGCTCGCGTGTTCAACAACATCATGAAAAACGCCATCGCCTATAGCTACGAAGGATCGACCATTGCGATCGAGGCCCGACGCCAAGATGACGGTGGCGTGCGAATTCGCTTTATCAATCAGGGTGATCCGATTCCGGCGGCTAAGCTCAAGGTGATCTTTGAGAAGTTCTATCGCCTGGACGCGGCACGTGCGACCAATCGCGGCGGCGCCGGCCTGGGCCTTGCCATCGCCAAGGAGATTGTCGCGGCACACAGCGGCACCATTGCGTGCGAATCGACGCCCGAGCACACGGTGTTTACCATTGCACTGCCCGCTACATAACCAGCGTGCCCTTACAAACACTTGACAATGCGCTCACGTGCGTATGAGCCGCGATTTCTACTATCGATACTGCTGAATTGATATCGATATGGAGGTATGCGGTATGACGGCTGCTGCGGCGATGGAGCCTACGGAGCTTGAGGAACTCATAGAGGCGCAGGCCGAGGCCGCGCACGAGCGCGAAGTTGGGGATGCGACTCGCCCCACGGCGCAGGACCTTGCCGCCTCGCCGACGCGCATCGATGTTGAGGGCCTTGACCTGTTTTACGGCGACCATCATGCGCTCAAGGACGTGAGCATCAAAATTCGTGACAAGCAGATCACCTCGTTCATCGGGCCTTCGGGCTGCGGCAAGTCGACGTTGCTGCGTTGCTTTAACCGCATGAACGACGGCATCAAGGATTGCCGCATTGAAGGCAAGATTGCACTCGACGGCCAGAATATCCTGGGCGATTACGATATCTGCCGCTTGCGCCAGCGCGTGGGTATGGTGTTCCAACGCCCCAATCCGTTTCCCATGAGCATCTACGACAACGTCGCCTACGGTCCTCGCGGCATGGGGGTGCGCGACCGCGTCGTGCTCGACGAGCTGGTCGAAGACTCCCTGCGACGCGCCGCACTGTGGGACGAGGTCAAGGACAAGCTCAAGGAATCGGGCCTGGGTTTATCGGGCGGCCAGCAGCAGCGTCTGTGCATCGCCCGTGCGCTGGCCGTGCAGCCCGACATTCTGCTGATGGACGAGCCGACCTCGGCGCTCGACCCCGTATCGACGCTGGTGGTGGAGCAGCTGGCCTGCGAGCTCAAGGAGACCTGCACGTTGGTGGTCGTTACGCACAACATGCAGCAGGCTGCGCGCATCTCCGACTCGGTCGCGTTCTTTTTGCTGGGCGAGCTGGTGGAGCATGCGCCCGCTGCCCAGCTCTTCAAAAACCCGACCGATCAGCGCACGGCGGATTATTTGACGGGCCGTTTTGGCTGATACCATCTAGTACAGGCGCCTTTAGGGTTAAGATGCGGTCATGCCGGCCGCAAAGGGGTTCAACATGATCTATTACGTCGAGGACGATGACAACATTAGGGATTTGACGGTCTACGCGCTGCGCAAGCAGGGAATCGAGGCCGAGGGCTTTTCGTGCGATGGTGAGTTTAAGGCCGCCGTGGCGCGACGGGTGCCCGATGCCGTGCTGCTTGACATCATGCTGCCCGATACCGACGGCTTGGCGATTATGCGTCGTCTGCGTGCCGATCGCTTGACGGCGACGGTGCCCATTATGATGCTCACCGCCAAGGACACCGAGCTCGACAAGGTCATGGCGCTCGATAGCGGTGCCGACGATTACCTGACCAAGCCGTTCTCGCTTATGGAACTCGCTAGCCGTTGCCGTGCGCTGCTGCGCCGCGGCGGCATGGTCAAGCAGGCGAGCGATGTGCTCAGCGTGGGCGATATCGTACTTTCGCCCAGCCACCGCGAAGTGACTGTTGCCGGTGAACCGCTCAAGCTCACGCTGCGCGAATTCGACCTGCTCGAGTACCTCATGCGCAAACCTGGCGTGGTCTTTACCCGCGAGTCGCTGCTGCAGAGCGTATGGGGCTGGGACTTCGACGGCGGCTCGCGCACCGTCGACGTGCATGTGCAGACGCTCCGCCAAAAGCTCGGCGAGCGTGCGAGCGCCATAGAGACCGTGCGCGGCGTGGGCTATCGTCTGGCCGAGCCTACGGCCGATGACGATGCCGAAGGAGCCGACAGCGCGGCTAGCGCATAGGAGGAGTAGCTCGTGGTCTTAGCCCCCCAGGGAAAACGTACCCTGTCGCATCGCGTGTTCGCGACGATTTTTCTCTGCGCTATGGCGGTTATCGTGGCGTTTACGGTGCTGGGCGCGTTCTTTGTGCAAAATACCCTGGCAGATGCCACGAGCGCCAACCTTTCGCAGGAAACCGAGCTTATTGCCGCTGCCCTCAATGAGCAACGGGAGCCCATTTCCTTTCTGCGCAGCTTCGATCGCGAGGACTTGCGCATCACGCTGATCAACAAAGATGGGTCGGTTGCCTACGACAACGAGGCGTCGCCTTCTATGTTGCCCAATCACGGCGATCGTCCCGAGGTCGCCAAGGCTTTCGAGAGCGGCTCGGGTTCTGCGGAGCGCGCAAGCTCCACGCTCGACGAGATTATGCTGTACCGAGCCGTCCGACTTAACAACGGCCAGGTTGTTCGCTTGGCGCAAGCCCAACCTGGCGTTGCAGCGATTCTGATGTCTCTCGTGGCGCCGATGCTGCTCATTGCGGCGGCAGGTGCGGTGCTCTCGTTTTTCTTGGCGCGTCGTGAGTCCCGCGCCATCATTGAGCCGTTGCAGGAGGTCGATCTGGACCATCCTCGCCGCAGCTACGAGCATGCTTATGCCGAGATGGTTCCCATGCTCGAGCGCATTGAGTCGCAACGCCAGGAGCTCAAGCGCCAGATGGCGGTGCTGGCGGACAACGACCGCATGCGCCGCGAGTTCACGGCCAATATCACCCATGAGCTCAAGACCCCGCTTACGGCAATCTCAGGCTATGCCGAGCTCATTGCGAACGGCATGGTCGAGGGTGAGGACGATCTGCGCACCTTTGGCGGCCGCATCTACCGTGAGGCGGGCCGTTTGGCGGCGCTCGTCAACGATATCCTCACGCTTTCGAACTTGGATGAGTCCGAGCGTGCGAGCGATGGCGAGGCGGTGCCTATTGGCTCCACGGAGCCCATTGAGCTTTCGCGTGCTATCTACGCGGTCGAGCAGCGTCTTGAGCAGGTCGCCCGCCAGGCAAATGTGGCGATAGGACATGAGACCAAGTCTGTGGTCGTCGAAGGCGTATCGCGCCTGATCGATGAGCTCATCTACAACCTGGCGAGCAATGCCATTCGCTACAACCGGCCCGGCGGTACGGTGACGTTGCGGTGTGGAACCAACGACGACGGGCGCCCGTATCTGTCGGTTGCCGATACGGGTATTGGCATTGCGCCCGAGGAGCAGGGTAAGGTGTTCGAGCGTTTCTATCGCGTTGACAAGAGTCGTTCTAAAGCGCGCGGTGGAACGGGTCTGGGTCTGGCCATCGTCAAGCATGCCGCCCTGTATCATCACGCCTCGCTCGATCTGTCAAGCGAGTTGGGGGTGGGGACCACCATCACGGTGACGTTTCCCGCGCAACAGGACGAGCAGTTCGTGTAGCGGTACTGCAAACATGTGAATTTCACGCCGCATCGGGGCTGCCGGTGCGGCGTTAATGTTGCGCAACAATGGTGTCAGCGCTGTATCTTATGTATAGAGTTCGGACTTGGCAAATAGATGCGATATTATACGAGCAGTTTTGTCGATATGAACTAGGGAAATGAAAGGCAAGCTGCATGACCCTTCTCGAACTGTTCCAGCTGCTTAAAAAGCACCTTAAGCTGGTCATCGCCCTCCCGGTGGTCTGCGCGATCGCCATGGGCGTCGTCTCCTTCACTATGATGGACAACACCTACACCGCCACGACGAGCATGTACATTCTCGCCAAGACCGATGGCAGCCAGACGAGCTACTACAACGACCTGTCGGCGAGCCAGATGCTCTCCAACGATATCGCGACGCTGCTCGATAGCGACAGCGTCAAGAGCGGTGCTGCTAAGGAACTGGGTCTTTCCAACTTGGATGATTACAAGGTGAGCGTTACGAGCGAGACCACGACTCGTGTCATTTCGCTGTCCGTGACCGGCGACAGCCCCGACGGTGCCGCCGCTGTCGCCAACGCCATTGCCAACTCGGTGTCTACCGTGGCTCAGGACGTTGACGCCGCCCAGGCCGTCAACGTGATCGATAAGGCAAAGATTCCCAACCAGCCCAGCGGCCCCAATCGCAAGCTCTACATCGCGGTCGCCGCTCTGGCCGGCCTGTTCGTCGCCGTTGCAATTGTCGTGCTGCTCGACATGCTCAATACCCGCGTCCGCTCCGTTGACGATGCCGTCGAGCTGCTCGGTGTGCCCGTTATCGGCCGTTTCCCCGTTGTGAAGGGCGGTAAGTAATTCATGGCCCGTAAAAAGAAAACCAGCGATACCCTCGCCTTTAGCAACGCAGCCAAGACGCTGCTGGCAAACATTCGCTTTGCGAGTGTCGATACGCCGATCAAGTCCATTACCGTGACGTCCTCCATCCCTAACGAGGGCAAGTCCACCATTACGGTCAATCTGGCTCAGGCCATTGCGACCAGCGGCAAGAGTGTCCTTCTCGTCGAGTGCGACATGCGTCACCGTACGCTTGCCAACCTGCTGGGCCTCCGTCATTCCGGTGGCCTGTACGCCGTCCTTTCCGACCAAATGTCGATTGACGAGGCTGTCGTCGAAACCGGTCAGCCCAACTTCTTCTTCCTCGATGCCGAGCCGCGCATTCCCAACCCGGCTGACATTATCGCCTCGCGCCGCTTTGCCAAGCTGGTTGCCGCGCTGGAGGAGAAGTACCAGTACGTCATTTTCGATACGCCGCCCGTGGGCACCTTTGTCGATGCCGCCGAGGTCGCCGCGATTACCGACGGCACCATCTACGTTGTCCGTGAGGACTTCGCCAAGCGCAACGAGATCCTTGCCGCCTTCGACCAGCTTAACAAGGCCGAGGTTAACGTAATTGGCACGGTCATGAACTGCTGTGAGACCTCGAGCCATGACTACTATTACTCTTACTATGGCGAGGACAAGGGTCAGAACAACGCTGTTGCCGGAGTTAACCCTGCTGTTGGCGGTGCCGCTGCAACGGGGACCCCTGCGAAGGCGAAGCGTTTTAAGAAATAGCAACGACGCAGATAAGAGGGCGATATGAGAGACATCCACTGCCATATCCTGCCCGGTGTTGACGACGGCGCGGCGAACCTCGAGCAAAGCTTAGCGATGCTCGAGGCGGCCCGCGCCGTCGGCGTTACGCACATGGTGTGTACGCCACACTGCCGGGACCCGTATTTTGACTTCGAAAAAATGTGGGAGGCCTATCGACTGCTTTGCGCGCATGCGGGCGATATGCATTTGCAGATGGGCTTTGAGGTCAATCATGCCAAGCTCATGGATTTGGGCATCGAATGGGCCGATCGCCTGCATTTCGATGGATCAAACGAGTTTTTGCTTGAGCTCTCGACGCGTGCTGATTCGTATGACTTTGAGGAATACGAGAACACGATCTACGATTTGCAGTGTCGCGGTTACCAGGTGATTATTGCCCATCCCGAACGCTATCGTGCGATTCAAAAGGATGTGAGCGTAGCTGAACACCTGGTCGACCTGGGCTGCAAACTGCAGGCTTCGGCGGACTTTATCGCAGGTGGACGATTCGGTCGCGAAAAGAAGCCGGCGCAGCGCCTGTTTAAGCAGGGCCTGTACAGCTATATCGCGAGCGATGCCCACAACGTGGGCCACTACGACTGCCTGGCAAAAGCACGCGCGAAGTTTAGCGTGGGAGCTCATTTCCGCTAAAATTTTTCCCCAACGTTCGCATCGAATGAGGGGGCTGCTATGGATATCCAACTTAAGACGGGTTGCTTTGATGACGCGGCGCTGGTGCGCCGCGCCTTTTTTATGGACGAGCAAGGCTACGAGAGCGAGTTCGACGCTATCGATGAGGCACCGACTTGCATCCATATGACGCTCTACGTTGACGGCGAGCTCACCGGCTGTTCGCGCGTGTTTCCCGAGGAACTGGAGCGCGCGGCAGATGCAGAGGCTCCGGTTTCGCCGGCGTGCGACTTGGGCGAAGGCGTTGCGGCGGGGGAGACCTATATTATGGGGCGCGTCGCTGTGGTGTCCACCATGCGCCGTCGCGGTCTGGCAAGCAAGATTGTCGAAGCCAGCGAAGCTGCTGCGCGCGATGCCGGCGCCAAGCTCATAAAGTTGCATGCACAGGAGTACGTGCTGCCGCTCTATGTAAAGGCGGGCTACACGCAGATCGCGCCGGTGGACTACGAAGACGAAGGCCAGCCTCATGCCTGGATGGCCAAGCGCATGGGCGACAGATAAGGACGTTCCTTTTCTGCTGGCAGTTGGGGACACTCCTTGACAATCGACGCATGGGTGTTCCAACATACAGTTTTTCGATTCCGTATGTATATATGCGCGCTAATGGGTTATAAAATCTAAGTCTGAATATAGCAGGTCTGCAATGCGGCTCGGGCAACCGGGCCGTTTTTGCGGGCAGGGGTAGCGCGAAAGGACTGCACATGCGTCAATTTAAGACCGAGAGCAAAAAACTGCTCGACCTTATGATCAACTCCATCTACACCAATAAGGAAATCTTCCTGCGCGAGCTTATCTCCAACGCGAGCGATGCCGTCGACAAGCTCAACTTTAAGAGCCTTCAGGATCCGAGTGTCAAGCTCGACCAGGGCGACTTGGCCATCCGTGTTTCCTTTGATAAAGATGCCCGTACCATCACGATTTCGGATAACGGTATCGGCATGACCGCCGAGGAGCTCGAGCGCAACCTGGGCACCATCGCCCATTCCGGCTCCGAGGAGTTTAAGACCGAGAACGCTGAGCAGCAGGGCTCCGATGTCGACATCATCGGTCAGTTTGGCGTGGGTTTCTACTCCGCCTTTATGGTTGCCAGCCACGTGAAGGTCGTCAGCCGCGCTTATGGCGAGGATACCGCCCACGTTTGGGAGTCCGACGGTCTTGAGGGCTACACCATCGAGGATGGCGAGCGTGCTGAGCACGGTACCGATGTCATCCTGACGCTGCGCGAGAACGAGAAGCTCGACGCCGACGGCGAGGCCGAGACCTACGATCGCTTCCTGACCGAGTGGGGCCTCAAGAGCCTGATTCAGCAGTACAGCAACTATGTGCGCTACCCGATTCAGATGATGGTGAGCAAGAGCCGCCAGAAGCCCAAGCCCGAGGACGCCGGCGACGACTACAAGCCCGAGTACGAGGACTATCAGGAGCTCGAGACCATCAACTCCATGACGCCGATCTGGAAAAAGCGCAGCTCTGACGTTGAGCAGAAGGATTACGACGAGTTCTACAAGTCCACGTTCCACGACTTTGACGATCCCGCGCGCACTATCAGCTTCCATGCCGAGGGCACGCTTGAGTACGATGCACTGCTGTTTGTGCCGGGTCGCGCCCCGTTCGATCTGTACAGCAAGGACTACGAGAAGGGCCTGGCGCTCTATAGCTCCAACGTGCTGATTATGGAGAAGTGCGACGACCTGCTGCCCGACTACTACAACTTTGTGCGCGGTGTCGTGGATTCTGCCGACGTGACGCTCAATATTTCGCGTGAGACGCTGCAGCAGAATCGTCAGCTCAAGGCCATTGCCAAGCGTGTCGAGAAGAAGATTACCGCCGATCTCGAGGACATGCGCGACAACGACCGCGAGGCATACGAGAAGTTCTTTGAGAACTTTGGTCGCGGTCTTAAGTACGGCATCTACTCGAGCTACGGCATGAAGGCCGACGAGCTCGCCGACCTGTTGCTGTTCTGGTCTGCCAAGGAGCAGAAGATGATCACCCTTGCCGAGTATGCCAAGGGCATGCCCGAGGGCCAGAAGGCAATCTACTATGCCGCCGG
Organism: Collinsella sp.; assembly: GCA_048416615.1. Lineage (GTDB taxonomy): Bacteria > Actinomycetota > Coriobacteriia > Coriobacteriales > Coriobacteriaceae > Collinsella. The sequence goes on along the minus strand of DBFSET010000013.1, from coordinate 113,871 downwards.
CGATTCGCGCGAGCGTCTGGCCAAGATGCCCGTCGTGAAGGGCGTGCTCGACCGCGGCTACGATGTACTGCTGTTGACGCAGGACGTGGATGAGTTCACCTTCCAGGCCATGCGTGAGTACGTGGCTGCCGATATGCCCAAGGTCTACGAGGATGACACTGCTCGCGAGGCTGCCGAGAAGGCAGTTGCCGATGGTGCCGAGCCTGAGGTCGAAGATCGTCACCTGGAGCTCAAGAACGTCGCGACCGGCGATCTTGACTTGGCGACCGATGACGAGAAGAAGGAGGCCGAGGACGCCACTAAGGAGAACGAGGACCTCTTTAACGCCATGAAGGAGGCGCTCGGCGACAAGGTCGAGAAGGTTGCCGTCTCCGCGCGCCTGACCGATGCCCCCGCCTGCATTACCACCGAGGGCCCGCTTTCGCTCGAGATGGAGAAGGTGCTCCAGAAGGGTCCCGAGGGTACGCCCGACGGTATGCCCAAGAGCCAGCGCGTACTCGAGCTCAACGCCAAGCACCCGGTCTTCGCCAAGCTCGTCGCTGCCCAGAAGGCGGGCGACGTCGACAAGATTAAGCAGTACTCCGGTCTGCTTTACGACCAGGCCCTGCTCGTCGAGGGCATCCTCCCCGAGGACCCCGTGGCCTTCGCGGCAGCTGTTTGTAACTTGATGTAGTTCGGGGATACGGCACCGTAACTAGATTAGAACGAGAGTGGATAATTTCCCACTTTTGGCTCGAGCGCGGGCTTGAAGTGGGGAATTTTCCACTCTCGTTTGCTTTTGTACGGAGTAGTCATTGGGGACGTTCTTGAATGACTAGTCGTTGGACGTTCTTGAATGACTGGCCGTTTAAGAACGTCCCCAACGACTAGTCGGATTGCTAATTTGTGTGGGTTGTGGTTTTGGGAGCTGCGGGAATTTAAGATACTGTACAACTGTACGTTAAATCATCTTCGTAGTATATTGCTACCCGCAAAACTCAGCACCATTGTGCCGCGAGGCACTAAAGCGTCTACGTACAATGGTTGTCGATAGTACGATTCGATTCAACGACAGGATGGATGGTCCAAGCGTGAGTCTCGGCAGCAAACTATCCAACGCAAAGGTCTCCTTTGCGATATTTAAGCGCGACATTAAGCGACTGCTTATGAATCCCGTCGCCCTGGTGGTTACCCTGGGCGTGTGCGTCATTCCTTCGCTGTATGCCTGGTACAACATCGTTGCCAACTGGGATCCGTACGGAAATACCCAGGGCATTAAAATCGCCATTGCCAACAACGATCAGGGCACCCAGAACGACCTGGTGGGCGAGCTTAACGCGGGCGATAAGGTGGTCGACCAGCTCAAGGAGAACGACCAGCTTGGCTGGACCTTCGTCGACTCGGCGGCAGATGCCAAAGAGGGCGTCGAAAGTGGCGAATACTATGCCGCCATCGTGATTCCCAAGAACTTCTCCGACAATCTCGTCTCGATGCTCGACGGCAATTACCATCAGCCGAAGCTCACCTATTACGTCAATGAGAAGAAGAGCGCCATTGCGCCCAAGGTCACCGATACCGGTGCCAACACCATCGAGGAGCAGATCAACTCGGAGTTTGTCTCCACGGTGGGCGAGACTGTCGCTGGCATTGCCAAAGATGCTGGCATCGACCTTAAAGACAAGGCAACTCAGACCCAGGATTCGCTGGCGGGCTCGGTGTCCGAGGCGTCTGATACCCTGGGCGAAGTACGTGATTCCATCGGCGACATGAACACCGCCATCGACAAGACAAGTAACTCGATTGCTTCGGCCGATGCTGCGCTGGCGGGCCTGCAGGGGCAGGCGCCGTCGCTAACGCAGGCAATCGCTCAGGGTAATGATCTGCTGGGCGAAGCTCGCACCACGGCTGGCAAGTCCATCACCTCGCTCTCCAAGGCACTCTCGGAGGGCAGCATCGTGCTGAGCAAGACATCGGCTTCTGCGAACGCCGCGATTGGCAAACTCACCGGTACGGTTACGTCCACGACCACTCGAATCGACAACTCGCTCGAATCCCTTCAGGCGACGATTGACCACAACAGCGCTGTCATCGAGCGCCTGCAGATTCTCGCTAACGATACGTCGACGGGATCGGAGAACGCCGACGCGCTCATCGCATCGACCATCAATTCGCTTCGCGAGCAAAACCAGAAGCTGCAGAGTATCAAGGATGGCCTTTCTGCACAGTCGAGCGCCATGGCAAACGACGCTACGGCAATCTCAAGCGCGAGCAACGCACTCAACGCGGCAATTCAGACTGGTACGGCTAACCTCGGTCAGGCTCAGACCGATCTGGGGCAGAACGCGCTGCCGAAGGCTTCGAGCGCGCTTGACTCCTTTGCCGCCGTTTCGGGCGATTTGACCGGCATTGTATCGGGTATGACCCCCACGATAGCGAGCGCGCGCGGCACGCTGGCGCAGCTCGACGCCACGCTCAAGCAGGCAAAGACCACGCTGTCTCAAACCGATGCCTCCCTTGCCAAGGTTCAGGACAAGCTCGCGACCGCCGCCAATGACATTGCGGCGCTGCAGACCTCTGAGTCTATGGGCGAGTTAGCCGACCTCATGGACGTCGACGTCAATGACGTGGCAGATTTCATGGCATCTCCGGTTGAGCTGACGTCCAAGTCAATCTATCCGGTCAAGAGCTTTGGCTCGGGCATCGCGCCCTTCTACACCAATCTGGCGCTGTGGGTAGGCGGCTATGTGCTCATCGCTATCTACAAGCTCGAGGTCGACCGCGAGGGCATCGGTAGCTTTACGGCGCGTCAGGGCTACTTTGGCCGCTGGTTGCTGATGGTGATCCTGGGTGCGTTCCAGGCCATCATCGTTACGGTGGGCGACCTGGTGATTGGCGTGCAGTGCGTCAACCCGCTGCTGTTCGTGCTGGGCGGCATCGCTATCTCGTTCACCTACGTCAACATCATCTATGCGCTGTCCACCACGTTTAAGCATATCGGCAAGGCTATCGGTGTCATTCTCGTTATCGTGCAGATTCCGGGTTCGTCGGGCATGTATCCCATCGAGATGATGCCCGGCTTCTTCCGGTGGCTGCATCCGCTGCTGCCCTTTACCTACGGCATCAATCTGCTGCGCGAGACGGTCGGCGGCATGTACTCGTTCAACTACCTGTTCAACCTGTGTATCCTGGGCGTGTTCTTGATCGTGGCGCTCTTTATCGGTCTGCAGCTGCGCCCGTTGCTGCTCAACCTCAACCTGCTCTTTGATAAGCAGCTTTCCACGACGGGCCTCATGATCTGCGAGTCCAACGACCTGCCGCGCCAGCGTTATTCGCTGCGCACGGCCATGCGCGTCATGCTCGATTCGGATTCGTACCGTCGCGAGCTGCTCGATCATGCCGTGGCGTTTGAGCATCGCTACCCGTACTACATCAAGGGCGGTTTTGCCGCCGTGGTAGGCGTGCAGGTCCTGCTCTTTGTACTGTCGACGGTGCTCGATATCGACAATAACGGCAAGATCATCCTGCTCGTTATCTGGATCATTTCGGTTATCGCCATCTGTGGCTGGCTCATCAATATCGAATATATCCGCGCGAGCCTCAATACCCAGATGCGTATCTCGGCGCTTTCGGACGAGGACCTTCGCCGCGAGATGCGCGAGCACACGGCCGCCATCCCTGCCGCCCGTCGCATGTTTGGCCTCAACGCCAGCGAGCGTGGTGCCAAGGGCGGCGAACAGCCTACGAGCCGTCTGCCGCATATCGGTGCGCATCGTAAGGCTCAAGATGCCGATGGCGTTGACAACGTAAACGGAAACGACGGGGACACCACCCCGCTCGGCAAGCACTCCAAAGGAGGTGAGGCATAAATGAAAAACATCCTGCACCTGTTTAAGCGCGATGTCCAAAACGTGTCTCGCTCCGTAATCGGCTTGGTTGTCGTGATGGGTCTCATTATCGTACCGTGCCTGTACGCGTGGTTTAACATCGCCGGAAGCTGGGATCCCTACGGCAATACCGGCAACCTTAAGATTGCAGTGGTCAACACCGATGAGGGCTACGAGAGCGATCTGATTCCCGTCGAGGTCAACGTGGGCGAAAACGTAACCGCCACCCTGCGCGGCAACGAGAACTTCGATTGGGTCGTCCTCAACGACCGTGATAAGGCGATTGAGGGCGTTAAGTCGGGCGCGTACTACGCTGCCGTTGTTATCCCTAAAAGTTTTAGCGCAGACATGATGACGCTCTTCTCGACCGACGTGAAGCACGCCGATATCGAGTTCTATGAGAACCAGAAGGCCAACGCCATCGCACAGATCGTGACCGAGAAGGGCTCGAGCGCCGTCCAGAGCCAGGTCAACGAGACCTTTACCAAGACCATCACGACTATCGGTCTTAAAACGGTGTCCAGCCTGCTCGATTACATGAGCACCGACCAAGTGAGCAACTTTATCGCCAATCTGTCCTCTACGCTGGGCGATTCGGTCGAGGACCTGCAGGACGTTCAGGCGAGCGCGACGTCGCTCGCGGGCATTTTGAGCTCTACGTCCGATTCGTTGACGTCGGCGAGCGGCATGCTCAAGCAGACGGGCACCGTTGATGAGTCGACGAAGCAGCTGATGGAGCACGCCAAGAGCGGCATCAATGATTCCAAGGAAGCGCTCAAGGCCGCCAGTGATGCCGTTGACGCGGCGATTGACGGAAGCGCGGGCTCGTTCGACAACGTGTCCGCCGAGCTTGCGAAGGCATTCGATGCCGCGAAACAGCATGTTGACCTTACGGTGTCTCAGCTCAACGAAGCCGCAGCGGCGCTCAATACGCGTGCTGACGATATCGATGCGATGGCCGATCGGCTCCGCAACCTTGCCGACCAGGTGAGTGATGACAAGCTCAAAGACGGCCTCAAGTCCGCTGCGACGTCGCTGGGCAGAATTGCCGTGGAGTACCGCAACAATGCGAAGGACCTGACGGCGACCGCAAAGTCCCTTTCGGACGGCATGGCGGAGGTCAACAACTCGCGTGCCGAGGTCGACCAGGCCATCGCTGATGCCAAGGTAGGTATCTCGGGTGCCAAGTCCGACTACGATTCTACGTTCTCGGTTAAGGCCAAGGAGCTCAAGAAGACCATTTCGGGCGTTCTGGATTCCCTGAACGGTATCTCGGGTGACTTGGATAGCGCCGTGAGCGGTCTGACCGACGCCTCTGGTTCGCTCGCGAAGGGTCTCTCCAAGGCTGCAAGGCTCGTCAACAAGGCTTCCGATCAGCTGGGCGAGGCGTCGGACAAGATCAGTGCCTTTAAGGACGAGCTTGATAGCGCTCTGATCTCGGGTGACCTGGCCATGATTAAGACAATGATTGGCAGCGACCCCGAGGGCCTCGCCGTGTCGCTTTCCGGCCCTGTCGCACTCGACCGTAAGCCGGTCTATCCGATCCGCAACTACGGTTCGGCCATGGCGCCGTTCTACACGATTCTGTCGCTATGGGTCGGCTCGATCGTACTGGCGGCCATGATGAAGGTCTCGGTTGACGATGAGCTTATCAACGAGCTCATCCCCGTGCGCCTGCACGAGATCTACCTGGGCCGTTATCTGTTCTTTGGCGGTCTGGCCTTGCTGCAGGCAACGCTCGTGTGCGCGGGCGACATTCTGTTCTTTGGCATTCAGTGCGACAACCCCCTGCAGTTTGTGCTTGCCGGCTGGGTCGCGAGCCTCGTGTTCTCCAATATCGTCTACACGCTTACGGTATCGTTTGGCGATATCGGCAAGGCCCTCGCCGTCGTGCTGCTGGTCATGCAGGTCGGCGGTTCGGGTGGTACGTTCCCCATCGAGATGACCGGCCCCGTGTTCCAGGCGATCTACCCGTTCCTGCCGTTTACTCACGGCATCAACGCCATGCACGCCGCCATGGCCGGTGCCTACCATATGGAGTACTGGATTGAGCTGGGTATCTTGGCGAGCTACCTGATTCCGTCGTTGGCCCTGGGCGTCGTCTTCCGCCGCCCAGTCATCAAAGCCAACGACTGGATTATCGAAAAGCTGGAGTCGACAAAATTGATTTAATACAGCAACGTAAACGCCGTCGGAACATCGAGACCTTCCAACCCGATGCTTTAGCGTAGTGAATTGCGTGGGTTGCTTGGTTGTTGTTACAGTAGCGGGGCGTGCCGGGGGTCCGGTGCGCCCTGATTTTATTTGACCATGAGGCGGCACGCAGCCATACGCGTGCGGACACCACGCCCTGATTGAGTGTGAGGATGCCCTATGCCCCAGCATGTCACTGACAATATCGAAATGATGCCCGATAGCCCCGTTGCTCGCGAGGACCTGGGTGCGGGCGGCACCTCCCGTGGTGCCGGCGCTCGCTCGCCGCTGTTCTGGAAGGTTCTGCTCCTTTCGGTGGCGGTCATCTGGGGCTACTCCTTTACCACTATGAAGGACGCACTCGGCACCATTCCGGTGTTCGCGCTGCTCTATGTACGCTTTCTGCCCGCAGCGTTGGTCATGTTTGCCGTCTTCCACAAGCGCATCATCGCGCACCTCAACGCTCGCAACCTGATCATTGGCCTGAGTATGGGCGTGCTCATGTGGGCGGCCTATGCGTTGCAGACGGTCGGTCTGGCACATACTACGGCGGGCAAGAATGCTTTTTTGACGGGCACGTATTGCATCCTTGTGCCGTTCGCGAGCTATTTCCTGAGCGGCGAAAAGCTCACGCGCTACAACTTGGGTGCCGCGCTGCTGTGCCTAGCGGGCATTGGCCTCGTCGCACTCGATAGCGTTGAATTCAACATTGGTGACGTCATTACGCTGGCGGGTGCGGCCTTTTTCGCCATCCAGATGGCGGTGACTGCCAAGTACGGTCGCAAAATGGACATCAACGTCATCACGTTTTGGATGTTTGTGGGCAACGGCGTGCTGAGCCTGGCAACGTCGCTGCTATTCGAGACCCAAGCGCCTCTGTCCGTGTGGACGCCGAGCTTTATCAGTGCGATGGCGTTTCTCTCGGTGGGCTGCACATGCGCGGCTCTGCTCATCCAAAACGTCGGCCTGGCGCATGTCCCGGCCTCGACGGGCTCGCTGCTCCTTTCGATGGAGTCGCCTTCGGGCGTGCTGTTCTCGGTGCTGCTGATGGGGGAGGCGCTCACCTCGCGCCTGCTCGCCGGCTTCGCGCTCATCTTCCTGTCGATTATCTTGAGCGAGACTCACTTCGATTTTTTGCGTCGAAAGCCGCGCCCGCAATTGTAAACAACTTGTTGCGCCGCCCTCCCGGGGCGGCATTTTTTATGCCTCGCCCTTAAAGTAGTACCTTGCACTTTATGCTATCAAAGTGCTTGCTGCAAAAACGATACTGGAGGGCATCTATGGCACCAGCTTTGTCCGATCTTCAACCGCAATCAGCGCCCAAGGCCACCGCAGCGGCGCAGACCGCTATCGGTGACGGTCTTGTTGCAGAAGCTCAGGCTTTTGCAGACGAGCTCGCTGCGTGGCGACACGATCTACACCAGATGCCCGAGCTGGGTAATAGCCTCCCACAGACCTCTGCGTATATCCAAGCGCGCCTGACCGAGATGGACATCCCATTTGCCACGCTCGTCGATGGTTCCTGCGTTGTGGGCCTTGTCGGCGCCGGTGCCGCCGCGGCCCAGGGTAATGGCGTCTGCACGAATGAGCAGGCCGGTACGGTCATCATGCTCCGTGGCGACATGGACGCCCTGTCCGTTGCCGAGGAATCCGGCGAGTCCTTTGCATCCACCAACGGCTGCATGCATGCATGCGGACACGATATGCACGCGACGGCACTGCTTGGTGCGGCGCGCCTGCTCAAGGCCCGCGAGTCCGAGCTTGTCGACGCTAACGCCACGGTTAAGTTGCTGTTCCAGCCGGGCGAGGAAACCTTTGAGGGCGCCCGCGCCGCCATCGCCGACGGTCTGCTGCAGGACCCGCGTCCCCAGGTCGCCTTTGCCATGCATGTCAATAGCCAGTCGCCGCTTGGCCTGGTGCTCTATGGCAGCCCGGCGCTCTCGGGCGTGTACGGTTTCCGCATCACGCTGCAGGGCAAGGGCGGCCATGGCTCGAGCCCCGAAATCTGCATCGACCCCATCACGGCCGGCGTCCATGTGCATCTGGCACTTCAGGAGCTCATCTCCCGCGAGGTGCCGGCGGCCAAGGAGGTCGCGCTTACCGTTGGCAAGTTCGCCGGCGGTCAGGCCGCAAATGTCATCCCCGACACTTGTGTGCTTGAGGGAACGCTGCGTGGCTTCGACGTCGAGCTCATGGAGCACCTCAAGACCCGCATCGCCGAGGTCGTCAAAGGTGTTGCCACGACCTATCGCACGCCGGCGACTATCGAGACGCTCTCGGATGTTCCCCCGCTCGTACTCGATGACGACATGACCCAGGCGTCGCTTGGCTACGTGGGCGCGGTGCTGCCCAAGGCCGCCTTCCTGCCGCTGTTCCACGCCATGGCGAGCGAGGACTTCGCGTTGATTTCGAGCGAGATTCCGAGTGCGTACTTTACCGTGGGCGCTGCCGTGACTGATACGGACGAGCATTTTGCTCAGCATCATCCCAAGGCACGTTTTAGCGATGCCGAGCTTCCCCTTGGCGCCGCGGCTTATGCCGCCGTCGCTTTGGGCTACATCGCCGACCACCGGTAGCACCCAATCTTGCTACTCGTTTGTTTAAAAAAGGAACAGTATGTCCCAGCAACGTAAGTTCTTCCCCGGCTGGCTCGTGGTGGCCTCCGGCTTTGTGATCATGGCCACGTGTTACACGATTTTCGTTAACTGCATGAGCCTGTTTCAGCCGCTCATCGTCAGCGACCTCGGGATTACGCTTACGCAGTACAACATCTCCAATGCCATCTCCACCGTGGTGAGCGTAATCGGCTCACTTGTCATTGGCCATGTTGCCGATAAAGTAAGCGGCCGCGTTTTTGGGTTCCCCTCACTGTAATCGCCACCTCTGCCGTTCTTGCCGGCATGAGCTTTGTCGGTGAGCTATGGCAGGTCTACGTGCTTTTCTGTTCGCCCCGTTCTGTCTGTGGCTGCCCTGGAAGCCGAATGGATGCTCGTACCATCATTCGGTTTCCAAGGCGGCCACGGGCCTACGAAATGATCCGTTTTCCTCCGTCCCCAACAGATCACGTGATCCGAAGGGGACGGAGGAAAGCGGATCGCAAACAGCGGCGGTGCGTCTGACCGAACGAGTCCCCATACCCTCGTTCGGTCAGACGCACCGCCGCTGTTTGTGTTTGTGCCGTATAATGTCCACTACCTATGACGCGATACAAAAGAAAGGTGTTTGCCCATGCAGGCACAGAAGGCGGAGGGAACCCGCGACCTTATCGGCGCCGAGATGCGCGCCTGGCAAAAGATGCAGCAGATTGCTGCCGGCGTGTTCGAGCCGTTTGGCTTTAAGCCCATCGAGACGCCCGCGATCGAGCAGGTTGACGTGTTTGTCCACGGTATCGGCCAGTCGACCGACGTCGTGCGCAAGGAGATGTTCCGCGTGTTTAGCGGCGCCAACCTGGAGCGCGTCTTTACCGAGGGCACCGACACCAAGCTTAAGCCCAAGCAGCGCCTGGCCCTTCGTCCCGAGGGCACGGCCGGTGTGGTGCGCGCCGTCGTGGAGAACAACCTGGTGCCCCAGGGCTCTACGCCGTTTAAGGCCTATTACGCCGAGGCCATGTTCCGTGGCGAGCGCCCCCAGAAGGGACGCCTGCGCCAGTTCCACCAGGTGGGCATCGAGTGGCTCGGCGCTCCCGATCCGGCTGCCGACGCCGAGTGCATCATCATGCTCATGGAGTTCTACAAGCGCCTGGGCTTCGATCTGTCCAAGCTCCGTCTGCTTATTAACTCAATGGGCGATGCGCAGTGCCGTCCGGCATATCGCGAGCAGGTCAAGCAGTTTATCCTCGATCACGCCGACGAGATGTGCGACGAGTGCCGCGAGCGCGCCGAGCTCAACCCGCTGCGCGCCTTCGACTGCAAGAACGACCATTGCCGCGAGATCATGGCCGACGCTCCGCTGATGGGCGACAACCTGTGCGATGAGTGCCGCGAGCACTACGAGCAGGTCAAGCGCTATCTGGACGCCGCCGGTATCGAGTATGTCGAGGATCCCACCCTGGTGCGCGGCCTGGACTACTACACCCGTACTGTCTTTGAGGTCGAGGCTCCCGGCGCCGGTGTCGGCTCCATCGGTGGTGGCGGTCGCTACGATGGCCTCGTCGAGCTCGAGGGCGGTAAGCCCACGGCGGGCGTCGGCTTTGCCGTCGGCTTTGAGCGCGCCCTGCTGGCACTGCAGGCCTTTGGCAGCGACCTGGGTGCCGAGGAGGTCCCGTGCGTCTACGTTGCCAACGCCGGCAAGGAGCTGCGTCAGAACGTCTTTACCATTACGCAGCAGCTTCGCGCTGCAGGGATTGTGACCGAGGCCGACTATCAAGGCCGTTCGCTCAAGGCCCAGTTTAAGCAGGCCGACAAGGTGGGCGCCAAGCTCATCCTGGTCCTGGGTGGCGACGAGCTTGCCGCCGGCAAGGTCAAGGTGCGCGACATGCAGAGTCACGACGAGGTTCTCGTCGATTTGGCCAACGTTGTCGAGGCGGTTCGCGAGCGCCTGTAGCGTATCTTTTTGAGCTGCGGGTCTGCTAACCTGCCCTGCTCATGGAGAGTAATTGTTACGGGGGTGTTTCGCTTTTATGCGGAATGCCCCCGTTTGTGTATGCCGTCCACCGAGAAATACGACCATTTAGAGCAAAAACCCTTGCAATGCAGAAAATACTTTTGTGTGGTAAAGCGCAATCAGCGTCGAAAGTTTTTGCCGAGTGCCTATAATGAATACCGCATGTTACGTGCATAGAAGGAGGAATGGGAGGAAACGTGGCTGAGAACCTAAGCAACCAGTCTGTACCCGAAGCCGCGGCGCGCGTCGCTGCCGTGGTCAACCGCCTCGTTAACCGAATCGGCTCGAATGCCGAATCCAAGGAGCGTCTCGCCGAGATCGAGATCCCCGAGGAGCTGCGCGACAATCTGGCGCTGTTCTTGCGCCTGGAGCGCCGTGTGCTTAGCGAGTATGATCCCGAGATCGCGGACCTGTTCGACAAGATTTTGACAGCCGAGATTGTGGCCAACGCCGGAAACCCCGGCACCCGCGCTGCCGACGAGTCCGTCGACGAGCAGGGCGTGCCCACTGCCGACGAGCCCACCGCCGTGGCGTTTCGTGAGGTCGTTGATCTGATCGACAGCCTGCCGCTCGATAAGCAGCAGGTTATCGTCCGCGCCTTTACGAGCTTCTTCCATCTGGCTAACCTGTCGGAGGAGAACTACCGTGTCGCGCAGCTGCGTGAGCGCGAGGCCGGCGCATCGACCGATACCGAGGTCGATCCCGCCAACGAACTCACCGTCGCCTATCACCAGTTGGTAAACGAGATGGGTGTCGAGGGCGCCAACGAGCTGCTCGACAAGCTCGAGTTCCACCCTGTCTTTACCGCACATCCCACCGAGGCCCGTCGTAAGGCCGTCGAGGGCAAGATTCGCCGTATCTCCAACCTGCTGGAGGAGCGTCCGCGTCTGGGCGGCTCCGACCTGGTGGAGAACGAGCGCCATATGCTGCAGGAGATCGACGCCCTGGTGCGTACGAGCCCCATCGCGCTCAAGAAGCCCACGCCGGTCGAGGAAGCCGATACCATCATCGACATCTTCGATAACACGCTGTTCGACGTTATCCCCGTTATCTACCGTCGTTTTGACGACTGGGTGCTGGGTGATAAGGCCGGTACCGTGCCGCCGCTGTGCCCGGCGTTCTTCCATCCCGGCAGCTGGATCGGTTCCGACCGTGACGGCAACCCCAACGTCACCGCCAAGGTGAGCCGCGAAGTCGCCGCCAAGTACTTCACTCACATGGTGCTCAAGCTCGAGGACAAGTGCCGCCGCATCGGCCGCAACCTCACGCTCGAGGCCACCTACAGCAAGCCGTCTGCCGAGCTCATCAACCTGTGGAACCATCAGGTCGAGATGAGCACCCAGTACACCGCACGTGCCGAGCTGATCTCCGAGCACGAGCCGCATCGCGCCGTCATGCTCGTCATGGCCGACCGTCTGAACGCCACCGTGCGTCGCATCACCGACACCATGTACCACAGCGCCGATGAGTTCTTGGATGACCTGCGCGTCGTCCAGCGCTCGCTGGCCGCCTGCGGTGCCGTCCGTGCTGCCTACGGCCCGGTCCAGACCATCATCTGGCAGGTCGAGTCCTTCGGCTTCCATATGGTCGAGATGGAGTTCCGTCAGCACTCCGTGGTGCATGCCCGTGCCCTCAAGGATATCCACGAGAACGGTATCCATGGCGACCTGCAGCCCATGACGCGCGAGGTCATCGACACCTTCCGCGCTATCGGCTCCATCCAAAAGCGCTACGGCAAGAAGATGGCTCACCGCTATATCATCTCGTTCACCAAGAGCGCCCAGCATGTGGCCGACGTCTTTGAGCTTGCCCACCTGTCTTTTGCACACGAGGAGGATGTCCCCGAGCTCGACGTGATCCCGCTGTTCGAGCAGCTCGAGGACCTCGAGGGCTGCGTCGACGTGCTCGACCAGATGCTTACGCTGCCTGTGGTGCAAAAGCGCCTTGCCCAGACCAACCGCCGCATGGAGGTCATGCTGGGCTATTCCGACTCCTCCAAGGATGCCGGTCCTACCACGGCCATGCTCGCGCTGCACTCCGCGCAGGAGCGCATTGCCAAGTGGGCCGAGAAGAACGATATCGACCTGGTGCTCATGCACGGTCGCGGCGGTGCCGTGGGCCGTGGCGGCGGCCCGGCCAACAAGGCCGTGCTGGCGCAGCCCAAGGGTTCGGTCAACTGCTTCTTTAAGCTCACCGAGCAGGGCGAGGTCATCTTTGCCCGTTACGGCAACCGCACGCTGGCTCAGCGCCATGTTGAGTCCGTTGCCGCCGCAACGCTTTTGCAGTCGGCCCCGAGTGTCGAGAAGACCAACACCGAGACCACGCAGAAGTTCTGGGATATGGCCGAGAAGCTTAACGCCGCAAGCCACGAGCGCTATCTGGACCTGCTGAACACCGAGGACTTTACACCGTGGTTCTCGACCGTGACGCCGCTGACCGAGGTCGGTCTGCTGCCGATCGGCTCGCGTCCCGCCAAGCGCGGCTTGGGCGCCAAGTCGCTCGACGACCTGCGTACCATTCCGTGGATCTTCAGCTGGAGCCAGGCGCGCATTAACCTGGCCGCTTGGTACGGCCTGGGCACCGCCTGCGAGCAGTTGGGCGACCTTGACCAGCTCAAGGCTGCCTACCAGGAGTGGCCGTTCTTCCGCACCTTTATCGACAACATTGAGATGTCGATCGCCAAGACCGACCAGCGCATCGCCAAGATGTATCTGCACCTGGGCGATCGCCAGGATCTGTCCGAGAAGGTCTTCACCGAGATGCAGCTCACGCGTAAGTGGGTCCTTGCCATCGTCGGTGACGAGTGGCCGCTGCAGCGCCGCCGCGTGCTCGGCTGCGCTGTCCGCGTGCGCAACCCCTACGTCGACGCCCTGTCCATCGCCCAGGTCCGCGCCCTTCGCGAGGTGCGTATGAACCAGGACGAGATGGCCGAGGAGAAGAAGGCCGAGTACATGAGCCTGATTCTTTCGACTGTGACCGGCGTCTCGGCAGGTTTGCAGAACACGGGGTAATCGATAGCCCTGTAGTCGTCCGGGTCCGCCATTAGTTTACTTTTAGGCACGTCCTCGGACATGCAAGAAGCCCTCGCTGCGCACTTTGTGCGGCGAGGGCTTCTTGCGTCCTGCGGAGTGTGCCTAAAAGTAAACTAATGGCGGACCCTGCGATGTCCGGTCTTCGGCGGATTACTGGCTGGGGGAATAATGGCGCGCTTCGCGCGTTTGGAAAGGGCTTCGTGCTGCGGAATGCATTCAGAGGGAGACCCATCGGGTCCCTTCGTCCTCGGTCTTCTGGGATTAAAGCTGAGGAGAAGAATGGCGCGCTTCTCGCCTTACGACTGTAGCGGCCGCGGTCCCGTTTGGGATCGCGGCCGTTTTGTTATGGGGCAAATATGAACGTTGTGTTAATGAGTCGGTGGACGGTGGAGTTTTTCGGTGAGCGGCGTATCCTTCCAACGGTTTATCTAGTGTGTCAGTTGAAAGGAAGAGGGCGCTCGTCATTGTTTGAATGTGAACTGCCGTTTGACCACAAGACGTTGCATCTGGAGCTCGAGGATAAGAACTTCGCGGGTGTGATGGAAGGTCATCAAAACGAGTTTAAGACCACGAAATCGCAGGAAGAACTGGTAGAGGAGTCGCTTGCCAACCCTTATGGCTCACCTTCGCTCGAGGAGCTTTGTGCTGGCAAGAAGGATATTGTCATCATTAGCTCCGACCATACGCGCCCCGTTCCCTCGCGTGTGACGATGCCTATTCTGCTGCATCACATCCACTCCGCTGCGCCTGAGGCGCGCGTTCGCATTCTGGTTGCTACAGGTATGCATCGTCCGTCGACGCACGAGGAGCTCGTCAACAAGTACGGCGAGGAGATCGTTGCCAACGAGGAAATCGTTATGCACGTCGCGACTGACGACAGCATGATGAAAAAGATCGGCACCCTGCCTTCTGGTGGCGAGTGCATCATCAATAAGATTGCCGTCGATTGCGATCTGCTGCTTGCCGAGGGCTTTATTGAGCCGCACTTCTTTGCTGGTTTCTCCGGCAGCCGCAAGTCCGTCCTGCCTGGCATCGCCAGCTACAAGACCATCATGTACAACCACAACGGCCAGTTTGTGAACGATTCTCATTCGCGTGCAGGCAACCTTTGCCACAATCACGTGAGCGTGGACATGTTTGCCGCTGCCGAGATGGCTCACCTTGCCTTTGTGCTCAATGTGGTGCTCAACGGCAAACACGAGGTCATTGGCTCCTTCGCCGGCGACATCCATAAGGCGCACGAGGCCGGCTGCGAGTTCGTGAAGAGCCTTGCCGGCGTTGAGCCCGTCGAGTGCGAGATTGCCATCACCACCAACGGCGGCTACCCACTTGACCAGAACATCTACCAGGCCGTGAAGGGCATGTGCGCTGCCGAGGCCACGCTTCCCGAGGGCGGCGTGATCATCGATGTCGCCGGTTGCGCCGACGGTCACGGTGGCGAGGGCTTCTATCACAACATCGCCGACAACGATCCGGCAGAGTTTGAGCGCGCCTGCATCGACCGTCCTAAGGACGAGACCCTGCCCGACCAGTGGACGAGTCAGATCTTTGCCCGCATCCTGGCGCATCACCCCGTGATCATGGTCACCGACCTGTGCGATCACCAGATGATCAAGGATATGCACATGACGCCGGTTAACACCCTCGAGGAGGCGTTCAAGCTCGCCTTTGAGATGAAGGGTGCCGATGCCAAGGTTGCCGTCATTCCCGATGGCCTGGGCGTTGTCGTCGCGCAGCACTAGTACGCGGCCTAAACGAATCGTTTATAACCGACAAGAAAGATAAGGTTTTATGCTTACCAAACTCCTCTGCGAATTCGGCGCAACGGCCCTCATGATCATCTTTGGCGTGGGCGTGCACTGCGATACCGTGCTCAAGGGCACTAAGTATCAGGGCTCCGGCCATATGTTTGCCATCACCACCTGGTCTTTTGGCATCTCGGTCTGCCTGTTTGTCTTTGGCGGCGCCGTGTGCATGAACCCGGCTATGGTGCTTGCCCAGTGCATCGTAGGCCTGGTGCCGTGGAGCAGCTGCATCCCCTTCATGATTGCCGATATGCTCGGCGGCTTTGTGGGCGCCGTAATCGCTTGGCTTATGTATGCCGATGAGTTCAAGGCTTCCGAGGGCGTCGTCGACCCCATTGCCCAGCGCAACATCTTCTCGACCAACCCCACCACCGAGGGCACCAACTATGCCCGCAACTTCTTCTGCGAGGCTATCTGCACCTTCGTGTTCATCAGCGCCATCCTTGCTGCCGCTAGCCGCGCCGGCGAGAACGTTCTGATGCTCGCCATCTGCGTCGGCCTGATCGTTTGGGCCGTTGGCATGGGCATGGGCGGCATCACCGGCTTCGCCATGAACCAGGCTCGTGACCTTGGTCCTCGCATGGCCTATCAGGTGCTGCCGATCAAGAACAAGGCCGACAACAACTGGAAGTACGGTCTGCTTGTTCCTGGCATCGCTCCGTTTATCGGTGCCGCTCTGGCCGCGCTGTTTGTGCACGGTTTCTTGGGCATGTTCTAGTCCAAGACAATTGATATAACGCCCGGGTCCGGCATAGGTTAACTTTTCGCCGCGTCCTCGGACATGCAAGAAGCTCCCGCTGCGCACTTCGTGCGGCGGGAGCTTCTTGCGTCCTGCGGAGTGCGGCGGAAAGTTAACCTATGCCGGACCCTGCGGGAATCCAGTTGTGTTCGAACAAGCAACCAACATATATATCTGAATTTGGATGTGGTGGGCACTTTGTTGTTAGGCGCTTTGAGGTGCGAGTGACACTTTGGGATGCGTGGCGGCCTGGGTTGGGGCGATGCTTTGGGATGAGCTTCTTACTTAGTTGAAGAGGGGTTTTATGGCTGATAGGTAGTCTTTGGCTACGTCCTCTTTTGGGGCTTGGAAGTTGTGCCAGGCCCACCATTGGACCATTCCTACGAAGCTTGAGGCTATGTGGTGGAGTAGGAAGCTGCGGTCCATGGTGCCGGCGGGGCCTGCGGGGTCGGTGGGGACGGTTTCGGCTGCTCGTGACATGATGGTCTTGCGTAAGCAGTCGGCGAAGACGCGTGAGCCGGCGCCGGCTACGAGGGCTCGAACGCCCTGGCGGCGCTCCCAGAGGTTGTTGAGGATATGTTCGACCTGCACGAGTGGGTCGTCGAGCGGTGTGCCATCGTCGTCGAGGGCGTGGGTGCAGATGTCGCTTACGAGCTTGGACAGTAGGTCGTCTTTGCTCTTAAAGAGGCCGTAGAACGTGGCCCGACCCACATGGGCGCGCGCGATGATGTCGCCGACGGTGATCTTGCCGTAGTCCTCCTCGCCAAGGAGCTCGGAAAACGCCGTGACAATGGCGGCGCGGCTTTTGGTTTTGCGGGCATCCATGGCTATGCGTCCACGTGAACAAGCAGGCAACGGAGCGTGCCGGAGCAGCCCCCGTAGGGGCGCTTACCGGCGCCGTAGCCGACGGCTTCGATGCGGTAGCGGGCCGGCAGGTGCTCGGACGTGCGCAGTGTGGCGACGATGGCGGCACCCGTGGGCGTCACGAGCTCGCCGGCGACCGGTGCGGGCGTGAGGGCGATATTGCCTGCCTGGCATAGGTTGACGACGGCGGGCACCGGGATGGGCATAAGGCCGTGGGCACAGTGGATGGTGCCGTGACCCTCGGAGAGCGACTCGACGACAATATCCTCGATGCCCAGGTCATCGAGGCAGATGGCGACAGAGCAGATGTCAACGATGGAATCGATGGCGCCTACTTCGTGGAACATGACGGTCTCGGGCGTTTTGCCGTGGGCCTTGGCCTCGGCGGCGGCGAGCGCGGTAAAGATGGCGAGCGCGCGACGCTTGGTGCCATCACTCATCTGCGAGCCATCGATGATGGCGGTGACGTCCGCCAAAGAACGGTGATGGTGGTGGTGGGCGTGATGGTGACCCTCGTGGTCGTGGTCGTGGTCACGCGCGTGCCCATGGCGGTGCTCGTGCTCACCATGGGCATGATGGTGGTGCTCATGCTCGTGTGTGTGCTCGGCAGCTGCTTCGTTGCCGTAGAGCCAGGCCATGTCGTGGTCGTGGTTCTCGAGCTCCTCTGCCAGCTGAACGTCAAAGTCGCAGGCGTCGATGCCATGCTTGTTTACGCGGGTGACGGCAATCTCAAAGCCGCCGACCGGCAGCGTGGCGAGCTGTTCGCGCAGGTGCTCCTCGCTGGCGCCCAGGTCGAGCAGGGCTGCGACGGTCATGTCGCCGCTGATGCCCGAGGTGCCGTCGATGATAAGCGTGTGCTGATGGTTGGACATAGAATGCTCCTTAACGGGCGCAGCGCGTGCCGGCGCTCAAATGATTGATAAGACTTGCCTGGTAGGCGGCGCCGAAGCCATTGTCGATGTTGACGACTGAAACGCCGCTGGCGCAGGAGTTGAGCATGGCGAGCAGTGCGGCCACGCCGCCAAAGCTCGCGCCATAGCCCACACTGGTGGGGACGGCGATGACCGGACAGCTCACAAGACCGCCGATAACGCTCGCCAGGGCGCCTTCCATGCCGGCGATGGCGATGACCACCTGCGCCTGGGCAAGTTCCTCAGCATGAGCGAGCAGGCGGTGCAGGCCGGCGACACCCACGTCGTAGAGGCGATCGACCTCGTTGCCGTAGAACTCGGCCGTCAGTGCCGCCTCTTCGGCGACGGGCAGGTCGCTCGTACCGGCGCAGGCGACGACGATGTGTCCGTTGCCGGTGGGGGAGGGCTTGCCACCCACCAGGGCGAGCTGGGCGTCCGGGACATATCCCAGGTCGATGTCGTTGCCGAGGAACTCAGCGGTGCGCGCGGCTTTTTCGGCATCCAAGCGTGTGACTAGGATGCGCTCCTGGCCGGCATCGCGCAGCGCCTCGATAATGGCGGCAATTTGCTCGGCGGTTTTACCGGCACCGTAGACAACCTCGCCGGCTCCCTGGCGCACTCCGCGCGAAAGATCGAGCTGCGCAAAGCCCAAATCGGCAGTCGGAGCCGTCTGGATGCGCGTAAGGGCGTCGGCGGGGGTGACTGATCCGCCGGCAACATCGCTCAGCAGCTGCTCTAGATCTCGCTTATCCATATATGTTCCCTTCGACGGCGCAAAGTCTAGCACTCAAAGGGTATGTTTCCGAACACTAAGACAAAATTGTTCGGAAACTATAGGACAGACTGATTCTATTGTTAGAAGGATCGACTAGTCGCGCAGGATGATATCCATGGCGAGTGTCAGGTTGCGCTCGTCGATGGCAAACGGGGCGGCTTCGCGCGTCTTGGGCTTGGCGCAAAACGCGATGCCCGTGCCCGCGGCCTGAATCATGGGGATGTCATTGGCGCCGTCGCCGATCGCGACGGTGTGGGCCATGTCGACACCGCACTCAACCGCCCAATCCAGCAGCTGAATGAGCTTGGATTCCTTGGTCACAATGTCTGCCGCCAGCTTACCCGTGAGCTTGCCGTCCACGACTTCCAGACGGTTGGCCAGGCAAAAATCGATGCCCGCGGCGGCCACGATCTTGTCGGCGACCTCGTGGAAGCCGCCGCTCACCACGCCGACCTTCCAGCCCTTGCTGTGCGCCGAGCGCACAAGCTCCAGCGCGCCGGGAGTAAACGTCACGCGCTCAAAGGTGCGCTCGAACACGCTCTCATCCAAGCCGGCAAGCAGCCCCACGCGCTCCTCGAGCGCCTGCTTAAAGTCAAGCTCGCCGCGCATGGCGCGTTCGGTGATCTGTGCAACTTGCTCTCCCACGCCGGCTTCCTCGCCCAACAGGTCGATGACTTCCTGGTTGATGAGCGTGGAGTCGATATCCATAACGATGAGGCGTGCAGTCATGGCGGGCCTTTCCGAGTGCAGTTGTATTGGGGCACATTGTCGCACGCGGCGCGCCTGGGCGACGGTCAGGCCGCGTCAATTGTTTCGTCTCCGTCAAGTCTTTGGGCAGGAGCTACTTTTCCGCGGCACATCGACACAGGTGCGATAAGATAGAACGCCATGTCTGGCTGCGCGGTTTACGCAGGCTGGGCAAATCTGTACGACGCCGCCCGGAACGACACGGGGCGGCACAGATCCATAAAGGAGGATCACTGGTATGAGCCAGACCCGTCCCATCGACGAGCATTCCATGCACACCCGTACCTGCGGCGAGCTTCGCCGCGAGAACGTGGGCGAAGAGGTCACCCTCACCGGTTGGGTGAGCCGTCGCCGCGACCACGGCGGCCTTATCTTCTGCGATCTTCGCGACCGCGAGGGCATCACGCAGCTCACCTTCGACCCCGAGCACTCCGACGGCGACGCCTTTAAGATCGCCGAGACCATGCGTCCCGAGTGGCCCATCAAGATCCACGGCGTCGTGCGCTCCCGTGGCGAGGAGACCACCAACACCAAGCTCGCGACCGGCGAGATCGAGGTCCTGACCGACCACGCCGAGGTTCTCAACACGTCCGTCACCCCGCCGTTCCAGATCGAGGACGGCATCGAGACCAGCGAGGACACCCGCCTGCGCTATCGCTATCTGGACCTCCGCCGTCCCGAGATGATGGCCAACCTCAAGCTGCGCTCCGACTTTACCTTTGCCATTCGCGAGGCACTGCACAACCGTGAGTTCATGGAGGTCGAGACGCCCTCCCTGTTCAAGTCCACGCCCGAGGGCGCCCGCGACTTCATCGTTCCCAGCCGCATCCAGCCGGGCAACTTCTACGCCCTGCCGCAGTCCCCGCAGCTTCTGAAGCAGCTGCTCATGGTCGGTGGCGTTGAGCGCTACTACCAGGTTGCCAAGTGCTTCCGCGACGAGGACCTGCGTGCCGACCGTCAGCCCGAGTTCACCCAGGTCGATATCGAGATGTCCTTCGTGGACCAGAACGATGTCATGAGCGCGCTCGAAGAGGTTCTTGCCGATGCCTTCGGTCGCATGGGTGTCGAGATGCCCACGCCGCTGCGTCGCATGAACTACTGGGAGGCCATGGACACCTATGGCTCCGACAAGCCCGATACCCGCTACGGCATGCACCTGGTCGATCTGACCGACATCTTTGCCAACTCCAAGTTCAAGGTCTTCGCGACCGCCGCGAACGAGGAGGGCTCCGTCGTCAAGGCCATCAACGCCAAGGGCGCCGGTGCCTGGGCACGTGCCAAGATCGATAAGCTCGCCGGCGTGGCCTCCACGTTTGGCGCCAAGGGCCTGGCCTGGATCGCCTTCCGCGAGGACGGCTCCATCAACAGCCCCATCGTCAAGTTCTTCTCGGACGAGGAGATGGCCGCTCTGCGCGAGCGCATGGACGTCGAGCCCGGCGACCTTGTGATGTTCGCCGCCGGCCCGCGCCTGCTCTCCGATGAGATCCTGGGCGGCATGCGTTCCCACATGGCCAACGCGCTCGAGATCAAGCGCGAGGGTCACGACTTCCTGTGGGTCGTCAACTTCCCGCTGTTCCACTGGGATGAGGATCGCAAGGCCTATGCTGCCGAGCACCAGCCCTTTACCCTGCCGACCGAGACCGACATCGCCAAGATTGAGGCCGATCCGCTGGCAGCCGGTTCTTGCACCTACGACTTTGTCATGGACGGCTTTGAGGCCGGCGGCGGCGGTATGCGTATCCACAACGCCGAGATGCAGATGTCCATGCTCAAGCTCCTGGGCTTTACCGAGGAGCGCGCCGAGTCGCAGTTCGGCTTCCTCATGGAGGCCCTCAAGTTTGGTGCGCCCCCGATGGGCGGTTTCGCTCTGGGGCTGGACCGCGTGTGCATGCTGCTTACCGGTTCCGACTCCATCCGCGACGTCATGGCATTCCCCAAGACGGCCAGCGGCTCCGACCTCATGTCGGGCGCTCCGAGTGCCGTTTCCGGCGCCCAGCTCAAGGACGTCAGCCTGCGCCTGATGTAGGGAAGCGGCTACATATTGCC
This sequence comes from Collinsella sp., assembly GCA_048416615.1. Taxonomy (GTDB): domain Bacteria; phylum Actinomycetota; class Coriobacteriia; order Coriobacteriales; family Coriobacteriaceae; genus Collinsella. The sequence goes on along the minus strand of DBFSET010000013.1, from coordinate 92,294 downwards.
TGTAACGAGGGAAGGACGCGTGCCTTCCCTCGTTTTTTATGCGCCGAGGTTGAGAGGGCTTGGGATGACCGGGCGTCGCGGAAACTGCGTCTCGGAATTTGCGTCCAGAACGGGTCGCGCTTTCCCAAAGGGGGGTCCTCTGGGAAAGCGCGTCCCAGAATTCGGCAAAATAATGGGGCACAGTTTCCGGTTGAGCTGTCTAACGGAAACTGTGCCCCAGAATGAGCGCTCAAAACGGGGCAGGCTTTCCGCAACAACTGTCTGGCGGAAAGCCTGCCCCAATTTCTTATAGCGAGTCTCTCTGGATCAGCTGCATGTGCATCACGGAGGTGGTGGGCTCGGCACCCTTGATCATGTCGAGCGCAATGTTGGCAGCCATGTGGCCTTCTTCGCGCAGGGGCTGGCGGACGGTCGTGAGCGCGGGGACGCAGCGCGTCGCAATCTCGTGATCGTCGAAGCCGACGACAGAAACGTCCGCCGGAACGGATAGGCCTGCCTCGTTGAGTGCGGTGATGACGCCAGCCGCGATACGGTCCGATCCGCAGAGCACGCCATCGAAAGCGATCTCGCGCGCGAGAATCTGGTGCATGGCCTGATAGCCGTCTCCGCTGTTCCAGCCGGTATAGATAACGTTTGCGTCTGGGAGGTCTTCGCCCAAGACGGCGCGGTAGCCGCGCAGGCGGTCGGCAACAGCGGGGTTGTCTTGCGGTCCCAACACGGCGACGATATCTTTGCGCCCGCGATCCTTTATGGCGAGTGCCGCAAAGCGTCCGCCCTCTTCGTCGTCGGAGTAGACTGTCGAGAACACATCGCGATAGGGGTGGCCCTCGAGCTGGCCGCACAACACGGTGGGTACGCCCAGCTCGCGCAGCACCTCGAGCAGCTCGCTGCCCTTGTAGGGGGAGACGTCGATCACGGCGTCGAACGAGCGGCGCTCAAAGTGCTCGCGTGCACGGTTGCGCTCATGCGTAGAAGACGCCTGCAAGATAACGGGCAGATAGGACGACTCCGACAGTTCCTCGGTAATGCCGCTCAAAAACTCGCTATAGGTGGGGTCGCTGAAGAGTTCACTCAGGGGCTCGGTCACGAGCACGGCGATGATTTCCGTGCGCCCGACAGCGAGCGCTCGGCCACGAGCGTTGGGGACAAAATTGACTTCCTTGGCCGCCGCGCGGACGCGCCTTTTGGTTTCCTCGCTAATGCGGGGCGAATCGTTGAGAGCGCGCGATGCCGTGGAGCGCGACACGCCGGCAGCTGCGGCAACCTCGGCAAGCGTAGGTGCGGTGCGAACTGGTTGGGTCATGGCGTCTCCTGGAGAATGCGGTCGATGTTGTCGCTGATACGGGCTGGTGCGGATACAGCTTACTATAGTGCGCCTGAACAGCGTTCATGATATCCGGTGACCGGTGTCGTTTTGCAACCAAGCCGCAATCGAATACGTCTCGTATGGGTGAGATATCAGCGGGCGTGGCGGTTGCCTACGAGCTTGAGAACGATGTCTTGCGCTGAGTTTCGATACTCAGGGTGACATAAGTGTCGCGGTTGTACAACCGGTTGCACCGTTAACCCGACCAAATCGACCGTTCAGCGGACAACCGGTTGCACAGTTTTTTGCATCGCCCGTAAGATAAGGACAACCGGTTGCACAAGAATCACTACGATGACGAAGGAGCATCACCATGGACGCCATTAACGATTGGGAAAACCAAGCGCTCACCCACAGGAACCGCCTGGCACCCCATGCGTACTTTATGGGTTACGAGACCGCCGATCTCGCTGCAACGTACAGCCGCGAGCTGTCGCGCGGGTTTGTCCAGCTGTCCGGCTCGTGGCAGTTCCGCCTCTTTGAGGGCCCCGCTGCCGTCTCCAACGAGGAGCTCTCCACGTACGAGCCCGAGTGGGATCACGTGGAGGTTCCGCACCTGTGGCAGGTAGACGGCTATGGCAACCTTGCCTACACCGACGAGGGCTTCCCGTTCCCGGTGGATCAGCCGTTCGTTCCCTCTGACGATCCCACGGGCGTGTACCAGCGCATCGTCAACCTTCCCGCCGTGCCTGCCGGCGCTCGCGAGATCATTCGCTTTGACGGCATCGAGAGCTATGGCGAGCTGTACGTCAACGGTCAGTTTATCGGCATGACCAAGGGTTCGCGCCTGTCTGCCGAGTTCGACGTGACCGACGCGCTTGTCGAGGGCGACAACCTGTTTGCGGTCAAGGTTCTGCAGTACAGCGATGGCAGCTATATCGAGGATCAGGACATGTGGTGGGCATCGGGCATCTTCCGCGATGTGTACCTTATGCAGCGTCCCGCCGCGCACCTGGTCGACTTTAGGTTCCGCACGCACCGCGAGGGCGATGCCGCTCTGATCACGCTCGATACGGTGGCCGAGGGCGCTACCCGCGTTGTGTATACGCTCAGCGATGGCGAGAACGTGGTGGCTACGGGCGAGTGCGTCGACGGCCATGCCGAGTGCAGCGTGACCGATGCCCACTTCTGGAATCCCGAGGATCCCTTCCTCTATGACCTTACGTTTGAGGTCTACGACGGTGACCAGGTCAGCGAGTACGTCCCGCATCGCCAGGGTCTTGCCGAGGTGACGGTCGAGGGCAATCATATCTACCTCAACGGCACTTACTTTAAGATGCATGGCGTCAACCGCCACGATCACGACGATTACAAGGGCCGCGCCGTGGGCCTCGATCGCATGCGCCGCGACCTGGAGCTCATGAAGCAGCACAACATCAACGCGGTGCGCACGTCCCACTACGCCAACGACCCGCGCTTCTACGAGCTGTGCGATGAGTATGGCATCATGCTGGTCGCCGAGACCGATATGGAGAGCCACGGCTTCGAGAATATCGGCAATATCGCCCTGGTGACCGACGACCCGGCATGGGAGCCGACCTACGTCGACCGCATTGAGCGCCTGGTGATGCAGGAGCGCAACCACGCCTGCATCATTATGTGGTCGATGGGCAACGAGAGCGGCTATGGCTGCAACATCCGCGCGATGTACGCCAAGGCTCACGAGCTCGACGGTCGTCCGGTCCACTACGAGGAGGATCGCAACGCCGATACCGTCGACGTTATCTCCACCATGTACTCCCGCGTGTCGCAGATGAACGACTTTGGCGAGCATCCGTTCCCCAAGCCGCGCATTAACTGCGAGTACGGTCACTCCATGGGCAATGGCCCCGGAGGCCTGTCCGAGTACCAGGAGGTCTTCGATCGCTGGGATTGCATCCAAGGCCAGTTTATCTGGGAATGGTGCGACCACGGTTTGGCTGCTGTGACCGAGGACGGCGTTGCCTACGATATGTACGGTGGCGACAACGGCGATTACCCCAACAACAGCAACTTCTGCATCGATGGCATGGTGTTCCCTTGGCAGCAGCCGAGCCCGGGCCTCACTGAGTATGGTCAGGTCATCTGCCCGGTTCGCATGGCTTACGATGCCGAGGCGGGCGAGCTGACTGTCACCAACAAGCGTTGGTTTACCACCCTCGAGGATGTTTGCCTGTCGGCGGAGACCCTGGTGGACGGCGACGTGGTCTGCCGCAAGACGCTCACGCCCGGTGCGGTTGCCTCCGGTGAGTCCGTCAAGCTTCCGCTGGTGATTCACGAGGCCGCGGTAGGCGAGACCCTGCTGACTGTGCGCGCCTACACCATGGCCGCTCACGTCTGGTGCGAGCCGATGTTCCAACTGGGCGCAAGCCAGTTTGCCATCGCAAACCATCCGGCGCCGGCCATTGCGGCTCCCACTCGTCCTGAGCTTACGGTCGAGGAGACCGAGCAGGAGATTCGCATTCACTCCCTCAACGGCGAGCTGACCTTCAGCAAGGTAAACGGTACCGTGAGCGAGTGGAAGGCATCCGGCCGCGACGTCATGGCCTCTGGTCCCCAGGTTGGTTTTTGGCATCCGCTCGTCGACAACCACGCTCAGGAGTATGACTCCCTGTGGAAGGACAACTTCATCGATGTGATGCAGACGTCTACCCGCAAGGTTTCTTGGAAGCAGGACGGCAATGCGGTCGTCGTTACCGTGAGCCAGCGTATCGCTCCTCCCGTCCGCGCGTTCGGCATGCGCGTCGAGCTCGTCTACACCGTGCTTCCGAGCGGTCGCGTCGACCTCAAGGTTTCCGGCGAGCCCTACGGTGACTATTCGGACATCATCCCGCGCATCGGCATCTCCTTCGAGGTCCCCGGTTGCGATCGCGCCGTCGAGTGGTATGGCCATGGCCCGGGCGAGAACTATCCAGACTCGCTGCGCGCCAACCCGGTCGGTCATTACCGCACCACGGTCGACGATATGTTCACGCCCTACGTTATGCCTCAGGACTGCGCCAACCGCGAGGGTACCCGCTGGGTTGCCCTGCGCTCCAGCCACGGTGACGGCGTACTGGTGACTCGTCCGGCTGACGCTGCCTCCAACCCGTTCTCGTTCTCGGCATGGCCCTATAGCTGCGAGGTCATCGATAACGCCAAGCACGTCTACGACCTTGTCAAGGGCGATACGGTCACGGTCAACATCAACGACCAACTGCTCGGCCTTGGCTCGAACTCTTGGGGTTCCGAGGTGCTCGATTCCTATCGCACCCGTTTTGAGAGCTTCAGCTTTGAGGTGTCCCTGCGACCGCTGACGTCTGCCGATCTGGCTCAGGCGCTGGCACCCATTAAGGAGGCATAAGCCATGCATGTCTTTAACTCGCGTGCCGACTTCGATGCTCAGATGAAGTCCGTCAAGAAGTGGATGCGTACCGGTCAGGCACTCGATGGCGTTGCCGACCTGCAGCACGACGTGGCGTACTCCATCGGCGACTCGTTGGTGTACTGGTGGGTCTATGCCCGCGAGGCCGCAACCGCCGATCTGGTCGGTCACCGTCGCTACCATGCCGTGCTCGCCCCGCTCGACGGCGACCTGACTGTCGAGGTTGCCCCCAAGGCAGGCCTCACCTGCACCCGCGCCTACAGCGATATCGATGATCGCGAGCGCTTTGAGGGTGCGGGGGAGAAGGTGGTGATCCCTGCCGGCGGCGTTGCCGTCATTGAGATCGACGAGGCGTATCGCGTCCTCGCCGACACTGCGGATCCCCGCGTCGTGGTGCTGCACGTGACGGTCGAAGGTTATTCCTTCCCCAACAAGTAGTATTCGTCCACCTGGACGTTTGCTTCGCGCCGTTAAGGGGGATGGCTTTGTTGACTCCCTTTTCCCCATTCCCCTTAGCAGGTGCGCCGTCCACGATTGCGCTTGCAGCCCGGACGGTTTTAGATGAGATATAACGGATGATTGGGAGGGCTTATGAGCTCTGAAAAACGAGGAACGATTGGTTCGTTCGCTCTGCTGGGCATGACGGTCGCCGCCGTGTTCGGTATCAAGAACATCATCAACAACAACGCGGCCATCGGCTTGGCAGCTGCGCCGTCGTTCTTCTTCGCCACGCTTTTGTACTTTGTCCCCTATACCCTGGTTACCGCCGAGTTCGTCGGCCTCAACAAGGACTCCGAGTCTGGCGTGTACGCATGGGTTAAGACCTCGATGGGTGGTCGCTGGGCGTTCCTGACGGCATTTAGCTACTGGTTCGTTAACCTGTTCTTCTTTGCGTCCGTCCTGCCCAACGTCATCATCTACGCGAGCTACGTGTTCTTTGGTGCCAACGCCGAGCTTTCGCAGCTGTGGATCACCATTATCGAGATCGTCGTCTTTGCTATCGCCACGTGGGTTTCGACCAAGGGCGCTAAGTGGATCGGCTCCATTTCCTCCTTCGGTTCGACCGCGGCTCTCGGCCTGACCGCCGTGTTCATCCTGCTGTCCCTGGCTGCTGCCTTTGGCGGCGTTGAGTTCGCTACGGCTCCTACTCCCGCTAACATGGCTCCCGACATGAGCAACTTCGCAACTGCGTGGGGCTTCTTCGGTACGCTTGCCTGGATCATCCAGGGCGTTGGCGGCGCTGAGTCTGTCGGCGTGTTCCTTAACGACCTTAAGGGTGGCGTCAAGGCCTTCGTGCGCACCGTCGTTATCGCCGGCCTGACCATCGGCCTTCTGTATGCAGGCGCTTCGCTGCTGGTTAACCTGTTCATCCCCGAGGGCGGCGTTGCCATCTCCACCGGTATCTTCGACGTATTCGGCGCTGTCTTTGCCCACTTCGGCATTCCCATGGAAGTGTCTACGCGCGCCATCGGCTTGATCCTTCTCGCCGCCACGCTGGGCTCCCTCATGATGTGGACCTCTGCTCCCATCAAGGTTTTCTTCACCGAGATCCCCAAGGGCGTCTTTGGTAGCAAGATCGTCGAGCTCAACGAGCATGGCATTCCTGCCCGCGCTGCTTGGCTGCAGTTCGCCATCGTCGTCCCCATCCTGATCATTCCGGCCCTGGGCTCCGGTAACCTCGACGACCTGCTCATGATCGTTACCAACATGACTGCTGCCACCGCTCTGCTCCCACCGCTGCTGATTTTGCTTGCCTACTTTATGCTGCACAAGAACTTCGATGCTGCTCCCCGTGGCTTCCGCATGGGTTCGCGCAGCTTTGGCCTGGTCGTTGCCGCATTCCTGCTTGTGGTCTTCTGCTTCGTGCTTATCTGCGGCACCATTCCGCTCGATCAGCCGCTGTGGCTGACGCTGGTCTACAACGTTGGCGGCGTGGTTGTCTTCCTGGGCCTTGCCGTGATGTGGTACAACCGCTACATCAACCGCCTGCGCGAGACCGATCCCGAGGCCGCCGAGAACGAGCTTCGCCCTTCCGTCCTCGATATGATGGAGTAGCGGCTAGGATTAATCTACGGCTGTGGAATAAATCGATTCCCTTTCCTAGGGAGGGGCCTTACGAGGCCCCTCCTTTTGTGTTTTGGGGCATGGATTTTGGACTCTGTGGGCAAAAAATGCCAAATATGAGTACTGTTGCAAAAGAGGTGTCATATTTTTCGGCCTGTTCTGAGCAAAAATGGGCTCAAAATCAATTTATCTAACCCCCTTTAAAGGGCGTTTGACGGCTTTCAACCTCTTCGAATCGCTCAAAGTAGGCAATTTGCTCTCGATTTTGCTGCTACTAAATTGGTGACAGTACTCATATTTGCCACTTTTTGACCACGAGGTGTTCAGAGGGGCTCTCGACAAGCATCTAACGCTACAATAACTACCACGTGGCTGGGTTTTGCCGGCCGAATGTGCGATGCCGCGGGAGGGGACATGGTCGAGTTTACAAAGACGATTAAAGATCCGTTGGGATTGCATGCCCGCCCGGTTGCGCTGCTCTATGACATTATCGCCAAGCATCGTAGTGACGTGTCGGTTTCGATTGGCAATCGTCATGTCGATGGCCGCGACGTTATAGGGCTCATGGCACTCTGTGGCGAATGTGGCGAGGACATCGTGTTCCGCGTTTCGGGCGTGGATGAGGCCTCCTGTGTCACATCGATCAGAAATCTCTCGCTCTAAGCATGATAGGGCGCGGTAAAGGATGGTCCTTTGCCGCGCCTTTTTGTTTCGTATAGGAAACTTTTTCGAAATCTGAATGGGGACCCTTTCCAAAAAGTTAACCACGTGCTAGTTTACTATAGCGAACATAGACGTGGTTAACTTTTTACGCGTCGATGTTGAGGACGAACTGACGTTAGGAGCAACTCATGTCTTGCGGACCGCAGATGCCGGCCATGCCGCTTTCGATGGTAAAAGCGGGCGAAACCGTGCGCGTGTCTCGTGTAAAGGGCAATGAGGACATGAAACACCACCTCAAGGACCTCGGCTTTGTCGAGGGCAACGAAATCCACGTGGTGAGCTCGAGTGGTGCCAATATCATCGTCACGGTGCTGGGCGCACGCTTTGGCATCGATTCCAAGGTTGCCATGCACATCATGACCGTCGGTTAGTCAGCAGCATTTCATAAAAACCGAAAGGGGGACAAGAGGATGAAGACGTTGGGTGACGTTAAGGTGGGCGAGAGCTCTACCATCGTCAAGCTTCACGGTGAGGGTGCGCTTCGCCGCCACCTTATGGACTTGGGGCTCATCAAGGGCACTTCGTTCAAGGTCGTGAAGGTTGCACCGCTCGGTGATCCGGTCGAGATCAACGTGCGCGGCTACGAGCTTTCCATCCGCAAGGAGGAGGCGGCCGTCGTCGAGGTCCAGTAAGGGCTCGCGGCGTATAATTCTGCAGATAAAGTTAGGTATTTCTAACTTAATGCAGCATCTTTGAAGCACATTATCCAGCCTGCGCGGAGAAAGCAGCGCAGGCACACAAGGAAGAAGGATTGAATGGCGGATTCTCAGATCCATGTCGCGCTGGCGGGTAACCCCAACTGCGGCAAGACCACGCTTTTCAACCTGATCACCGGCGCCAACGGCTACGTTGGCAACTGGCCCGGCGTCACGGTTGAGAAAAAGGAAGCCAAGCTCCTAAGCGACAAGAACGTTACCATCACGGACCTCCCTGGCATCTACTCGCTTTCCCCCTACAGCCCCGAGGAGCAATGCTCGCGCGATTACCTCATGAGCGGCGAGCCCGATGTTGTCGTCCAAGTTGTCGATGCCACCAACCTCGAGCGTAACCTGTACCTGGCGCTTCAGGTTATCGAGACCGGCCTGCCCGTGGTTGTTGCCCTCAACATGGCCGACTTGGTCGAGAAGAACGGCGACAAGATCGACACGGACAAGCTCTCCAAGAAGCTCGGCTGCCCGGTCATGATGATCTCGGCTCTTAAGAACAAGGGTATCAAGGAGCTGTTCGAGCAGGTCAAGAAGTCTGCTGCTTCCAAGGGCCAGGTGCCGGAGCACAAGTTCGATTCCTCCATCGAGGACGTTCTTGACCACATCGAAAACAATCTGCCTGCGAGCGTTCCCGCTAACAAGCGCCGCTATTACGCCGTCAAGCTGTTCGAGCGTGATGCGGACGCCTGCAAGCTCATCAACCTCACCAAGGAGAAGGCCGCTCGCGTCGAAGAGCTGGTCGCTCAGTGCGAGCAGGACTGCGACGATGACGCCGAGTCCATCATCACCGGTGAGCGCTACGGCGTGATCGCACACATCATCGACGAGTGCCTCACCAAGGCCCCGGCCAAGATGAGCACCTCCGAGAAGATCGACCGTGTGGTTACCAACCGTATCCTGGGCCTGCCGATCTTTGTGGTCATCATGTTCTGCGTGTACTACATCGCCGTTTCCACCCTGGGCGGAACGGTGACCGACTTCACCAACGATCAGCTCTTTGGCACCGACGGTTGGTATGTGCTCGGTCAGGGCCGCGATGCTTACGATGAGGCTGTCGAGGCCGCGGGTGACGACGCCGACTCGGTCGACCCGGCACAGTACGGCCCCTATGTCCCGGGTATCACCACCATGGTGCACGATGCCCTCGTGGCGGGTGGCACCGAGGACGGTGGCCTGGTCGATTCGCTGGTCTGCGACGGTATCGTTGGCGGCCTGGGCGCCATCTTCGGCTTTGTGCCGCAGATGTTCCTGCTGTTCGTGATGCTGTCCTTCCTGGAGGACTCCGGCTACATGGCCCGCGTCGCCTTTATCATGGACCGCGTGTTTCGCCGCTTTGGCCTGTCCGGTAAGTCGTTCATCCCCATGCTCGTGTCCTCGGGCTGCGGCGTCCCCGGCGTCATGGCCACCAAGACCATCGAGAACGAGAAGGACCGCCGCATGACGGTCATGACCACCACGTTCATCCCCTGCGGCGCCAAGCTGCCGATCATCGCCCTGCTCATGGGCTCCATCATTGGCGATTCTTCCACCACGGCCGCATGGATCAGCCCGCTCTTCTACTTCCTGGGCGTCTTTGCCGTCATCGCCTCGGGCCTCATGCTCAAGAAGACCAAGCTCTTCGCCGGTCGCCCGACGCCGTTCGTTATGGAGCTTCCCGCCTACCACTTCCCGGCGATCCGTTCCTGGGCGCTGCATGTGTGGGAGCGCTGCTGGGCCTTTATCAAGAAGGCCGGCACGGTCATCTTTGCGTCCACCGTCGTCGTTTGGTTCCTCTCCAACTTTGGTAGCTATAACGGTTCCTTTGGCTTCCTGCCTGCGATGGACGGCATCCCCGAGGAGTTTATGGACTACTCCGTGCTTGCCATGCTGGGCAACCTGGTCGCTTGGATCTTCGCCCCGCTCGGCTTTAGTACCTGGCAGGCCACCGCGCTGACTGTCTCTGGCCTCGTCGCCAAGGAGAACGTCGTCGCCACCGCCGGCTCGCTGCTGTCCGTCGCCGACGCGGGCGAGACCGACCCGAGCCTGTGGACCGCGTTTGCCGGCATGTTCCCCACCATGGGCGCTTGCGTTGCCTTCGGCGCCTTCAACCTGCTGTGCGCTCCGTGCTTTGCCGCCATTGGCACCATCCGCAACCAGATGGATTCCGGCAAGTGGACTGCGATCGCCATCGGTTACGAGTGCGCCTTCGCTTGGGTGATCGGCCTGTTCATCAACCAGTTCTACAACTTGCTTGTTCTTGGACAGTTTGGTATCTGGACGATTGTGGCCATCGTGCTGCTGGTTGCGATGCTCTTCCAGATCTTCCGTCCCATGCCCAAGCATGCATGGACCGACGAGGACGAGACCAACACTGCTTCCGCCGCAGTTTCCGCTTAAGTCCGAATAAGGATTAACCCCTTTCCACGAGCCCGGGTGTCCCACCGACACTCGGGCTTTTTGGTGGGGGAGATATGGCGTTTCCGCAGATAAAACCGACCAAAATAAAACGTCCCTATTTGGTAGGTGGAGAATGGGGTAAAGTAAGTGATGACTAACTAGAGGAGGCTTGCTATGGCACCTATCGATATTGTTGTACTGGCTGTTATCGGTATTGCGTTTGTCGCCGTGTGCGTGCGTATCTACCGCAAGGGCACCTGCGCCGACTGCGCTCAGGGTGGCGTTTGCACGGGGCATTGCTCCAACAAAAAGACGTGCGCCGCGCTGAAAGGCGTCGACAAAATCGCCGAAGACTTGGGCCGCGGTATTAAATAAGGTCTAGGCATCCAAGCGCCTCGCGAGCATCCGTTCGCGGGGCGCTTTGCACATTTGGGGGCGAGCGCGGCGAGTTGAAGAGTGATTTTGGGGTATCGTTACCTGTACTGTTAATTGGCAACTTATCTATAACGGAGTATCCCCATGAGCGCTCGCGTAACCATGAAGGACATAGCCGCCGAGCTTGGCGTTTCCATCAATACCGTGCACAAGGCCCTGACGGGTAAAGCCGGCGTGAGCGAATCCGTGCGCTCCAAGGTGAATGCTAAGGCCGAGGCCATGGGTTACCATCGCAATACGAGTGCCTCGAGCCTGCGCCGCAAGGATATCAACCTGGTGTTTTGCCTGCCCCGCGCATCGCGCGAGGGAGCGTACTTTTTCCGTTACCTGTGGGAAGGCTGCAACCGCTTTGAGCAGGAGGTCATCGACCGGGGCATTACGGTTGAGCGTGTTGAATTTGGCGTGGGTGGCTACGCTGATGCGCTCGAGCAGATTGATGAGCGCCTGCAGGTAGGCGAGAAGATTGATGGCCTGCTTGCCTATGTTCCGAGCGATGACCGCGCAACCGAGCTTTTGAGGCAGATTGCCGAGGCGGGTGTGGCGATCGAGCTCGTCGATGGCGACCGACCGCACCTCGATCGCCTGGGTGCCAGTCTGGCAGACTATTCCGCGGCGGGCAGTCTTATGGCAGAGCAGGCGGCAAACCTGGTTCACGCTTCTGGGTCTGACGCCCGCGTGCTCCTGTTGGCGGGCGACCCCTATACCGATTCACACTATCTGACCGCCCGCGCCTTCCATAATTACTTGCGCGAACGTGATATTCCATGGCAGGTTGAGGATCTTGCCGGCGCCCATGCGCAAGTCAAACAGCTCGAGCGCGAGCTTGAGCAGCGCTTGAGTGCGCCGGATGCTCCCGAGCTCATCTGTAGCGTTTTTGCCGTTGGTTCCGAGGTAGTCGCCAACGCGCTTGTTTCGAGCGGCAAGGCCGGCAAGGTCATGGTAATCGGCAACGACCTGTTCCCCGAGAGCGCCTTGGCCTTGCGTCGTGGCATCTTTACCAATATTGTCTATAAAGACCCGGTGAGCCTGGCCTACCGCGGTGCCAAGACCTTGGGCGAGTATTTGCTGTGGGGTAAAACTCCGGCGGAGCCCGTGCAGAAGGGTGCTGTGGAGATGGTGTTTGCCAGCAACGTTGACCGTTACTGCAAACTCGCCGGAATCTAATGCGTTTAGTGAGTTCCCTATTTGCCGCGTACTTTTTGGTAGGGGTATCGAAAAGCTGTTTCGAAGGCCACTGATGGCGAATCTGCCGTCAGCGGCCTTTCTTTGTGTCGATCTAACGCAGGATTCATGGCCTTGGTAACCGTTAAGCGGCCAAAACCTACCGCTCACCCCGTGATGGTTAGGTGAACGTTCACCCACAAACGATTTTTGAACTAAGATGGTGAACGTTCACCTAGAGGATAGCGAGCGCATCGTGCGCCCGCTCCGCCAACAAAGGGGTTGTTTGATGAAAAACTTCATGGACGATCAGGATTTCCTGCTGAGCACCAAGACCGGCGAGGAGCTGTTTCACAACTTTGCCGAGGGCATGCCTATCGTCGACTACCACTGCCACATTTCTCCCAAGGAGATCTGGGACGACAAGCGTTTTGAGAACATCACCGAGGTTTGGCTGGGCGGTGACCACTACAAGTGGCGCCTGATGCGTGCAAACGGCGTTGACGAGCGCTTCATTACCGGCGATGCCCCTGCTCGTGAGAAGTTCCAGAAGTGGGCCGAGACCCTGGGCCGTTGTGTGGGCAACCCCGTCTTTGAGTGGAGCCACCTGGAGCTTAAGCGTTACTTTGGCTACGAGGGCGTCCTTAACGGCAAAACCGCTCAGGAGGTCTGGGACCTTGCCAACGCCAAGCTCGCTGAGGCCAGCTTTACCTGCCGTAACCTGATCAAGCAGTCCAACGTCCGCATGATCTGCACTACCGACGACCCCGCCGACAGCTTTGAGTGGCACAAGAAGATTGCCGCCGACGACAGTTTTGACGTTCAGGTCGTTCCCGCCATGCGCCCCGATGCCGCGCTGCGTATCGAGCGTGGCCAGGAGTTCGCCGACTACTGCAAGCGCCTTTCCGAGGTTGCCGGCGTCGAGGTCAGCGACTTCGAGGGCATGAAGGCCGCCATCTCCAAGCGCTACGATGTCGCCCACGAGCTGGGCTGCCGCGCTTCCGACCACGCACTCGACTACGTTATGTACGTTCCGGCCACCGCTGACGAGATCGAGGCCATCTTTGCCAAGGGCCTTGCCGCCGAGCCGCTTACCGAGGACGAGGTCCTCAAGTACAAGACGGCCTTTATGCAGTTCGTCGCCGGCGAGTATGTCCGCCTTGGCTGGGCCATGCAGCTGCACTTTGGCTGCAAGCGTGACAACAACCGCGCTATGTTCGCCAAACTCGGTCCCGACACCGGCTACGATTGCATCTCAAACTACACGCCGTCCGACCAGCTGGCCGATTTCCTCAACTCCATCCAGGAGTCCACGGGTCTGCCCAAGACCATTCTGTACAGCCTGAACCCCATCGACAACACCATGATCGATACCGTGATGGGCTGCTTCCAGGAGGCTCCGACCGCAGGCAAGATCCAGAACGGTTCCGCCTGGTGGTTCAACGACAACGAGGTCGGTATGCGCGAGCAGCTCACGGCTCTGGCTAACGAGGGCGTGCTGGGCAACTTTGTGGGCATGCTTACCGATTCCCGCTCCTTCCTGTCCTACCCGCGTCACGAGTACTTCCGTCGCGTGCTGTGCGGCGTGATCGGCGAGTGGGTCGAGCAGGGCAAGTATCCGGCCGACATGGAGCTGCTGGGAGCCATCGTGCGCGACATCAGCTACAACAACGCGGTCCGCTACTTTGGCTTTGACCTGGATACCGTCGAGGCCTAAACCCGCATCGAATCACACCGAACTCGGGAGCGCCGTTGCCACACGCGGCGCCCCCGTTTTGCCTGCACGCTAACAGCAATCTAAGGAGAGACATCGATGGAGAACATCAGCTACGAGACGCTCGAGAAGATCGGCTACAAGGGCTACCTGCTGCCCAAGGACGCGCCCGAGAAGGTTCTGCAATTTGGCGAGGGCAATTTCCTGCGCGCCTTCGTCGACCGCTTCTTTGACATGGGCAACGAGGCAACCGGCTGGAACGGCAAGGTTGTCATGGTCCAGCCCATCAGCGGCGCCTTTGGCTTTGCCGATGGTATCAACGCCCAGGACGACCTGTACACCGTGTTGGTGCGCGGCAAGGAGAACGGCAACACGGTTGACGAGTCCCGTGTGATCAGCGCCTGCAGCCGCTGCATCAACCCGTACCGCGAGGACGACTACCGCGCCATGATGGAGGTCGCCGTCTCCGACGATTTGGAGATTATCGTCTCCAACACCACCGAGGCCGGTATCGCCTACGACCCGTCCTGCAAGGCCGACGACATGCCGCCCGCGAGTTTCCCCGCCAAGCTTGCTCAGGTCCTTCACGCCCGCTGGGCCGCCGGCAAGCCGGGCGTCATTGTGCTCGCCTGCGAGCTCATCGATCACAACGGCGAGGAGCTGCTGCGCATCATGAACCAGTACGTGAGCGACTGGGGCTGGGAGGACGAGTTTGCGCAGTGGATGGCCAACGACTGCACCGTCTGCACCACGCTCGTCGACACTATCGTCCCCGGCCGCATCCGCGACCCCAAGGAGGCCGCTGCCGTGGCCGAGCGCCTGGGCTACGAGGATCCCTTCCTGGCCGTGCGCGAGCCCTTCCAGATGTGGGGCATCCAGGGCGATGAGTCGCTTGCCGAGAAGCTCCCCTTCGTGAAGGCCGGCCTGCCGGGCGTCTTTGTGACCCCCGATGTCACCCCGTACAAGAAGCGCAAGGTCCGCATCCTCAACGGCGCCCACACTGCCTTTGTTCCGGGCTCCTGGGTTGCCGGCTTTGACATCGTGCGCGATTGCATGCACGACGAGACCGTCCGCGGCTTCATGAACACCATGCTCTACCACGAGGTCATCCCGACGCTTGCCGCCGATTTGGATGTCGAAGACTGCAAGGCCTTTGCCGCCGCCGTCGAGAACCGATTCGACAACCCGTTTATCGACCACGCGCTGCTCTCCATTTGCCTCAACTCCACGGCCAAGTGGCGCGCTCGCGACCTGCCCACGCTCAAGGACTATGTTGCCGAGACCGGCAGCCTGCCCAAGTGCCTGGCCACGAGCCTAGCTACGCTCATCGCCTTCTACACGCAGGAGCTTGTGTCCCGCGAGGGCGATGGCCTGCACCTGCGCCGTGCCGACGGCACCGAGTACACCGCTCAGGACGACGCCTTCGTGCTCGACTTCTACGCCGCCCACGCCGGTGCAGACGATGCCGAGCTGGTGCACGACGTGCTCACCAATGAGCAGATGTGGGGCGAGGACCTTACGCAGATCGCCGGCCTTGAGGAATTTGTCGTCAACGCGCTCACCGTCGTGCGCGCCGAGGGCGTCAAGCAGGCCTTCGCCAACGCCCAGGCGTAAATTCCCGATGCGGGCGCCAGACGGCTTGCCCGCGCCTCGACTTCTACTCAACCTGTAGGGTTAGGACCATTTGTAATGAACACTATCCAGATCAATCCGGCCGATAACGTGATCGTCGCGCTGTCGCCGCTTGCCAAGGGCGCCGCCGTCGCGGTTCCCGGGGTGGGCGAGGTCGTTGCCGCGGAGGATATTCCGCAGGGCCACAAGATGGCCGTGCGTGCCATTGCGGCGGGGGAGGACGTCGTCAAGTACGGTCTTCCTATCGGCCACGTGACGGGCGACATCCAGCCCGGTCAGTGGCTTCATACGCATAACGTCAAGACCAACCTTTCGGGCGAGGTCGAGTACGTTTACAATCCGACCCATCCGGTCGTTGAGCCGGTTGAGCCCGAGACCTTTATGGGCTTCCGTCGTGCCGACGGCCGCGACGCCACGCGCAACGAGCTGTGGATCATCCCCACGGTCGGCTGCGTCAACGAGGTCGCACGTGCCATGTGCGAGCAGGCACAGGATCTGGTCGAGGGTTCGCTGGAGGGCGTTTACTATTTCCCGCATCCCTTTGGCTGCTCCCAGACCGGCGCCGACCACGCTCAGACACGCCGTCTGCTGGTGGCGCTCTCGCGTCACGCAAACGCTGCGGGTGTGCTGTTCCTGTCCCTTGGTTGCGAAAACTGCACGCACCAGCAGGTGCTCGACGAGCTCGGTGACTTCGATCACGAGCGCGTTCGCTTCCTCACCTGCCAGGATGTAGCCGACGAGCAGGTCGAGGGCCACAAGATTCTGTCTGAGCTGGCCGACCTGGCCAAGCAGGCCAAGCGTGAGCCCATTCCCGCCTCCGAGCTGGTCATTGGCCTTAAGTGCGGTGGATCTGACGGTCTTTCGGGCATTACCGCCAACCCCACGATCGGTCGCGTGAGCGATATGGTCGTAGCCCGCGGTGGCACATCGGTGCTCACCGAGGTGCCCGAGATGTTTGGCGCGGAGAGCATTCTGCTCGATCGTTGCGAGAGCCAAGACGTCTTTAACGCGGCGGCCGACATGCTCAACGGCTTTAAGGACTACTTTATCAGCCACGGCGAGGTCGTCTATGAGAACCCGAGCCCCGGCAACAAGGACGGCGGCATTACCACGCTCGAGGACAAGAGCTGCGGCTGCGTGCAAAAGGGCGGATCTGCCCCCATCGTTGACGTGCTGCCGTACGCCGGTCAGGCTACCAAGCATGGTCTGAACATGTTGTGCGGTCCGGGCAACGACATGGTATCCACCACGGCCCTGACGGCTGCCGGCTGCCACGTGATCCTGTTCTCGACCGGCCGCGGCACGCCGTTTGGTGCGCCGGCGCCTACGCTCAAGGTGTTCACCAACCAGCGTCTGTGCGACCACAAGGCCAACTGGATGGACTTTAACGCCGGTGTGGTCGCCACCGGCGAGCGCACGCTCGACGAGGCTGCCCATGACCTGTACCAGCTGGTGCTGGACACGGCGAGCGGCAAGCTTACCAGCGCCGAGCGTCGCGGCTGTCACGAGATCAGCATCTGGAAGGACGGCGTCTGCCTGTAGCGATGACATGTTGAGCGCGTGATCAGGCAAGCTGTTGCAAAGACCGGACGACCCCGCTGAGGACATTCTCGACGGGGTCGTTTTTTCGTTTCTCGTTGCGTTGTCGTGCACGGCTTTTTTGGGGAAGGGTGCCCGGCACCCCCCATCTCCAGAGAACAATGAACGTTCATCTAGTGGTTACGTGGTGCTGAATCAACTTAATAATCAAAAATGCAGGGATTTTCTCATTATCAGGTCCGTTCAACGGCAAAAAACGACCGTTCAAGGATAATATACAAGTGAACGTTCACCTATTATAAGCAATCGCGCATAATCTAGCTAAACGTTCACCCTGAACGGCATGCAGACAGACGTCGGTATGGACTCCAATGTCTTGTTCCAAGACAATCGAGAAAAGAGAGGGAGCTCGATGACTAACAAGATCGGTAAAAAGCGCAAGATCACATTCTGGACGCGCTTGGGCTTTGGTATGGGCGGCATGCTCAACTCTGGTGCCCTGACCTTTACGCACAGCTACATGGTGCTGTTCCTGTCCACGGAGTGCGGTCTGTCCGCAGGCGAGGCTGCGTTGATCAGCTCGTTCGCCATCTATCTCAACGCCATTCTGTGCCCGCTCATGGGCTTTGTGGCCGATAACTTCTACGCTACCAAGATCGGCCGTATCTTTGGCCGCCGCCGTTTCTGGATCTTGCTGGCAATCCCGATGATGGTCGCCGAGCCGCTCATCTTTGTGGCTACGCCGTTTGGTTTCCCGTACTACTTTGTGCTGTACCTGATCTACAACGTCGCGTATACGTTCTGCACCGCCAACCTGTCGCCGCTTACCATCGAGATGACCGACGACTTCAAGGAGCGTACGTACCTCACCGGCTACAAGCACCTCTTTGGTAACGCCGCCGGCTTCCTGATGGCAGCACTCGTCGGCTTTGGCTTTGGCACCTTCGGCGAGACCAACCCGTTCAGCTACTTCATCATCGCTACGGTCAACGCTTCGGTCATGGCAATCTCGCTGCTGTGCGTGTACCTGTCCACGTGGGAGCACACCCCCGAGGAGGTGGCTCAGGAGAAGATCGAGAGCGTCGGCGAGGGTATCAAGAAGTTCTTCATCGACGTTGTCTCTACCTTCCGCAATAAGTCCTTCCGCAAGGTCCTGTATGCACAGGTCTCCACGAAGCTCGCTGCTGCCTGCTGGTCTGCGTGCCTGTCCTTCTTCATCGTCTACTGCCTGCAGATTCCTAAGTCCTATGAGTCCGTGATGGAGATGCCCGGCAAGGTCGTCGCTATCGTCTGCACCGCCATCTGGGTTGCCCTCATGGCCAAGAAGGGCTTCCACAAGTCTTGGTACCTGGCCAACGTCGGTTGCGCTGCGTGCATCATCGCCTACAACTACTTCGCCTTTGGTCAGATTAACGGCACCTCCACGGTCGCCATCGCCATGATTGCCTACCCCATCATCTTCGCCATCTGGAAGTTCTTCTACGTTGGTTTCCAGTACCTGCCCGATGTTCTGCTCAACTACATCCCCGATGTCTATGAGCTCATCACCCTGCGTCGTCGCGAGGGCATCTACAGCTCCGCTCAGCAGCTCTGCCAGCAGATTGCTCAGGCTATCGCTGTAAACGCCTGGGCTATCGTCCTCGCTGCCTCCGGCTTCATTCAGACCGCCGGTAACAGCGACGCCGTGACCCAGCCCGCCACCGTGCCTCTGTACATCTGCGGCTACATGCTTATCGGCTGCGCCGGCTTCTTCCTGCTCGCGGCTATCCTTGCCCGCGGCATCAAGATCGACAAGGAGCAGTGCGACATCCTCTGCGACGAGATCAAGCGCGTCAAGGAGGGCGGCAAGATGGCCGACGTCCAGCCCGAGGTCAAGGCTCTTTGCGAGGAGCTCTCCGGCTTCAAGTACGAGGACTGCTTCGCTCACAACAACGTTGGCTTCCAGGACGGCAGCGTAATTCCCGCCGAGTAGGGCAGGCGCATCGTCCAAACCACAGGGCCGTGCCACCGGAGATCCACCGGCGGGTGCGGCCCTTTTTTAAAAACGAGTAGTATGAACTTCTGATTACATTTGAGGGAGAGACCCATGGAGACGAACGTTATCTGGCGCAACGCCCGCGCGGCCGTTATTGAGCTCGACGACGGTGGCTACTTTACCTGTGCCGATACGTGGGAGATCTTTGTCAACGATGAGCCCGTCGGTACCACGAATACGGTCGAGACCTATGTTGACGGCCTGGTTCCCGGCAAGCGCAACCTGATCCGCTTTGTCTGCGGCGAGCGCGAGCTGAGCGTGGGCGTCACCACGCCCGCGGAGCCCTTTACCATCAACGTTCGCGACTGCGGCGCCAAAGGCGATGCCGAGCACGATGACACCACCAATATCCAGGCTGCCATCATGGCTTGTCCCAAGGGCGGGCGCGTGCTGATTCCCGCTGGCAACTACCGCATCAAGTCCCTCTTCCTAAAGAGCAATATCAACATCGAGCTCGCCGAGGGCGCGGTGCTGCTGGCCCGTCACGACCGCGCGGCGCTTGCCTACATTCCGGGCACGGTCACGGGTGACAAGGGCACCGGGTATGCCGGCACCGATATGCTGCCCCTGGGCCGCTGGGAGGGCGAGAGCTTTTCGACCTACTGTTCGACCTTTACGGGTCTGAGCGTGCACGACGTGTGCATCTATGGCCGCGGCGCCATCGACGGCCAGACCGATTTTGCCGAGGATAACTGGTGGAACAAGGACTTTAAGAATATCTTCCGCCCCGAGGAGGGCCGCGAGATCGCCCGCCCGCGCATGATCTTCCTGTCCGAGTGCCAAAACGTGAGCCTTGCCGGCTTTACCGTCCGCAACAGCCCGGCATGGAACATCCATCCCGTTCTGTGTGAGCACGTTGATGCGCTTTGCCTGTCCATCGAGGGTCCCAAGAACTCCCACAACACCGACGGCTTCGATCCCGAGAGCTGTGGCTTTGTTCGTATCCTGGGTTGCCAGTTCTCGGTGGGCGACGACTGCATCGCCATCAAGAGCGGCAAACTGGGCATTGAGCCCGAGCTTCGTCCCGCCACGCACGACGTGCTGATCTCGCACTGCTACATGCACGACGGCCACGGCGCCGTGGTGCTGGGATCCGAGGCCGCCGGCGGCATCAAGGACCTCACCGTGAGCAAGTGCCTCTTTGAGCGCACCGACCGAGGCCTGCGCGTCAAGACCCGCCGCGGTCGCGGCAAGGACGCCGTCAACGAGGGCATCACCTTTGAGCACATTCGCATGGACGAGGTGCTCACGCCTTTCGTGGTCAATTCGTTCTACTTCTGCGACAAGGACGGCAAGACCGACTACGTTCAGAGCCGCGAGGCGCTGCCCGCCGACGACCGCACGCCCGGGTTTGGCGCCACGACGTTCCGCGACATCGAGGCCACCAACTGCCACGCGGCCGCGGCCTATATCACGGGACTGCCCGAGAGCAAGGTGACGCGCCTGACATTCCAGGATGTCCATGTGACCTTTGCCGCCGATGCCGAGCCCTTTGTGCCGGCCATGGCCTGTGGCGTGGAGCCGATGGTGCGCCAGGGCATCATCGCGCAGAACGTGAAAGTCCTCGACCTGCAAAATGTGGTGATCGAGGGTCAGGACGGAGATGAGCTGCAGCTCGAGAACGTCGATAAGATTGTCCGTTCCTAGCTGGAATTGATGACTGGGGCCGCATTGCCGAAAAAATCGGCTATGCGGCCCTTGTACCATGCTGCCGCGCTACGCATCATAACGAGAAGGTATACATGCTCAATAAAACGATTTGTGTCGGGGTCGATGGCTCGGATGCCGCGATCTCGTCCTATATTTTTGCTCCCACCGAGGATGCTTATGCCCTAGAACCCCGACCTGCAGTTTTGATTGTGCCGGGTGGGGGCTACGATCATATTTCGCCTCGAGAGGGCGAGCCGGTGGCGCTACGCTTACTTGCGATGGGGTATCAGGCTTTTGTTCTGGACTACTCGGTTGCGCCCGCCACCTATCCGCTTGCATTGCAAGAACTTGCACGGGCGGTCGATACCGTGCGAAGTCATGCGACGGAGTTTTGCGTCGATCCCAATCGAATTACGGTCATGGGTTTTTCGGCGGGTGGACACCTGGTTGGCTTACTCGGGGCGCTTTGGGACAAACCTTGGCTTGCAGAGTCGATTGCGACATCGCCTGAGTCGATTCGGCCTGACGCACTTTGCTTGGGCTATCCGGTCGTAAGCTCGGGGGCCTATGCCCATCGTGGCTCGTTTGAACGCCTAACGGGTGCCGATGACGTTTTGGCCCAAAAGTTGTCGATCGAGAACATGGTGGGCGAAGGCTTTCCCCGTACGTTCTTATGGCATACCGCCGAGGATGCATCGGTGCCAGTCCAAAATAGCCTTTTGCTTGCGCAGGCGCTTGCCGATCACGGGATTGGCTTTAGCTTACATATTTTTCCGCACGGAAAGCACGGAGCATCGCTCGCCACGGCCCAAACGGCATTTAAGGGTTGCGCCGAGCATATTCAGCCACAGGTTCAGGGCTGGCCTGAGCAGTTTGCCGCCTGGGAGCGTGATGGACGATGAACGAAAGTATCTATGAGCTGCGTGTTTCGAGAGCTGCGTCAGGAGCGTATCCAACGATTTCTGATGCCTTGGCGGCAACCGATCAACTCTATCCGGACGCCGAGCAGGCGGTGACGATCCATATTGATCCGGGTGAGTACCGCGAGCGGGTCGAGATCCATCGGCCGCATGTGACGTTGGCGGGCGAGACGGCTGACAGCGTGCGCATCGTGGGCAGCCTGGGTGCCAAGATGCCCTCGGAGGACGGCTCGGGTGTCGACGGTACGCTCGGCACGTTTAGGACCTATACCGTTTTAGTCGATGCCGACGACGTGCGGCTCGAGAACCTCACGATTGTCAACGACGCCGGGGATGGTCGCGAGGTGGGACAGGCGATTGCCCTGTACGCCGACGGCGACCGTTTGGTGGTCGACGCCTGTTGTATTACGGGGCGCCAGGACACGCTGTTTTTGGGCCCGTTGCCCCCGCGCGAAGTTAAACCGGGCGGGTTTATGGGGCCCAAGCAGTTTGCGCCGCGCCGGGTGGGCCGTCAGTATTTCCGACGCTGTCGGATTGAGGGCGATGTCGACTTTATCTTTGGCGGCGCGCGTGCCTATTTTGAGGGGTGCGAGATTCGCTCACTCAACCGCGATATGGACGTGAACGGTTACGTGACGGCGGCATCGACGCCCGAGGGAGAGCCGTACGGCTTCGTGTTCCACGGCTGTTCGTTTACAGCTCCGGATGACGTGGCGCCGGATTCGGTCTACCTGGGCCGTCCTTGGCGCGAGTGGGCGCAAACCGTGCTGATCGATTGCTGGCTGGGGCAACACATCAAGCGCGAAGGTTGGTGGGACTGGAATAAGCCGGCGGCGCACGAGAGGGCGCGCTATGTTGGCACAAGTCTGCATGGCCCGGCGGGTGATGCTGCTGGCTGGGCGCCGTGGACGCGCGAACTCGATGCGACGGCCGCTGCCCGGTACGCTCGCGAGCAGGTGCTTGCCGGTGCGGACGGCTGGGACCCCGAGGACGGCGATGGTGATGCGGTGGAGACCGCCAGTCTTTCCGATAGCGGCCGCACAGTGCATATCGACATCTATTACGAAGACGAACCGGCGCTTCGCGACCGTCTTAAGCGCGAGGGGCGTTCCGCCGCGTTTAAGGGCGCGACGCCCGGTGACTTTGAAGCATGGCAAATTGCGACGAGGGATCGGCTGTTTGACCTGCTGGGCTTATCGATTATGGATCGCGCGCCAATCGAGGTGCGCGAGCTCGATCGAGTGCAGATTGCTGGCGGTATCGTGCGCACCCATGCGATGTTGCAGGTGGAGCGCGACGTTTGGATGCCGTTCTACCTACTGGAGCCGCAGGCGCCCAAGCTCGATGCGCACGGCTGCAAGCGCTGCTATATCTGCCCGCACGGCCACCAGGGCGCAGGCGCCGCAAGTGTTGCGGGCGTAACGGGCGTGCCGGCGGTCGACGATGCCGTACGCAAGTTTAACTACGACTACGGCCTGCGTCTGGCGCGCATGGGCTATGTGACCGTCTGCCCCGATGCACGTGGCTGGGGGAGCCGTCGCGACTGGAAAGGCCAGGGCGACGGCGAGAACAGTTATCTGCGCGGGACCTGCCTAAACCAGGCGCGCATGGCGGAGCCGCTGGGTCTTACAGTCGCGGGCCTCAACGCCTGGGACAACATGCGTCTGATCGATTACTTGGAGACACGCGGCGACATTGCCATGGACGACCTGGGCTGCTTTGGTTTTTCGGGCGGCGGATACATGACGTTGTACCTGGCGGCGCTCGACCCACGCGTGCGCAAGGCGTTTGTCTCGGGCTATCTGTACGGTGTCGACGATTCGCTGCTGCACCTCAACGGTAACTGCAGCTGCAACTATGTGCCGGGACTGTGGCGCCTGCTCGATATGGGCGATATCGCGTCGCTCATTGCACCACGCCCGCTGCTGGTGCAGAGTTGCGAGGGTGATCATCTCAACGGCGCCCGCGGACTTGCGAATGTTGATGAGCAGCTCTCCATCGTTCGGGACGCCTATGGCCTCGTGGGACATGCCGACGACCTGTTGCACGAGGTTTGCCCGGGCGGACACCATCTGGGCGTTGCGTACCTTGCCGAGGATATCGAATGGCTTGACGGGCATGCTGCCAGTGCCCGTTCCTAGGTCGTGGGCGTTGTTGCGGGCAAACGGTAATGACTGATGAGGCCAAAGGCCGCCGTGTGGGCGGGAAGGAGTATAAATATGAAACCGACGAAGACCTTGAGCGAGTCGACCATCTGCTGCTTTGGTGATTCGACTACGTGGGGCGACAATGGATGCGGCGCGGGCGGCAACGACATCTCCTGGACTTCGCATCTAGGAGTGCTGCTGGGTGGCGCAACTATCGAGAATTACGGCATCAAGGGCTCGCGCATCGCCGTCAAGGCCGACCGCAGCGACTCGTTTGTCGAGCGCCTGGACGACATCGACGATGCGGCTGAAATCTACGTTGTCTTTGGCGGCGTCAACGACTTTAGCCGCAACGTGCCGCTGGGCGAGCCGGGCAGCACCGACGTACACGAGTTCTATGGTGCGCTCGATTATCTCATCCGTACCATCACGGCCCGCTCGCCCCGGTCGAGACTCGTGTTTATGACGCCGTGCAAGACGAGCGGCAAGCACGAGAAGGATATCCCGGCAAGCAACGAGGCCAACCATCTGGGCCTGACACAAGATGTCTATGTGCAGGCGATGCTGGAGGTCTGCGACCGCTACTCCGTGCCGGTGATCGACCTGTATGCGCAAAGCGGCATCAGCCCGTTTTTGCCGGAGCACCGCGAGCTCTACATGCCTGACGGTTTGCATTACAGCCCTTCCGGCTATGAGCGCCTGGCGCATCGCATCGCTGCGGGCCTCACCTCCGTTTGCCGCTAAAAGGCTGCCGTTCACTGGGATTATAGGGTTAACGTTCACCCTATAATCCCAGTTCGCGTTATACTAAGGTTAACGTTCACCCATCATTTTTGTCAGAGGGGACAGCAATGGGCTGCAATCAGATTCTGGACCGCTATATCGAGCAGTTGATCGAGACCTCTACGCCGCAGGCACCGGCCTGGAACATCGAAAAGCTCCGTGCCGGCAAGGAGAACACCTGGAACTATATCGATGGCTGCATGATCAAGGCGCTCATCGAGCTGTACGAGATCACGGGTGAGCAGCGCTACCTGACCTTTGCCGACGACTACATCGACTTTTTTGTCCAGGAAGACGGCACCATCAAGCACTACAAGCCCGAGGAGTACAACCTCGACAACGTCAACGCGGGCAAGACCCTCTATAAGCTCTACGATTTGGTGGGCAAGCCCAAATACCGCGCCGCCATGGACACCATTTACCGCCAGCTCGAGACCCAGCCGCGCACCAAAGAGGGCGTGTTTTGGCACAAGGCCGTCTATCCCAACCAGATCTGGCTCGACGGCATGTATATGGCGCAGCCGTTCTATATGCAGTACGAACTGAGCTTCCACAACCGTCGTGCCTGCTCGGACAGCTTCCATATGTTCCAGGTCGTGCACGATCTGATGCGCAATCCCCTCAACGGTCTGTACTATCACGCTTACGACGCGAGCCGCAAGCAGTTCTGGTGCGATCCGGTCACCGGCCTTTCGGCCAACTTCTGGCTGCGCGCCGAGGGCTGGTTTGCCATGGCGCTCATCGATACCTGGGAGCTCATGCCGCCCTCGATGTCGGCCGAGAAGGACGAGATCCGCAAGATGTTCCACGACCTGATCGACGCCATGCTGCCGTATCAGGACGAGAAGACCGGCATGTGGCACCAGGTCATCAACCTGCCCAATATCGCCCCCAACTACCTGGAGGAGTCGGGCAGCGCCATCTTTGCCAACGCTATCATGAAGGGCGTGCGCCTGGGCGTGCTGGGCGAGCGCTACTACCAGTACGGCCGCCGTGCGTTTGACGGCATCTGCGACACGTGCCTGTCCGAGCGCGACGGACAGCTGGCGCTCGACAACATCTGCCTGGTCGCGGGCCTTGGTAACACTGCGCACCGCGAGGGCACGTTTGGCTACTACATGAGCGAGCCCGTCGTCAAAAACGACGCGAAGGGCGTGGCGCCGCTGGTGCTCGCCTATATCGAGACCATGCATCACGACAAGCTGGCAGGCAAGCGCGATCCGCTCGCCCCCTCGGGCGCCTGCTCCATCGACGACCCGTTTGGCGGCTACACGCCGGGCATCAACGCTCATAAGGGGTGTGAATAGCGTGGGGACCATTACCCCGGGCGTGCGTTTGCACGATCTTCCCCAGGGAACGGTCGAGGAACGCATTCGCATGGCAGGCGAGCTGGGCTTTTCGTGCATTCAGCTGCCGAGCAAGGTGCTCTATCAGTCGATGGGAATCGATCGAAGCGGTCTGACCCGCGAGCTCGCCGACCATTTGCGTGCGGTGCTCGACGAGGCGGGTGTTTCGGTCGCCGTGCTCGGCTGCTATAAGAATCTGGCGACGCCCGATCGACAACAGCTCATGGATAACTTTGCCGAGTACGAGGCGTGCCTCAACTTTGCCCAGATGCTCGGCGGATGCCCGGTTGGTACCGAGACCGGTCGTCCCAATGCGCAGAACCGCGTTGCTGACGACCGTATGACCGACGAGGCGCTCGATGCGTTTATGGACGGACTCGCACGCGTCTGCGAGTGCGCCGAGGCCGTGGGTGGGCAAATACTGATTGAGCCCGGCTGGAACGAGACGGTCAACACGCCAGATCGCTGCCGTGAGGTGCTGGAGCACGTTTCGAGCCCGGCGCTCGGCGTGATCTACGACCCGGTGTCGCTGCTGCATCCCAGCGTCGTTGGCGAGGCGCAAGAAACTACCGCGCGTATGCTCTACTTATGCGGCAGCAAGATCCGCGTGCTGCATGCCAAGGATTTTGAAGTCGTCGACAACGAGGACGAGGTCGGTTGGTGCGACGGCACGGGCTCGCGCCTGGTGTGCCACGGCGTGGGCGAGACGGGCCGTTATGACTTTGAGCCCGTGGTGGCCTGGGCGGCTGCCGCCCGCCCTGGGATTCCCTGCGTGGTCGAGAACAGCGTGCCGGCGACGGTGGCTGGCTGCCTGACGACACTCGAGCGCATGTCCGCTCGCTGCGGGGCATCGCATCGCGAGATATAGCATTGGCTTTTGCTGTGGCGGCAAATTGAGCTTGCCTGACTGGGGGCGACGGTGAAGGGTCTTTATCGTCGTCTCATTGGATTACATCAAAAAGGGGAGTTGCGTGGCTATCCACATTGTCGAAGAGGCGAATCGTTGCCTAGGTTGCAAAAGGGCGTTCTGCCAGCTTAAAGGCTGCCCGGTTCAGACACCTATCCCGCAGGTCATTGACCTGTTCAAACAGCGTCGTCTGGAAGAGGCGGGCGAGCTGCTGTTCCAGAACAATCCCATGAGCGCGGTCTGCTCCATGATCTGCAACCATTCGGGCCAGTGCGAGGGCGCGTGCGTCCAGGGCCGCAAGGGCACACCGGTGCATTTTTCGAGTATCGAGAACTATATCTCGACTGCATATTTGGACCGCAAGGAGTGGAAGCCCGCGCCGTCGTGCGGCAAGCAGGTTGCCGTGGTCGGTTCCGGTCCTGCCGGCATTACCGTGGCCATTAAGATGGCCCAGCTGGGCTGTGCCGTCACGGTGTTTGAACAGCGCCCCGAGATCGGCGGCGTGCTGGAGTACGGCATCCCCGAGTTCCGCCTGCCGCGCTCGCTGGTGCAAAAATACCGCCATGTGATGTGCTCACTGGGCGTGCGCGTCCGTCCCTCGACCACCATCGGTGGCGCGCTGCATATCGACGACCTGCTGCGCGACGGCTACGATGCGGTCTTTATCGGTACCGGTACTTGGCGCGCCCGCAAGCTGGGTATTCCCGGCGAGTCGCGTGGCAACGTGCTGTTTGGTATCGATTATCTGGTCGATCCTACGAGCGTGGCAATTGGGCAGAACGTGGCGGTTATCGGCGCCGGCAACGTGGCCATGGATGTTGCCCGCACAGCCCTGCGCTCGGGCGCTCGCAAGGTCACCGTGTATGCCCGATCGCGCCATATCTCTGCCATCGATGATGAGGTGGAGCTGACCGAGCTTGACGGTGCCGAGATTATGTGCGGCAAGGCGATCTGCGCCATCGACGATAACGGTCCGGTGTTCGAGACGGCTATCTTTGACGAGGACAACAACGTGGTGGGCTACGAGGAAGAGCTCGACCATGCGTCTGCCGACACGGTTGTGATTGCGGCGTCTCAGGTGCCCAAGGACAAACTCGTGCTTACAACGGGCGGTCTGGAGACCGACCATCGCGGCCTGCTTTCGGTCGACGAGCACGGCATGACCACCGTGCCTGGCGTCTTTGCCGCCGGCGACGTGGTTAACGGCCCGCTCACCGTGGTCCACGCTGTAGCTGGCGCCAAGCTTGCCGTCGAAGGCATGACTACCTACCTGGGCCTCTAACTCCATCCCGCCCATCAGTTGCGGTGAAATACGGACTGTCTTGGCTGTCAAAAGCCTTATCTACTCCGTATTCCACCGCAACTTTTTTGTGGGGGTCGGGATTAAAGGCGGGGGAGTGCGAGCGAGTGCGAATGCGGCGGATACTGATACGATAGGTACGTTAGCAACTGCCGCCCAGCGGCTCAAACGAAAGGAACCCTGTATGGAGTCCTCCGCCTATCCGATGCTCTTTAGCCCGATCAAGGTCGGTACGACCGAGGTCAAGAACCGCGTCTTTATGCCGCCGGTGTCCACCAACCTGGCCGATCATGGCTATGTGACCGACGACTTGGTTGATCATTACCGTGCCCGCGCCAAGGGCGGCGTAGGCCTCATCATCACCGAGGTCGTGACGGTCGAGCCCACCTATACCTATCTTCCGGGTGACATGTGCTGCTACGACGACACGTTTATCCCCGGCTGGGAAAAGCTCGCCGCGGCCGTCCACGAGTATGGCTGCAAGATCATGCCGCAGCTCTTCCACCCCGCCTACATGGCCTTTAACATTCCGGGCACGCCGCGCCTGATTGCTCCGTCCTTTGTGGGACCGTCCTATGCCCGCGAGGCACCGCGTCCTATCACGGTCGACGAGATCCACGAGCTCACACATCAGTTTGGCGACGCTGCCGTGCGTATGCAAAAGGCTGGCGTCGATGGCGTCGAGGTTCATGCGGCACACGCCCACGGTATGCTCGGCGGCTTTTTGACTCCGCTCTACAACAAGCGCACCGACGAGTACGGTGGCTCGCTCGACGCTCGCATGCGCTTCTTGCTCGAGGTCATCGCCGAGATTCGTGAGCGCTGCGGCAAGGACTTCATCATCGACGTCCGCATCTCGGGCGACGAGTACACCGACGGCGGCCTGACCCTCAACGACATGATCTACGTCTCGCGTCGCCTGGAGAAGGCCGGCGTCGACATGATCCATGTGTCGGGCGGCACCACCATCAAGCGCGGCTCTGCGATCCCCGCCGCCGGCACCCAGCAGGCCTCGCACGCCGCCTGCTCGCGCGAGATCAAAAAGCATGTCAACATTCCCGTTGCCACGGTCGGCCGCATTAACGAGGCATGGATTGCCGAGGAGCTGATCGAGGACGGTGCCGCCGATATCTGCATGATGGGCCGCGCCAACCTGTGCGATGCCGAGTTCTGCAACAAGGCGGCCGCCGGTAACGCCGACGAGATTCGTCCCTGCATCGGCTGCCTGCGCTGCCTGAACGGCATCATGTTCGGCAAGCGCATCTCCTGCACCATCAACCCCGATGTCGAGCGTGACGAGGCTGGCTACGAGCCTGCCACCGAGGCCAAGAACGTACTGGTTGTGGGCGCCGGTCCCGCGGGCATGGAGGCGGCGTTCATTGCCGCCAAGCGCGGTCACAACGTGGTGCTCGTGGATAAGCAGGACGAGCCGGGCGGCGAGATGCGTATCGCAGCCGTTCCGCCGGCAAAGCAGGAACTCACCCGCGTGATCAAGTATCAGTATCGTCGCCTGGCCGAGGCCGGCGTGAAGTGCGTATTTGGCACCGAGCTTACTGCCGAGGACATTCAGCGTGACTACGCGGGCTACGAGGTTGTCCTGGCTTATGGCGCCGAGCCCATCGCTCCGGCCTTCATGCAGGGCTTTAAGCAGGTTATGACGGCCGACGACCTGCTGGGCGGCAAGGCTTTCCCGGGCAAGAAGATCGTCATCGTGGGCGGCGGCACCGTTGGCTGCGAGACGGCCGATTACCTGGCCCCGTTGGTCAACGACCTGTCGCCGGCCAACCGCGATGTCACCGTCATCGAGATGACCAAGACGCTCGCCGCCAACGAGGGCGGTGCCGGTCGCGCGGTGCTCATCACGCGCATGCTCTCCAAGGGTGTCCACGTGCTGACCGAGGCTAAGGTGACCGAGATTACCGAGGACACTATCAGCTACGAGAAGGACGGTGAGGTCCACACCATCACCGGTGCCGATACGCTGGTGCTTGCCATGGGCTATCGTCCCAACACCAAGCTGGCCGACGACCTTGCCGCTGCTGGCGTTGCTGTCCACGTGCTGGGCGATGCCCAGAAGTGTGGCAACATCCGCGATGCCATCGGCGATGGCTATAAGGTTGCCTGCGAGCTCTAGTCAACTCCTTGATGCATGGGGACCTGCCCCCGCGGCGCCAGTCGACAGATAGCAAAAAGCGGCGGTCGTCCCGTACGTGGGACGACCGCCGCTTGCGTTGGCAGCAATGAGCCGTGCGATTAGAGGCCCAGGATCTCCTTGACCTTGGCGATGATGGCCTCGTCGGTTGCGTTGGCAAAGAAGTACTCCTGGAAGTGCTCGCCGGCAAGTGCGCCCTTCATCAGGTCCTGATCGATTTCGCCCAGGACGTCGACGAGCGGACGCATGGTCACAGCGCGCACGCCATCGAGAATCTTCTTGTTGCGCTGCTCGGGCTCAACGCGCTCGGCGGGGTAACCGTTGCCCGAACCAAAGCCAAAGAGCTTCTCGAAGGTGTACTCGAGGTTGAGCTCCTGGCCCCAGCCGTTCTTGAGCGCGAAGGGCATGGCGACGGCGTTGCCATCATTGACCTGGGCAAAGGTGTAGGCATCGAGCGGGTCGGCAACATGGCCGCACAGCACGCCGGGGAAGGAGTTACAGGCGAGCATAGCGCCCTCGCCGGTGCCGCAGCCGGTCACGACGTAGTCGGCAGCGCCGGAGTTCAGCAGCACGGCGGCCAGGATGCCGTTTTGCACGTAGGTGAGCGGCTTAGAGTCGGCGTCGGCATACATACCGTAGTTAAAGACGGTGTGACCCATGGGCTCGACAACCTTCTTAAGGGCAGCCTCGATCATGGGGTTCTTGGAGTTCTGAGAGTTCTCATTGATCAGAGCGATTTTCATGATAGATAACCTTCCACTATTTTCTAAATTAATTGTTAGTTATGTTGCGTGGCATCTCCAACAGAGAGGCCGCTCTGCGGGCGGTGGACGATAAGATCTGTCGCGAGTTCCGCACGAGCCGAAGAGCACTTAATGTGCTCTTCGTGCGAGTCAGGACTGTTCGAGCAGCAGACCTTATCGTCCACCGCCTCGCCCAGACGTCTTACTGCGGTTGCTTGCCGATGTAGGCCAAGATTCCGCCGTCGACGTAGAGGATGTGACCGTTGACGAAGTTCGATGCATCGGAAGCCAAGAACACGGCGGGGCCCTTCAGATCTTCGGGCGTGCCCCAACGGGCGGCCGGCGTCTTGGCAATGATGAACTGGTCAAACGGGTGACGGCTGCCGTCGGGCTGCGTCTCGCGCAGCGGCGCGGTTTGCGGTGTGGCGATGTAGCCGGGCCCAATGCCGTTGCACTGGATGTTGGCCTCGCCAAACTCGGAGCAGATGTTCTTGGTGAGCATCTTGAGTCCGCCCTTGGCGGCGGCGTAGCCGGCAATGGTCTCGCGGCCCAGCTCGCTCATCATGGAGCAGATGTTGATGATCTTGCCGTGGCCCTTGGCGATCATGCCGGGCAGGCAGGCCTTGGACACGATAAACGGGGCGTTGAGGTCGATATCGACGACACGGCGGAAGTCCTCGGCGCTCATGTCGAGCATCGGCGTGCGCTGGATGACGCCTGCATTGTTGACCAGGATGTCGGGCGTGGTGCCAAAATCGGCCTCGATCTTGGCGATGAGCTCGGCGACGACGGCCTCGTCGGTGACATCGGCAACATAGCCGTGAGCATCAAAGCCCAGCTCGCGGTAGTGCTTCTCGGCCTCGGTGACCTTGTCGGCATGACGGGCGTTAAAGGCAATCTTGGCGCCGGCTTCGCCGAGCGCCTCGGCAATGGCCATGCCAATACCGTAAGTGGCGCCGGTCACCAGCGCGACCTTGCCATCCAGACGGAAGCTGTCCATAAGATCAGACATAGCGATCCTTTCAAAAGAAACGTTCATCTGTATAAGTCTTGCTTTTCGTACAAGGTCAGTATAGGAGAAGAGGAGGATTTAAAAGTCAGATTCTCCTAAAATCAGGTGAACGTTCACTTTTAAAAGGCGAACGGTTGTAGATAATTGTCGCGATGACTGCTATTCGCTCTGATCCTGCGTGCCCTCTGCGATCATGTTGCGGTTATACACCAGGTGCAGATACATCGCGTCGTGCGCGGCGGTGGGATTGCGCGAGGCGATGGCGTCGGCTACATCGCGGTGCGTGCGGATAGTTTCCTCAACGAGCTTTTTGCCGGTCACGTCGATAAAGAGGGGGACGGATGCCTTGAGCACGCCCATCAGGCGAGGAACGACGAGGTTTCCGGAGCTCTCGGCAATGGCATTGTGGAACGCGGTGTCGGCGGCGGAGTAATCCTCACCGGCCTCGGCCAGGCGCTCGGATTCGTCACAGAGCTCTTTGATAAAGACGACCTGGTCGTTGGTTGCGTGCTCGGCCGCCATGCGTGCCATCTGCGGCTCGATCATAAAGCGCACCTCGAGTAGGTCGCGCGCCAGACGCTGCTTGTCGTCGATAAAGGTAAAGCCCAGCGGGTCGTCGGCAACGCCGGGGTTTGACGCCACATAGGTGCCCGAACCCTGCTTGATGCGCACGATATTGCGCGACTGCAGCAACTTCATGGCCTCGCGCACGGTGCTCCTGCCGGCGCCCAAGCGCTCGACCAGCACGGTTTCCTTAGGCAGGCGATCGCCTTGCTCAAGGTGTTCATCCAGAATCAATCGAATGATTTTCTCCGATATTTGCTCGGGGAGTCCCGATTCGGCGCGGGCCATAGCTATACCTTTCATTACATAATTCATCTGAGCTATTTTAGCGCGCCGCGGATGCGATATTGGCCGCTGGATTTGAGTCGGGCGGCTTAGATATACCGTTCGCAGCGCAAATACGACCGTTTACCAAATACATCAGATGTATTTCGAACAAATTTCAAAATGAAACATCAGACCTTTCAAAAACAAGCTATAGTCATCAGACGAATTCAAAAGGTCTGATGAATTGGAGGAAAGATGTCAGACCCAACGTTTATGGCTGATCCCACCAGGCTGGTCATCGCCGCCATCGTGGGCATCGCGCTGCTGCTTGCGCTCATCATCAAGTTCAAGCTGCACCCCGTGCTGTCGATGATGGTCTCGGCGCTCGTGATCGGTATCGGTGCCGTCATGCCGCTCGACATGGTGGCAGACACCGTCACCAAGGGCGTGGGCACCACGCTGCAAAACATCGCCCTGCTCATTGGCCTGGGATCGATGTTTGGCCAGATTTTGGAGGAGAGCGGCGGCGCCAAGAAAATCGCCCAGACCTTCATTGACACCTTCGGCCAGGGCCACTCCAGCTGGGCGCTGGGCATCACCGGTTTGGTCATCGGCACCACGGTGTTCTTTGAGGCCGGCGTGGTCGTTTTGATCCCGCTTGCCTTTAGTGTGGCGTCGCAGACCAAGAAGTCGACCCTCTACTACGGCATCGCCCTGCTCGCGGGATTGGCGGCTGGCTATGCGTTCGTGCCGCCTTCGGCCGGTTCGGTCCTGGTTGCCGGCACGCTCGGTGTCGACCTGGGCACCATGATTCTCGTCGGTATCCCCACCGCCTTCATCGCCATGGCGATTGCCGGCGTCATCTGGGGCCGCAACGTGGGCGGTCGCATTTTTACCGATGTTCCGGAGCACTTTACCTCTGCCGAGGGGGCGAGTGACGACAAGGAGCTTCCCTCCTTTGGCATGGTGCTCGCGATCGTGCTCACGCCGCTTTGCCTGATTCTGCTGGGCACGTTGTCCTCTTATATCCCCATGCCCGCTGAGCTCGCCTCGATTCTCGCCTTCTTGGGCAAGCCGTTCGTCGCTTTGACGCTCGCCACGCTCGTCGCGATGTATCTGCTGGGCGCGCGCCGCGGCTACTCCGGCGCCGAGCTCAAGGCCTTGCTCGACCGCTCTCTTAAGCCCGTCGGCATGATCTTGCTGGTTATCGCCTGCGGCGGCGTTATTCGCTGGATGCTGCAGGACTGCGGTCTGGGCCAGGTTATCGGTCCTGTGCTCGAGAACTGCCCGCTGCCCCTCGTGGTTGTCGGCTTCCTCATCGCTGCGCTCGTCCGTGCCTCGGTCGGTAGCTCTATTGTTTCGATGACCATGGCATCGGGCATTATGGCCGCTATGCCTGCGGTCGTCGGCGCTTCGGTGCTCATGCGTGCCGCCATCTGTCTTGCCATCTGCGGCGGCGCCACGGCACTCTCGCACGTCAACGATGCCGGTTTTTGGATGTGCTCCTCGTTCCTGGAGATTGACGAGAAGACCACCCTCAAGTCCTGGACCGTTATGGAGACGCTCATCGGCCTTTCGGGTCTTGCCTGCGCCCTGGTGATTTCGTTCTTCGCCTAGTTCGCGTAGCTAAGCATCTTTCGCCGAGTGCATCGCTCGGTACCCATTTACACCTGATTCATTAACCAACGATTGGTACAACCGTTCAAACCAAAAGAGGAGAATATCATGGACGAGAAGACCAAAGCACAGATTCAGCAGGAGGCCGCCGACCTGGTTGCCAAGCTGCAGCCGCGTTCCGGCAAGTTTCGCACCATCAGCTCCGAGATGGACCCGCTGCGTCTGGGCTCCGGCTGGACGATCGAGGATCTGGACAAGCCGCAGGTCATCATCGAGTCGACATTCGGTGATTCGCACCCGGGTTCTGCCGGCCTGTTCGAGCTGGTCGAGGAGGTCCGTGCCGGCGTTGCCGAGGCCGGTGGCCATGGCGCCCGTTACTTCTGCACCGATATCTGCGACGGCGAGGCCCAGGGCCACGACGGCATCAACTACTCGCTGCCCAGCCGCGACATGATCGCCAACATGATCGAGATCCACGCCAAGGCCACTCCGTTCGACGCCGGCGTTTTTGTCGCCAGCTGCGATAAGGGTCTGCCTGCGAACCTCATGGCCATGGGCCGCATCAACATCCCCTCCATCGTCGTCACCGGCGGTGTCATGGATGCCGGCCCCGACCTGCTGACCCTCGAGCAGCTCGGCGCTATCTCGGCTCGCTACGAGCGTGGCGAAATCTCCCGCGAGGAGCTCGAGTTCGCCAAGCACAACGCCTGCCCCAGCTGCGGCGCCTGCTCCTTTATGGGCACCGCCTCGACCATGCAGGTTACCGCCGAGGCCCTGGGCCTTATGCTCCCCGGTACCGCCCTGCTGCCCGCAACTAGCTCCGACCTGCGCGAGTTTGCCCGCGCGGCCGGCCGTCAGTCCGTGTGGCTCTCCGAGCACAACCTGTGCCCGCGCGACATCGTGACCAAGGAGTCCTTCGAGAACCTCATCATGGTCCACGGCGCCATCTCCGGTTCCACCAACTCGCTGCTGCACATCCCCGCGATCGCCCGCGAGTTTGGCATCGAGATGTCCGCCGACGATTTCGATCGTCTGCACCGTGGTGCTCACTACCTGCTCAACGTTCGCCCCGCAGGCGAGTGGCCGGCGCAGTTCTTCTACTATGCGGGCGGCGTGCCGCGCATCATGGAGGAGATCAAGTCGATGCTCCACCTCGATGTTATGACCGTCACCGGCAAGACTCTCGGCGAGAACCTCGAGGATCTCAAGAACAACGGC
Source organism: Collinsella sp. (assembly GCA_048416615.1). Lineage (GTDB taxonomy): Bacteria > Actinomycetota > Coriobacteriia > Coriobacteriales > Coriobacteriaceae > Collinsella. Next base: position 56,573 of record DBFSET010000013.1, on the reverse strand, counting down.
TACTACGAGAAGTGCGGTCGTTACCTTGAGAAATGGAATCTCAAGCGCGAGGACATCATCCGTCCGTTTGACCAGGCCTTCGGCACCGACGGTTCCATCGCCATCCTCCACGGCAACCTTGCTCCAGAGGGCGCGGTCGTCAAGCACACCGTCGTTCCGCGCGAGATGTTCCAGGCCACGCTTAAGGCCCGCCCGTTCGATTGTGAGGAGGACGCTATCCATGCCGTCCTGACGCACGAGATCAAGCCCGGTGACGCCGTCATCATTCGCTATGAGGGCCCCAAGGGCTCCGGCATGCCCGAGATGTTCTACACCACCGAGGCTATCGCCAGCGATCCCGAGCTGGGTGCGAGCATTGCCCTGATCACCGATGGCCGCTTCTCCGGCGCCTCCAAGGGCCCGGCTATCGGTCACGTTTCGCCCGAGGCTGCCGTGGGCGGCCCGATTGCCCTGATCGAGGAGGGCGACCTGATCCAGATCAATATTCCCGAGCGCTCGCTGTCCATCGTTGGCATCGCCGGCAAGGAGATGGAGCCGGCCGAGGTCGACGCCGTCCTGGCCGAGCGTCGCGCCGCCTGGAAGCCCAAGGCTAATCGCTATACCTCCGGCACGCTCAAGTTCTTTACCGAGCATGCAGTTTCCGCCATTCAGGGTGGCTACATGGAGTAGCGCCCATGCGCATCAAAGTTCTCCTCTCATAGATGCGCGGCACGAAGGGCCCCGAGCTTACACTGAGCTCGGGGCCCTTTTGTCCAAACTTAGCTAAAAGCCTCGTCCCAAAAAGACTGGTTGGAAGTTGCGCTGAATGGGGGATTGTTTGACGGCGCGGGTGTCGCCAGCGGCCCCTATTTCGCCGTAAATGAGGAGACGGGGGATGCGATAGTATTACGTGGTGATATTCGACAAACCGTGGGCTTCATCCGAGGGCTTTATGGAACAACACCAGCATTATCAGAGCCTGCAAGATCAGGCATACAACGCATTGCGCTCCAAGATCATCTATGCCGAGCTCAAGCCCGGCACGCGCCTTTCGGCGATTGGCCTGGAAAAGGAGACGGGAATCGGGCGCACGCCCATTCGCGAGTCCTTTGTGCGCCTGCGTGAGCAGGAGCTGGTGGAAACGCGCCCCAAAAGCGGCACCTATGTCTCAAAAATCAGCATGGAGCGCGCCGAGAACGCCTGTTTCTTGCGCGAGAAACTCGAGAGAAGCGTACTCATTAAATGTTGTTCGGCTGCTACGCCCGAGCAAAAGCAGCGGCTTGAGCAGATTCTTGCCGAGTCCGAGTCGCTCGACCATAGCGAAACGCGTCGCTTTTTCGATCTGGACAACCTGTTCCACGAGACGTGTTTTGAGATTGCCGGCCGTCACATGTTGTGGGATTGGATGAAGAGCGTCAACACGCATTTTGAGCGATACAACTGGTTGCGTATGGTGTCGCAGGATCTGGATTGGGAGCCGATTCGTCGGCAGCATCGCCGGATTCTCGAGGCCATTAAGAGGGGCGATACCGATGCGGCGAGCTATCTGGCAGAGACGCATTTGCATCTAATGCCCGAGGAGCAGGGTCCGGTTATCGCCTTACATCCCGACTACTTTGAGCTGTCCAAAGACTCGGCCATCTAACTCGCCCCCTACATTAGTTGCGGTGAAATAGGGATTGTTTTGCGGCTCTGATGGCGTAAACAGTCCCTATTTCACCGCAACTGCCGGGGCACTATCGGGGCACGAAAAAGCTGCGACGCTACTTGGAGGAAAAGACCGGAAGCAAGGGTCCATTCCTCCAGACGGCGCCGCAGCTGTTTTGGTGGCTTGGCTTTTGTTGAAGTGGCTCAGCTGGGCGTGGTCGCCAACCGAGTAGGAAAAGCGGCTCGGGGGCGTGTCGCTTCCGTCACGTTCTATCAGCGTACAAGACGGTTTTGGTTCTTGTTCGTGACGGAAACGGCGCGCTTCCGAGCCGCTTTAAAAGAAAGGGGGCGAGGTCTAGGGCACGCCCCCTTTCACGATAGAGAGCTAAACCTAGCCGCGGACCTTCTTGACGACGTCCATGGCCTCGCGGGCGATCTGCTCGACCTTGGAGAAGTCGCCGTCGGCGAACAGGGCGGGCTTGACCATCCAGGTGCCACCGCAGGCGATGATGGCGGAGGAGCTCAGGTACTCCTCGACGTTGGCGGTGCTCACGCCGCCGGTAGGCATAAAGCGGTGACCGACAAACGGAGCAGCGAGGGCCTTGATGGTGTTCAGGCCGCCGTACTGAGCCGCAGGGAAGAACTTGGTGACCTTGAGACCCAGGTTCTCGGCCGCGGTGACCTCGGAGGGGGTCACGGTGCCGGGCAGCACGGGCAGGTCGATGTCGATGCAGTGCTTCACGACGTCCTCGTTATAACCCGGGGAGACGATGAACTTGGCACCGGCGGCGCGAGCCTGCTCAACCTGCTCGGCGGTCAGGACGGTGCCGGCGCCAACGCACATCTCGGGCTCGGCCTCGGCCATAGCGGCGATGCACTCGGCGGCGCAGGCGGTGCGGAAGGTGACCTCGGCGGACTTCATGCCAGCTGCCATAAGGGCGTGGGCGAGCGGAGCGGCGTCCTCGACCTTGTCGAGCACGACGACCGGCACGATGCCCAGGGACTCAAGCGTGGTGTAGAACTGATCGAACATGATGTTCCTTTCGATGTGAGGCGCGCACGGGCGCATGATTGCTAAATGTGCTGGTCAGGAGCCGATTTTGGATTGGTTATCGGAGGCACTGCTTGGGGTTCAAGCAATTTCAAAACCGGCTGCACGACCAGTCATGTAGGAAATGCCAGACAAAACCGGAATGGGACTGGTGGTTTTGCCCGACCGGAGGAATCGGGGAGCGGGCTGCAGAGGTATGGGTATGGGTATGGGAAACTGCAGCCCGCGGAATGGGGACGGCTTAGCGCGCGACTCGGGTGCCACCGTCGGCGGCTGATGCCACAGCGGCGATCTCGTCGGCGGTCACCAAGTTGGAATCGCCCTTGATGGTGAGTTTGAGGATCGAGGCCGCAATCGCGTAGTTGACGGCGTCCTGCGGGTCAAAGTCGTTGATGAGGGCATGGACCAAACCGGCGTTGAAAGCGTCGCCGGCGGCAACGCCCTCGAGCACGTGAACGTCATGAGCAGGGGAGAACCAGTGCTCGCCGCTCTCGGCGTCATAGAGCATGCCCATCCAGATGGAGCGCTCGACGCAGGAGATGTTGCGGACGACCGAAGCGACCTTTTTGCAGCCGTACTCGGCGCAAATCTGACGGGCCATCTCGACGTAGGTGTCGCGCTCCTCGATGCCGTGGGCAAGGGAGCCGGAGACGCAGGTCATGCCGAGGCCGGCGGGTGCGTCCTCGTCGTTGGCGATGCAGATGTCGACGAGCGGCAGGAGCTCCTTCATGGTGGCCTGCGACTTTTCGGGCGACCACATCTTGCCGCGATAGTTGACGTCGCACACGGTGGTGATGCCCTTGGCGCGGCAAGCGGTGAGGGCATCCTTGCATGCAGCGGCCATCTCGTCGGAGACAGCGGGCGTCACGCCGGAGAAATAGAAGACATCGATGCCCTTGAGGATCTCGTTCCAGTCAAAGACGTCGCGCTTGGCCATGTTGATAGCGGAGTACTTGCGGTCGTAGACGCAGCCGTTGCCGCGCTGCGAGGCACCGACCTCAAAGACATAGGAGCCCAGACGATTGCCCTGACGCACGACGCGCGTGGTGTCGACGTCGTAGACCTTCAACGAACGCAGAGCGCACTCGCCCAGACGGTTGGCCGGGACAACGGAGACGTAAGCGGCCTTGTCGCCCTGGTAGGCCAGGGAAAGCGCGGTGTTTGCCTCGGCGCCGCCGTAGCGGACATCAAACTCGGTCGCCTGCTCAATGCGCAGATGGTCTTTGGGCGAGAGCCTCATCATGATCTCGCCGAAGGTAAGAACCGTTTTACCCATGGTCGCGCAGCTCCTTCTTGCTCGTGCGTACACCTTTGATATGGCGTTGGCACGGAGGTGCCAAGACGGTAGGGTGCATCTTTGCACCACCGTGCCAACGCTTGCCGAAATCGGTTTACGAAATCGGTTTCGTTTCGAGTTGTAGTATACTCACCTACAGCGTTTTGCAAGCGAGATTTTTAAAAAAATGCCTAAAATGGCTCAGACTGCTGACAATTGGGAAACGGGGTGCGCCATGGCGCAGATGAGAATCAAGGACATTGCCGCCGAGGCGGGCGTGAGCCCGGCCACGGTCTCGCGCTATCTCAACAACCGCCCCGGGCAGATGACCGAGGAAACCCGCGCTCGCATCGCGGCGGTTATCGAGCGCACCGGCTATCGCCCACGTGCCGCCGCACGCAATCTGCGCAGCTCACGCACCAACCTCATCGGCGTGATCCTGGCCGACATCGCCAACCCGTTCTCCAGCGCCATGCTCGAGGGCCTTTCCGCTAGCGCCGCCGCGCGCGGCTGCTCGCTTATGACGGCCATTAGCGGTAACGATCCCGCTAAAGAGGCCGAATCGCTCACCAGGCTTATCGACGCCGGCGTGGACGGCCTGGTCGTCAATACCTGCGGCGGTAACGACGAGGCAATCGCCGCTGCCGCGGGACGTTTACCCGTTGTGCTGCTCGACCGCGATGTTGCCGCCGGCGGTGTCGATCTGGTGACATCTAACAACCGCGAGCTGGTTGCCGGCTTGGTAGACGCCTTGGCTGCCGCTGGCAGCGAGCGCTTGTGCCTGCTCACCGAGGCAAGCGATGGCAGCCCCGTGCGTCGCGAGCGCGCCGAGGCCTTTGCCGACGAGCTTTCGCGTCGAGGTCTTGCGGGCGAGGTCGTCACCCTGGCCGATGGTGGCGTCACGGGCGTCGGCCGCTTGGACGAGACCATCCGTGGCTATGCAGGTAAAAAGCTCGGCCTCATTGCCGTCAACGGCCTGGTCTTTCTGCGTCTGACCGAGGCGCTGGCACAGTTGGGACCCTCGTTGCCGGCGGGTCTCAAGATCGCGACGTTTGACGACTACCCCTGGAACCACGTGCTCTTTGGCGGTGTGACCACGGCCGCGCAGGATACCCTTACCATCGCCGAGCGCGTAGTCGAGCGCCTCTCCGAGCGCATCGACGTTGTTACCACCACCGTGGGCGAGGCCGCAAAGCTGGCGCCCAAACGCATCGAGATCCCCGGCCACATCGAACACCGCGCATCGACCTCGCGCTAGCCGCTCGTTCGCAACGGCCCGTTCGCGCACGTTTTTTGAGCGCTTGATACGCTTTAACCCTGCGGAAACATTTTTCTGCGATAGTATCTGCGATATAGACCAGTCGAAACCCGCCCGAAAGAAAGGGGAGCGACATGAACCAGCAGAACATCGATTACGTACTCCGCTCCGTAGAGCAGCGTGACATCCGCTTTGTGCGTCTGTGGTTTGTCGACATTCTCGGCCGCCTCAAGAACTTTGCCATTAGCCCCGAGGACCTCGAAGTCGCTTTTGAGGAGGGTATTGGCTTTGACGGCTCGGCCATCGAGGGCTTTGCCACGCCCGAGGAAGCCGATATGCTGGCGTTTCCCGATGCTTCGACCTTCCAGATCCTGCCGTGGCGCCCGAGCCACAACGGCGTCGCCCGCGTGTTCTGCGACGTGTGCACCCCCGATCGCAAGCCGTTTGCCGGCGACCCGCGCGACGCCCTGCGCCGCATGTTCTATAAGGCCGAGAAGGCCGGCTACCTGCTCAACGTGGGCGCCGAGCTGGAGTACTACTACTTCCCCGACGAGCACACGCCCGAGCCGCTCGACAACGTGGGCTACTTTGACCTTTCGGTGAGCGATGCTGCTCGCGACCTGCGTCGCAACACGGTCCTCACGCTCGAGAAGATGTCCGTGCCCGTGGAATACACCTTCCACGCCGCTGGCCGCTCGCAGCATGGCATGAGCCTGCGCCACGCCGAGGCCCTGAGCATGTCCGACGCCATCACCACGGCCAAACTCATCATTAAGCAGCAGGCCTACGAGAGCGGTTGCCACGCCTCCTTTATGCCCAAGCCGTTGGCAGGCGAGGACGGCAGTGCTATGTTCCTGTGCCAGTCGCTATTCGACCACGACGGCAACAACGTCTTTTGGGGCGAGGACGACGAGAGATACCATCTCTCCGACATCGCCAAACACTACATGGCCGGTATCCTGGCGCACGCGCGCGAGATCAGCGCCATCACCAACCCCACGGTCAACTCCTACAAGCGCATTACTACCGGCGGCGACTCCGTGCCGCAGTACGCCACGTGGGGCCTGCGCAACCGCGCGAGTATGGTCCGCATCCCGGTCTACAAACCCGGCAAGCAGCTGTCCACGCGCATCGAGCTTCGCAGCCCCGACCCCATGGCCAACCCGTACCTGGTCAACGCCGTCACGCTGGCGGCTGGCCTGGACGGCATCGAGCGCAAGCTGGAGCTCCCGCCCGAGGCAACGGCCGAGACGCTCAAGCTCACCGACCGCCAGATGGTCGAGGCTGGCTACACGCCGCTGCCGCGTTCGCTCAAAGAGGCGCTCGACGTGTTTGAGGACTCGCAGTTTATGAAGGATGCCCTCGGCGAGCACATCCACAGCTTCTTCCTTAAAAAGAAGCGCGACGAGTGGCATAAGTTTGAGTCCACGATTACCGAGTGGGAGATCAAGCACTACCTGGCGAACTCCTAATCGCGCTGGCTTGTTCCAGTACGATTGAGCTCATTTCCTTGGAGGCCGATATGTCCGAAAAGAGTGCCCTGTTCATGGCGCGCACGACGCGCTTCCACGAGTTTGCCCGCAGCTTGACGACCACCCTGGGTGTCGAGGTGAGCCTGGCTACCCCCGATTCGCCGACTGCGGCGCACGACTTTGACCTGCTGATCCTCGATTCCGATGGCATCCGCAGCGACCGCATCGATCAGATTGCCAAGTGGCTTGACGATCGCGGCGGCGTTCCCATGTTGGTGATCGTCGACGACGAGGCGCTAGGCACCCTGCGCCTGCCCAATCACGCGCATGCCGACTTTGTATGCCCCACGGCGACGCCCAACGAGCTCAAGGCTCGTGCGCAGCGCCTGATGGGCGAGGAGGAGACCGTCGCCGCCGACGATGTGCTCAACATCGACAACCTCGAGATTAACCTGGCTACCTACCAGGTGACACTCGATAACGAGCCCATCGACCTGACGCTGATGGAGTACTCGCTGCTGAGCTTTTTGGCGACACACCCCAACCGCGCTTACAGCCGCGAGGTGCTGCTGCACCGCGTGTGGGGCTTTGAGTACTGCGGCGGCACGCGCACCGTCGACGTGCACATCCGACGCATCCGCTCCAAGGTGGGCCCGCAGATCGCGGCGCACATCACCACCGTCCGCGGCGTGGGCTATCTGTTTAAGGACTAGCAAGTAAATAGAGGGCAATGTGAGGGTACCGGAGGTTTCTCCAGTACCCTTTTCTCGTTTAGGGCGAAAAGAAGACCTTTCACCGATTAAAAGTGTGTCAGTAAAAACAATATCAAACGTATAACACTATCTAGCGAATATCATTTAGTTACCGTATCTCCCTACTACACGGATGGAGGAAGAAATGCGTTATTCGAGAAAGGTGATTGTCGGATTCATAGTGTTGCTTGCCGCCCTGATGTCTCCAAGGTTGGTTTTTGGAGACGACGACTTGGTCCGTGTCACACCGCAAATAGCTGTGGAGCAAGCGCAGGCTTTCTTTGATGATGTATCGGATGAGCCGGTGACCGCTTGTGACCCAGTAAAAATGGTGAATTCCGATGGGGAATCAATCGGGTATATCGTTCGTGCGAAGCGGGATGACGTTAACTATGGCTACGTCGTATTTGATTCAGAGCGATCTTGGTGGATCAGCGAATACTGCTTGGCTCCGAACGCTCTTTTACCTATCGAGAGTGCAAGCGAAGAAATTGCACTCCTCGCATCCTCGGATAACGTCGTTGCGTTAAAGATTGACGAGCTAACTGTTGGCGTTGCCGACTTAGATAAAAACATTGTTTTAGACGCAAGTGGAAAAAAAGTACCAAATAAATTGTCCTCGGGAGGCAATCGCAGCGGATCGCCGGAACATTTCGATGACGTTTTTGTATCTGCCAAGGATTTGTATAAACAGGGATATGTTGTTGATGCGAGCAAAACGGTTTCGGGAATAATAACGCCAACGCAAACAGAAGTTATCAAAGAAACGGGGACTTATGCTTGCGCTGTTTCGGCAATGTTTGCAGTTAGCAGTCACTATGTGACTTTGAACCGCCTTAAATTGTCCGATTTATACTCGGAGCTTTGGAGGCTGTCGGGGACATGGGAAGAAGAAGGAGGAAAGAAATATGATCAAGCGACTGGTCTGTACTTTACTCAAGGCAAGACTTCTCCTGACAAACCCGCTCCGGCCTTAAAGGAGTTTTGTGCAAGACGAGGCAAGGAGCTTGGGACGTCATTCGTTTGGTATCCGTCATGGGATTCCTTTAGGGTGAATACCGACTCGGGGAATCTGAGTATTTTCTCTGGAAGGCTCCGGTCAAATGGCAGCGGGCACGCAATGGCAGTTGTGGGCTACGTGGCAATGCATAACACATACTCGAATGCCAAGAAGTACCTGCTTGTTGTTTGGAATGGATGGACAAACCAGCTACAGTTTCTTCCATATGACGTATCAATTTACACGTCTCACGATGGCACATATTGCAAGGGTTGATTGTACTCGTGAACGGCGACAAGTTCATTCGAAGGGTAATGCTCCTATTGGTGCTTTCCTTTGCTTTGCTCACCGCAGCGAGCTTCTTTCTGTTAAGGGCGACTAATGGGGGAGAAAACGACACGGTTGTTGCAGTCGAGGTGCGTGCTCTATCGGATGTTCATAACGGGCAATTTGAGGCGCTTATGTCAAGTGGTTGCCGTAAGAGAATCGATATGCGCCGTAAGTCAAGTTCCGGATATGTCTCAGGGTTGAAAGCAGGTGATAAATGGATTCTAGTTTTTGTGGAAGATAAGGAACTTGACGGGACTGTTCTGTATCCCCATTCAGCTGAGAAAGTCAAATCAAGTAGACAAGGGGAATGAAGAATGATTGACAGAAAGCAGTTCTTAGGTCTGATGGCGGGGGCTCCTATTTTGATGCGAGCCGGGATGGCAGAAGCCGTGGAGTTGCCGGACGCTCAGAAGCGATTGACGCTCGTAGTCGACACGGTGGTCAGAGATGAAAATGGCAATGAAAAAACGCGAACAAGAAGCAGAGAGACTATTTTCACGCCAGAGAGCAAAACTGTGTCTGCCGACGCTATGGCCGGTGATGTCATAACAATCCAGAGGGAATCAGATGAAACGTTGCCGCTGCTTGCCAAGATTGAGCTCACAGTCGCTTATTATAACGATAAAACAGAAATTGAGATTCGTTCCGGAAAGTACTCGATAGTCCAAATCGATCCGCTTGTGATGTACGCAAACGCTTGGTATGCGCTCATGCAGAAAGATAAATATGTGATGAACTACTTCACAGAAAGCGAAGCATCATATGAAACGGGGTGGGGGCCAACGCCATACGACGCGGAGAAGGATAAATGGACGTGCGGATCAGGCATGGGTGCGACGATTACGGACTTTATTAACGATTCAACATATAATTTTGCTATCGACTGTTATATTGAATAGACATGACGGCATAAAACGAATTGGCTTATAAGCATGTCATTACTTAAGCAAAGCTGAAATCTTGGCATCTAGTGCTCGGGACTGCCCAGCTTGGGGTACAAATCAACGTGAACAATGATGGCCCGCCACATGTTTGGCGGGCCTTTGGTTATTTGACGAAAGGATCGCAGCCATGAGCGAGAACGATTCCCAGCGTCCCCAGGATGCGGGCAACGCTGGCGAGACCCAGCAGCAGCCGCGCGTGCAGGTGGAGTCGACGCCTGCCGACGGCAACATTCCCTACGTGCAGGCTTACGACACACAGACCGGCAAGCCGCTGGGCGGCCAGCAGGTTGTAAACAAGCACACGGTGGTCAAGGCCAAAACCAAAAAGCTGCCGATCTTTATTACGGCACTCGCCGGCTGTGCGTGCGGCGCTCTGCTGGTCATCGCGCTCATTATGAGTGGCACGCTCAATATTGGCGGCGGAAAGAATGCCGTGACGGCGGGTGCTTCGGGTTCATCGACGCAAAAGATCACCATCGACTCCGAGGACACCACGCTGGCCGAGGCCGTTTCTGCCAAGGCATTGCCCTCCGTGGTTTCCATTACCGCCACTTCGAGCGGTAGCCAGAATGGCTCGCTTTCGCAGTCTGCCGATGAGTCGGATAGCTCGGGCAGCGTCGGTTCGGGCGTGGTGCTCGATACCGAGGGCCACATCCTCACCAACAACCACGTGGTCGATGGCTACGACCAGTACGTGGTGACCATGGACGACGGCACCACCTACGAGGCTGAGTTCGTGGGCAACGATGCCTCGAGCGACCTCGCCGTCATCAAGCTCAAGGATGCTGACGCCTCCAAGCTCACGCCGATCGAGATTGGTGATTCCTCCAAGCTCAACGTGGGCGAGTGGGTTATGGCGATCGGCTCGCCGTTCGGCAACGAGCAGTCTGTCTCCACGGGCATTGTGTCGGCGCTGTATCGCTCCACGGCCATGAGCTCTACCAGCGGTAACACCATCTATGCCAACATGATCCAGACCGATGCCGCCATCAACCCGGGCAACTCCGGCGGCGCGCTCGTCAACGACAACGGTGAGCTGGTGGGCATCAACTCGCTCATCGAGAGCTACTCGGGCTCCAGCTCGGGCGTGGGCTTTGCTATTCCCGTTAACTACGCCAAGAACATTGCCGACCAGATCATCGGCGGCAAGACGCCGGTGCATCCGTACATGGGCGCTACGCTTTCGAGCGTCAACGCGCTCAACGCCCGCACCAACAAGCTGAGCACCGATAGCGGCGCGTATGTGGCGAGCGTCGTTGAGGATGGTCCTGCCGCCAAGGCCGGCATCCAGGAGGGCGACGTCATCACCAAGCTGGGCGACGATGAGATTACGAGCGCCGATGGCCTGATCATCGCGCTGCGCAGCCACGAGGTGGGCGAGAAGGTCGAGATCACGCTCATGCGCGGCAAGGAAGAGAAGAAGGTCACCGTCGTGCTGGGCTCTGACGAGGAACTGCAGAACCAGCAGCAGGACGACAGTTCGACCGACACCGGCAACGGCGGTATTACCGACGAGCAGCTGCGCCAGTATCTGGAGGAGCTGCTGGGCCAGCAGGGCCAGGGCTACGGCCAGGGTTTCTAACGGGCCGTATTGCACATATCGAAGCCAGAGGGGCTGTCTCATCAACGTGGGGCAGCCCCTCTTTTCTCATTGATCCGTTGGGGACGGAGGAAAACGGATCATTTAAAGCTGATAAGAGCATGGTTTGATCGCGCGATCCACCCCGGTCTGGCGGCTGCCGATTCGGTGCGGTTCGAAAGGGCTATTCGGCCCCGTTGCGACCGGTGGTACTCTTGTATCCGTTTGAAATCGAGCGAAGGAGTGCCGCTATGGAGCAATCGAGCCTGTTTGGTGACGGCGTGGACATCGATACCGAAACGCCAGCGAGCACGGATACCGCTGCACCGGCCGATGCCCGTGCCCAAGCCGCCGCGCGCGCGGCCGAGCTGCGCCACGAGCTCGATTACCACGCGTACCGCTACTACATGCTCGACGCGCCCGAGATCACGGACGCCGCCTTCGACAAAATGCTCGTTGAGCTGCAGGAAATCGAGGCCACCTACCCCGACCTGGTGACGCCCGACAGCTATACCCAGCGCGTGGGCGGCTACGTGAGCGAGCAGTTTACGCCGGTCACGCACATGGCACGCATGTATTCTATGGACGATGCCATGGATCTGGACGAACTTGACGCGTGGCTCCAGCGCGCCGAGGATGCGCTCGGTGCCGGCAGCGTTACCTATACCTGCGAGCTTAAGATCGACGGCCTGGGCGTGGCGCTTACCTACCAAAACGGAACCTTCGTGCGCGCGGCCACGCGCGGCGACGGCACCACGGGCGAGGACGTGTCGCTCAACGTGCGAACCATCAAGGACGTGCCCATGCACCTGTCCGAGCCGGCGCTCGCTCACATGGGCGCCGACCGCGGGCGCACCATCGAGGTGCGCGGCGAGGTCTATATGCCCAAGGGCAGCTTTGTGCGCCTGAACGACGAGGCCGATGCCGAGGGTCGCGACCCCTTCGCCAACCCGCGCAACGCCGCCGCCGGCAGCCTGCGCCAAAAGGACCCCAAGGTCACGGCGCGCCGCGATCTCGCCACCTTTATCTACGCCATCGCCGATACCGACCCGCTGCACGTTCACAGCCAGCGCGAGTTTCTCGATTGGCTGCGCAGCGCCGGCTTTAGCGTCAACCCCAACGTGGCACGCTGCGCCACGCCGGCCGAGGTCCACGAGTTCTGCGCCCAGGCCCTCGAGCATCGCGGTGACCTGGACTACGACATCGATGGCGTGGTCGTAAAGGTCGACAGCTTCCAGCAGCAGCTCGACCTGGGCTTTACCGCCCGCGCACCACGCTGGGCCATTGCCTTTAAGTTCCCGCCCGAGGAAAAGCAGACCGTCCTGCGCGAAATTCGCATTCAGGTGGGCCGCACCGGTGTGCTCACGCCGGTCGCCGAGTTCGACCCGGTGACGGTTGCCGGCTCCACCATCGCGCGCGCCACGCTGCATAACATCGATGAGATCCGTCGCAAAAACGTGCGCGAGGGCGACACTATCATCGTGCACAAGGCAGGCGACGTGATTCCCGAGGTCGTGGGCCCGGTGCTCGACAAGCGCCCGGCCGATTCTGTCGACTGGCATATGCCCGAGGTCTGCCCCGTGTGCGGTAGCCCCGTGGTCCACGAGGATGGCGAGGTCGCTTACCGTTGCGTCTCCATCGATTGCCCCGCGCAGCTCAAGGAGCGCTTGCTCCACTGGGTGAGCCGTGGCTGCATGGACGTCGACGGCCTGGGCGACGAGATCGTCGACAAGATGATCGCTGCTGGCCTGATTCACGACGTCGCGGACTTCTACCAGCTCACGGTCGACGACATCGCCGGCCTGGACACGGGGCGCACCTATGCCAGCTCCAACAGCAAAAAGGGTGTCAAGAAGGGCGACCCCATCCCGGTGGGCCTCAAGACGGCCGAGAAAATCATCGCCGAGCTCAACAAGTCCAAGAGCCAGCCGCTCGGTCGCGTGCTGTTTGCCCTGGGCATCCGCCACGTGGGCAAGAGCGTGGGCGAGGTCATCGCCGAGCGATTCCTGTCGATTGACAAGCTCATCTTGGCGAGCGAAGAGGACATCGCCGAGTGCGAGGGCATCGGTCCCAAGATTGCGGCGAGCGTTAAGCAGTTCCTGGCCGTGCCCGAGAACCTTGCCGTGCTGGAGCGCCTGCGCCAAGCGGGCCTTTCGCTCGAGGTCGACTTGGGCGCCGCGCACGCGCAGGCCGCAGCCGACGCTGGCGTGGCAGGCGAGCTCGCCGACGCACAGCCACTCGTGGGTCTGACCTTCGTGCTCACCGGCACGCTCGTCAACCGCACCCGCGACGAGGCGGGCGCGGCACTCAAGGTGCTCGGCGCCAAGGTTTCGGGCAGTGTGTCGAAGAAGACGAGCTATCTGGTCGCCGGCCCCAAGGCAGGCTCCAAGCTCACCAAGGCCGAGCAGCTGGGTGTGCCCGTGCTGGATGAGGACGCACTCGAGCAGATCCTGGCTACTGGTCAGTTGCCCCAGGCTTAAGGCGTCGATGGCCAAATTGAAGATCCGCCCGGGAAGCATGATGCCTTCCGGGCGGTTCTTACTTTGCTGGGGAAACCGGCACCGTGATCTGCGTCACTCGGGTCGCCGGGTCGTCGCTGATGATGCCGTCAATGAGAGCGATCTCGCGTTGCCCCGCTACGCTGCCAACTTGTCAAAAGCCCCGTGTCGGTTGAGCACGGTAAACGCGACAACACAGATGACTGCCGACAAAATCGAACCGCACGGCGAGGCGATGCCCATGGGAAACAGCGTATCGGAATAGGCATTCGACAGCAGCCAAGCGCCGGGCACGCGAATGAGCGCCACGGCCAGCACGTTGTGCGCAAAGCCGATGTAGCTCTTGCCATACGCAGCGAAAAAGCCGCTAAAGCAAATGTGGATGCCGGCAAAAATCGCGTCGAAAATGTAGCTGCGCATATAGCCGGTGCCGGCGGCGACTACCGCAGCGTCCTTGGCAAAAAAGCCGATAAACGCCGGCGCCACCAGCCACATCAGCACCGTGATCAGGCAGCCGTACACCACCGAGATCGTCATGGCGTCTTTGAGTACCTGACGTGCGCGGTCGCCCTTGCCCGCGCCGGCGTTTTGCGCCGTGAGCGCGCTGACGGTGGCGCCCATGGAACTCGGCACAATGAACAAAAAGCTGATCATCTTCTCGACCAGGCCCACGGCGGCGGCGTCGACGAGCCCTCGGTGGTTGGCGATGACGGTGATAAACATAAACGCCACCTGGATGCAGCCGTCCTGCACGGCCACAGGCACGCCGATCTTAAGAATGCTGCCGAGCACCTCGGGCTGGGGGCGCAGGTCGCTGCGCTTAACGTGGATGTTCGTGCGGCGGCTCTTGAGCCACACGAGCGCGAGGGCAACGCTGGCCGTCTGGGCGGTTACCGTGCCGAGCGCCGCGCCCACGGGGCCGAGCCCCATGTGGCCGATGAACAGAAAGTCGAGCGCGATGTTGATGATGCATGCCACGCCGATCACGTACATGGGCGAGCGCGAATCTCCCAGCCCGCGAAAGATGGCCGAAAGAATGTTGTACGCGGCGATAAAGGGGATGCCCATAAAGCAGATACGCAGGTAGGCGGCGGTGCCTTCGACTGCCTCGGCCGGCGTGCCAATGAGCGCCACGATCTGCGGGCAAAGCGCGAGCAGGACAGCGGCCAGCACCACCGAGACGCCCATAAAGAGCGTGATGGTGTTGCCGATGGCGGTCTCGGCGCGGTCGAAGCGGCGCGAGCCCACGGCGTGGCCGACGATGACCGTCGTTCCCATGGCCAGGCCCACAAGCGTCACGGTAATGATATAGAGCGTCTGCGCGCCATTACCCACGGCGGTGATGCCGGCGGCGCCGCTAAACTGCCCCATCATGTACAGGTCGGCCATGCCGTAGAGCATCTGCAAAAAGTACGAGAGCATATAAGGCAGGGCAAAGACCGTGATGGTCTTAAGGACATTGCCGCGTGTGAGGTCGTGTTCCATGGGCGGGGTACTTTCTGGATTGGTTCATTTAGCTACCAGTGTAGTGAAAACCCTACAACGATTGTAGAGTCAAGGTTTGTGTTGGCAGTGGGGTGAAAAAAGTCACGCTCCAAGCACGATGCTTTGACCCCTCTGTGCCCCTCACCTCGCCTCAAACCATCACAACATTCGACGTTTTTTGCCAAAAACGGGAAATGCATCGAATGTTGTGATGGTTTTTCTGCCGCTCGACCGGGTGGAATCGCTTTCTTGCGCACGAAGGTGTGCGGACCCGTGGGCAGGGGAATAAGGTTGGTTATCCGACTCCATTGGAGGGCTCATGGACCTGCCGATCGTCCTGTCCCATAAGACTGCCTGGCTGTACCATAACGTGGCGCGCCCGTCCGAGCTGCTCTCGCGAGCAAGCAGTCTATACGATGAGGACTCGCTTGCTAACGAGGCGGAACCGACCGCGAGCCTGCCCAAATTGGGACTCGATGTCAAAGGGCTGAGGGCTTCAACGGCAGTTGGGATCGTTACCGACTATCTGGTTTCGCTTGGTATTCCACGAGAAGAGCTCGATCATATCGATGCGCTCGTCAACTTCGATTTTGAGCGCTCGACGCCGGCTGGATTTAGGTGTCACGTGTTTGGGGCGCCGGTACCTCCAGGCCATCTTATCGAGGTGGCAGAGGGCCTTCTAGTGGTTGATGAGGCCATGTGCTTTGTCCAAGCGGGCTCGTGGATGAGTGAGCCCGAGCAGCTGGAATATGGGTATGAAATCTGCGCCCGATACCATTTGAATCATCTGTCGACAGGCGATTATATCGAGATGGGGCAGAGGTATACCGTCGCCGATTTGATTGCTTATTGCAATGAGAACCGATCTCGTCAGGGGGCCATACGCGCGGCCGCCGTGCTCAAGCGCGTGCACGATGGCGCGCGGTCGCCCATGGAGACGGCCACCGCAATCATGGTCGTAGCAAAACGTTCCCAGGGAGGGCTGGGATACGCCAAGATCGAGCTCAACCATCGGGTCGATGTTCCCAACGAGTTCAAGTATCTCGCAAAGGCCGGGTATTTCGAAATCGACGTATATGCGCCTGCGAGCGGTACGGGGATTGAGTACAACGGCTCGGACCATCTTGATAAACAGCGCAGCGCGTCGGATGCGGAGCGTATGACCGTGCTGAGCGCGCTGGGCTTTAGGATGATCGTCCTCACCGGGACTCAGTTTGCCCATCAACTGCAATTGCATCGGGCGATGAATGCCATCGCGCTCGCTATGGGCCTTAAGTGCGACCGAAGCGAAGCGTTCCAGAAACGTCAGAACGACCTACGAGAATTCGTGATTCGGCACTGGGACGGCGGCCTTTAGGGGCGTTTTGGTCCTTCTGCGGGGTGCTGTGGGCAGGCAAACCATCACAACATTCGACGTTTTTTGCCAAAAACGGAAAAAGCATCGAATGTTGTGATGGTCTGTGTTGAGGATGGGCTTGGAAAGTCCGTTTTGCTCGAGGCGACCTGTCCTGTCGTACGGGTGTCGGCATGATTCTCTCGTGGGGTATTATGTTTTCCGAAGAATAAAACGCCGTGTGAGGGGAGGGCTGCGTGGACGGGTACGTGCAACATGACGGCTTTGGCCGCGATATCAACTACCTGCGCATTGCCGTTACCGACAAGTGCAATTTCCGCTGCATTTACTGCATGCCGGCCGATGGCGTGGCACCCCGCGCGCACGACGAGCTGCTCAGCGCCGAGGAAATCGCCCGCTTTGTGCGCTTGGTGGCGGGGGAGGGCATTCGCCGCATACGCCTGACGGGCGGCGAGCCGCTGGTCAGCCGCCGCATCATCCCGCTTATTCGCGACATCCGCGCGATTCCGCAGGTCGAGGACATCTCGCTCACCACCAACGGCGCCCTGCTGCCCAAGTCGGCGCCGCAGCTCAAAGACGCCGGTCTTAATCGCGTCAACATTTCGCTCGACACACTCGACCCTACGCTCTTTGGAAAGATCACGCGCCTGGGCCGGCTCGAACAGACCATGGCTGGCATCGACGCGGCGCTAGCTTGGGGCTTTGAGCCCGTTAAGGTCAACTGCGTTGTGGTGCGCCGGCTCAACCAAGATGTGGAGGCCCTCGCACGGCTGACCGTCGACCGCCCCATCCACCTGCGCTTTATCGAATACATGCCCATCGGTGACGAGCACACGAGCTCGCATTGCGCTGTGGACCCGCATGCGCCCGCGCTCAATCCCGAGCTGTGGGACGCGAGCGATACCGTGCCGAGTGATGAGCTGCGGGCGCGCATCAATGCCGGGGCCACCGCGGCGGGGCTGGGCGAGCTCGAGCCGCTCGACATCAACGACGCTCCTGCCGGCGCGGGCCCTGCGCGCTACTGGCACTTTCCGGGCGCGGCGGGAACGGTTGGCTTCATCAGCGCCATGTCCAACCATTTTTGTGCGAATTGCAACCGTCTGCGCCTGACGGCCGATGGCAACGTGCGTCCGTGCCTGTTCAGCGATGCCGAGTATTCGGTGCGCGACGCCCTGCGCCGTGGTGATGATATGCAGGTACTTTCGATTTGGCGCGATGCCGTGGCCCACAAACCGCAGGAACACGCGATAATTGAGGGCACGCAACGATTTATGTCCCAAATCGGAGGATGATCATATGGCCAAGAGCAGGTACGCCGATGCCACCAAGGCCGCTCGCAGGGCCGCGATGTCTGCCCACAAAGTCGCGGCTGCGGCCAGCGATGCCGTTGCAGGCGCGCAGCCGTCTGCCGGTGCTGCCACTGAGCCCGCCCGTGACGCCCGTCGTGACGAGCTGACGCACGTGGACACCAAGGGCGAGGTGCGCATGGTCGACGTGTCCGACAAGGCCGAGACCCATCGCATTGCTATCGCCGAGGGCACTATCCTCATGCATCCTGAGACGCAGGCTATGGTGCTGCAGGACCGCGCCAAAAAGGGCGACGTGCTTGCCTGCGCGCGCGTGGCGGGCATTATGGCCATCAAACGCACGAGCGACATCATCCCCATGTGCCATCCGTTGCTCATTACCAAGAGCAAGTGCGACATTGCGCCCATTGCTTCGGCGGGGACGCCGGCCGAGGACGTGCCCGAGGGCTGGGCGCCGGCGCGCGCGGACGGGCAGGTTGGCTTTTACGTTCTGGTTACGGCGGGCGTGACGGGCAAGACGGGTATCGAGATGGAGGCTCTGACCGGCGCGAGTGCCGCGTGTCTGACCATCTATGACATGTGCAAGGCAGTTGATCGCGGCATGGAGATCGTCGACGTGCGCCTGCTGCACAAGGAGGGCGGCCGCTCGGGCGTGTGGGATCGCGCAGAGCGTCAGGCCGCTGCTGCTGAGGCTGCCGCCGCAGACGGTAGCGCACCCGTCGCCGTCGCGCCTGCAGCTCCGGCCCCGGCTGTCCCCGCGATCGCGTTTATCGGCTACCAAAACTCGGGCAAGACCACACTTGTCGAGAAGGTTATCGCCGAGCTCACCCGCCGCGGCCTGCGCGTGGGTTCGCTCAAGCATCATGGGCATCACGGCTTTGATATCGATGTACCCGCTAAGGACACCTGGCGCCATCACCAGGCCGGATCCAAACACGTGGGCCTCATCTGCGCCACGCGCTGGGCGGAGTACGCCGACACGCGCGAGGAGGACGAGATGCCCGCGCGCGAGCTGCTGTCGCGCTACAACGATGTCGACGTGGTGATCATCGAGGGCTACAAGACCGAGGGCTTCGACAACATCGTCGTCGCGCGCTCCGGTGTCGACCGTCTGCGCGGCAAGAGCTCGCTCGACCTGGTCGATGGCCACACGCTGGCCCTTGCCTGCAACGAAGCCCTGGCGCGTCAGGCCTTCGACGCCGGCTTTGCGACCCGAGCCATCAACATCAACGACGCCCGAGCCATCTGCGACCTGATTCAAGATCATCTGGCCTAAAACCTGCCAAAAAGGGACAGGTTTATTTTGGCAGGTTTTATCAGGGAAAACGTCATTACCACCACAAAGGGGCCAGGCTCCTTTGTGGTGGTTTTTGCTTTGGTAGATGTGTGGGACATGCCTTACAATCTACCAAATAGTTCATGACGGGCAAAAAACGGAGAGAAGAGGCTTGATGCGTCCTTAAAGTTTCATGCGGATAGATTGATTTGACAGACGGTGGCGAATGCCCGCCGCCCGTATTCGTATGAAACAAGGAGTCTCCATGCTCATCCCTCTTCTCTCAAAACCTCAATCATCGCTGCCCGTGCAGGCCAAGCGCCTGGTGGCAATGCGCTTTCTTATCTACACCGGTTTTCAGACTAGTTATTTTATCGGCGTTATCGGAACGCTCACCTATGCGGACGATGCCTCGGTCGTGGCGACATCGCTGGCCGTCCTGTTTATGAATGTATTCGTGATCTTGGGATCCTTTGCGGGTGGCGCGGCGCTCGACGCCTGGGGCCCGTGTCGGCATTTCCGGGCGAGCATCGTCGGCACGCTGACAACCGGCGCGGCGATTATCGCCTTTGGCAGCGCGACCGGCATCGTCCTGCTCGGTGCGGCGCTCTTGGGCTTTGTGATGGGGTTTGCCCAGCCCATCGCCACATCCTATCCGGCTTACCTCACTGACGATCCTGTCGAGCTCAAAGACATCAACTCCGCCATCGCCATGCTCTCAAACGTGAGCATCATCGTTGGCCCCACACTGGGCGGCTTTGTCGCGGCGGCCGCGTCGTCGCGCGCGGTGTTCGTGCTCATGATGATCTTTACCGTACTGGCGCTCGTCGCCGGTTGGGGCTTTAGGCCGCAAGGAGGTCGCGTCGCCGGGTATGCGGATGCCGATTCGGCAGAGGAAGGGGAGCGTGCGGGACAAAGCTCCAACCCTAGCACGTCCGCCCGCGCAACCTTCGCGACCAGCATCAAGACAGTCTTCACCAACAGCGTCCTCGCGCTACTTTTCTGCATCATCTTCCTCTCGAACTTTGGCTATGGAGCTTTCGATCCGCTGGAGTCGTTCTTCTACCGCGATGTTCTGCATGTCGGTGTTGAGTGGATGGGCTGGCTCTCGTCGGCCAGCGGTGTGGGCGCGGTGCTGGGCGCCGTTATTGCGCTCCGTTTGCCGCCGCATCTGATCAACCTTAAAACGCTGCTCGCGGCGCTTATGTCCGTGGGCCTGGGAAGCCTGCTCTACGTGGGAACAACGTATGTGGGCGTGGCGCTCATTGGCCAGATTGCCCTGGGCGTGGCCTGGGGCGTCGTCAACCCGCTCCACAACACGATCGTGCAAACGACGGCCCCGCTCGAGCAGCTCGGTCGCGTGAACTCGGTCATGGGTTTTGGCAACATGTTCGCCGGCGTGGCCCCGCTGGCGATTGCCCCGTGGCTGGCGGCGACGTTTGGCGTGCAGCAGACGCTCGTTGGTGCGGGCATGGTCGTGACGGCGGTTCCCGCGGCGTTGCTGCTGTTTGAACGCCGACATTTTGATCGTGCCGCAAGGCAGTAAAAACCATCACAACATTCGATGAAAATCGCGATTTTGCCGAAAAACGTCGAATGTTGTGATGGTTTGCGCTCCGGCCAGGCCACCCTTCGGGTTCGGCCACCACAAAGGGGCCAGGCACCTTTGTGGTGGTTTTTGCTTTGACGGGCCGCGCCTGCGCCTTGGTATACCATGTACACCACTTTCGACCTCATCCAGCACCGTCGCACAACCCAGAAAGGCCCCCATGGACACCACCTTCAGCCACATTAAAGCCGTACTCTGCGATATCGACGGCACGCTGCTCACGAGCCAGCACACGGTGTCCCCGCGCACCGTGGCGGCGATTCGCGCCCTGCGCGAGCGCGGCGTACTCTTTGGCCTGTGCACCGGGCGCGACGCCCGCGCGACCGAGGCCATGTACGAGCTCTGGGGCATCGAAGGCCTGGTAGACGTGATGGTGGGCTGCGGTGGCGCCGAGGTCATCGACCGCGCGCATGACATCAACGAGCTGAGTTATCCGCTGCCGGGCGAGACCATCGCGCGCATTTGCAAGCACATGGCGGACCTTCCAGCAACGCCCGTCTGCCCCCGAGACGGCGTGTTCTACGTGCCCGAGAGCAACGCGTGCGTCGAGCACCTGTCGCGCGTCGACGGCGTGCCCTACCAGGTGGTCGATTTTGCCGAGTTTTTGCGCGAGCCGCAGCCCAAGGTGATGTTTACCATGGCGCCCGAGGTAATGCCGCGGGTGATTGAGCGGGCGTCGACGTTTGCCGATAACACTGTTAAGGCGGCGGCTCTGCAAACCACGCAGCGGCTCTACGAGTTCATGGATCCGCGCGTGTCCAAGACGCGCGGCCTTGTGCGCGTGGCGGAGCTCAACGACATGGAGCTCGAGAACATTTGCGTGTTTGGCGATGCCGATAACGACACCTGCATGGTGGCCGACGCCGGCGTGGGCGTGGCCATGGCAAACGGCAGCGACGCCACCCGCGCCGCAGCTGATTTTGTAACCGCGAGCAACGACGAAGACGGCATAGCGATCTTTATCGAGGAACATCTGCTGTAGCGCCGGGGGAGAACCGCCACAATGGGGATAGGCACCTTTGTGGTGGCCTCAGGCGATTTGGGCGAGTTGATGCCTGCAATCTGCGCGCAAATACCAATATGGTTGTCTGAACATTACGCTTCTGACTACCGATGAGTTAAAGATATTCTCATCAGTTTGGTAGGGTATTTCTCCCGGTAAATGACCTACAGCTCATGGTCAATTTTCGACTGTTTACAGGATGTTTACTCTTGAGCAAAATGTTGTGCAAATAAATCTAATGCCATTAAAAAATGATGGGCAACTAAATTACCAGTAGAAACAAAAAATAGATAGCGAATAAACGAAGGTAAATCTGAGCAATTGTCAAGAGAATTGACAATTCGCTACAAAACTATCGGTTTATTTGCCCAGATGTTCAAACAATCGTTAGAATAGTCATTACTAAGCGTGCGCAATTACAGATTGCGCAGATACGTTTGATAGTGAAAGAGCAAGATCGCGGTCTCTTGGGGAGGAGACATCGATGAAAGCAAATTCAGACAAATCTAAGCAGAGTAATAAAGCGACGCGCCGTGTGCTGGCAGGCGTTTTGTGCGGAGCCTCCGTGTTGAGCCTGGTACTGTCGCTCGTCATGCCTCCAATCTCGCAGGCCATTGCCAACGATGCCCAGACGGTTTCTACCGAAGAAACTGTGATGGGGGGGGGTTCCTCAAGTGAGTCTACTGGTGTAGACAGCACCACTAACGGGGGTGCCGAAAAGCAGATTAGCGATGATGCCGAGAATGGCGCGAGCGAAGACGCCGCTGCCGCGGGACTGCCGTCCGACGACGCGGAGGCCAAGGGCGCCGCGCAGCCTTCCGATACACAGCCTTCTGATGATGAAACTAACGATGAAAACGCTATCGCTCCCGCTACCGTCAGTGCCGATGGCTATAACGAGGTGAAAGGTAATATTGCTGAGACGTTCACCAATGGCGGCAAGTTCCGACTGACGGATTTTGCCTATTCGGATAAGCAGATCACCATCACCAAAGACACTGCTATCGATCTTGCGGGACACATGCTCTACCGTGGTTCCGGCAACAAAGACTCCTTCTTTGTGGTCGAAAATGGAGCCACACTCACTATCGAGGATTTAGGTAAAACAAAAGACGAACAGACCCTGGTCGAAACGACGGCGGGTCATCTTGCGTCTATGGAATGGGAAACAGGAAACGGCTCAAATAGTGGCACTCCTAAGAGTCTTACTTACTTTGAGACCAAGAGCACGCCCAATCAAGATGGACTCGGCACAACCGAGACTACGATCAGGCATGTCGTTACGGGCTTTGGCGCTATTGATGCGGCATCGGACAGCGGTTCCGTAAAGCATGTGGTCACCGTTAAAGAGGGCGGCACGCTCGATCTCAAGGGCGGCATGATTACCACGGCCGCCAATCTGAGCGATGACGGCCATGTGATTTTTTCTGAGGGCAAAGTCAAAATCGAAGGCGGTTACGTCACCAATGGCAACGGCGGTGGCTGGGGCGGTGGCCTGTGCATAACGGGCGAGAAGGCGGGCGCGAATGCCAGTCTCGAAATGACAGGCGGCGTGGTCGCGGGAAACAAGTCGGGTTCTGGCGGCGGCATCTATGCTGACAAGGGAGCCACCCTGAAGCTTACGGGCGGAATTATCTCTGGCAACGCTACGTATGAAAACACTTGCAACAGCGGCGGCAGTCCCGAAAATGGTTATGGCGGCGGCGTCTTTACCAAAAATGCTTGCGTTAGTATCAGCGATTCGGCAAGCATTACTAACAATCGTGTCGATTCCAATATCTCTGAATCGTTTAACAATGGCCTGCTCGGTGGCGGTGGCATTGCATGTGTAAATGGTGGCAAGCTCAGTATAACGGGTGGCTCAGTTACTGCTAACTACTCCCATGAGGCTGCCGGCGGCGTTTACGCTGGTTTTTACAACCAGACCATCGAGTTTGAAATGACTGGCGGCACGATTGCCGGCAACGTGGCGGAGAACGCTGAGGGCGGCGGTTTGCGTATCGCTGGCGGTGACAACACTGGTACGATGGCAACAATTAGCGCTGGTGAGAACAGCAAGATTTACATTACGAACAACAAGACTATGACGGGTAAGGATCGCGGCGGCGACTGGGGCGGCGGTGGCGTCTTTATCCAGAAGGGCGGCAAGCTCAATATCGTAAAGACGTTGATTGCCGAAAATGAGGCTGGCGGCTGGGGCGGCGGCGTTGGCGCTTGCCCTACGGGCGAAACAATCGTTTCGCATTCCAACGGTGCCGCTATTTATAACAATAAAGATAATAATGGTGAACACTACTCTGCCGGCGGATATGGGAAGAACGAGGATAGTAACTCCGAGTACATTACCGAGCCCTTCAAAAAATCCGGCCATAAGGATTTCTTCCTGGTGCGTAAAAAAGATGGTGCGAACTCGACAATTGCAGTTGTGCTCGGCAAGATGCTCGGCGGCGACTCGGCTGGTTGGCAGGGCACTTGCGACGGCGAGAAGATCACCATTGAGCCAAATGGCGGCGCCGAGGCCAAGTACATGTTCGGTCTTGAGGCCCATCCGACTGCCGATGCCATGGGAAAGGCGCAGACAGCGGCTACGACCATTATCAGTGGCAACTATTCCTACACCCACGGTGGCGGCATCATGACCAACGGCGATCTTGTCGTTGGCGAGGTCAAGGATCTGAGTGTTTATCCGAGCATGAAGCTCAATGCCACCAAGGTGCTTAAAGATGAAAAGGGAATCTCGCAAGGCCTTAGCACGCACAATTACAGATTTAAGTTGCTGCGCCAGGATGGTGACATCGAGCCTTCTTGGAAAGATGACGACACATTTGATATGGGCGATTGCAGTGTTGCGGGCGAGGCGCCTGTTGATCAAACAAACGGCAATATCACCTTCGACTCTGGCAAGGACTATTCTTCGGGACAATACGTTTTCTATCTTGTTGAGGAACCCATCAGCGGCGAAAACGAATTGGATACCAAATTCGACGAGACCATTTACAAGATCGTGGCAACAGTTGATAGCAATCCATACAATATCGACCATCTCATGTCGATTCCAATTAAGTATTACAAGGTAAAAGAAGTAACAGTTTATAAAAAGAACGAGGATGGTAGCAACTTCGTAGCACTTGCCTCCGGAAGCTATTCCGTTAACACCTCGGATGACACGAAGACTACGGTTGTTATCGGTGGCGAGAATAACCCGACCTTTATCAACAAAATTGAGCCCTATGCCTCTGTCGGCTCCTGGACGCCAGCGGCGACTAAGGTCGTTGAGGGTGGCGAGATGAAGGAGTTCACGCTCGAGTTTGCGGATAACGAAGGGTTCGAGAACGCTGAGAGGGTTACGACTAAGGCCAACGGCAAAAAGTCCCAGAAGCTTGATTTCCCAAATATTGAGTATGACCTTGCCAGCTTGAAGCAGGGAGATTCTGATGATTCGGGTCGTGGCGCTAAAAAAGACTTCAAGTACTACGTGCGCGAGAGTACAGAGTTTTCGCTGTTCTCGCACTATACGTACGACAAGTCGGTCTATCGATTTGATGTCACGATGAAGGACAAGGAGAACGGTTCAATCGAGGCCGAGAAAGTGACCTTTACCAAAATCAAGGACGCTGACGGTATTGATATCGATCCCAACAAGCAGGTTCCCGTCGCCTTCGACGTCAGCAAGCCCGAGTCCACCCCCACCTTCACCAACACCTACTCCACCTCTTTGCCCCTTTCTGGTATGTCGGGCGTCACTCTGACGTACCTTGCCGGCGCGGCGGTGCTTTGCGCTGCTGCGGCCTGGATGCACATTCGTCGCAAGGCGAATGCGAAGGGGGGCGAGCGTCGTGAATAAGAGAGTTTGCTCCTTCCCGATCTTGTTTGCGCTGCTTGCCCTCCTGATCGGCACCTGCGCGGTTGTGTTCCCCGCATCCGCGCAGGCCGCGCCGACCTCGACCGGTTCCATCACGGTGAGCGGCACCGTGGCGCGCAGCTACGACGCCTGCCAGATCTTTAGTGCCAACGTCGTCGACGGCGACAGCGACGCCAAGATCGCCACCGACCTCGCCTGGGCAAGCGACGCCGTGCGCGACGCCGCGCTGCCTGTGCTGCACAGCGCCGGCATGCCCAAATCCCAGACCACCGCGCAGGAAGCTGCCGAGTGGCTCAACACCGATTCCCACCTTACGAGCGCGCTGAGCGCACAGCTCGCTCGTTCCCTCCAGAGCTCTGGCGCCGTGCCCGTGGCCCTCAATGCGGGCACGGCGGCCGAGCTGCCCTGTGGCTACTGGCTCATCGTCGCCGACGACGAAGCCATTTCCCAGAACGAGGCCGGCACCGCGCCGATCATGGCGCTGGTGGGCGGCAGCGCCGTCACCGTCAAGCCCAAGGCGGCGACCCCCAAGGTGTCCAAGCATGTGCTGGAGGACAGCGCCGCCGCATGGCAGAAGGCCGCCGACGCCACGGTCGCCGACGACCTGTACTGGCGCCTCTCTGCCACGGTCCCGGCGGGTCTTACCGCCTACGACACCTATACGGTGCGGTTCGTCGACACCATGAGCGCGGGGCTCGACCCCTCCAAGGTGGCCGCGAGCATGCGCGTGTACGTGGCGGCGGGCGCGGACGGCGGCTTTGACGCCGTCCAGACCGGCAAGGACGGCCGCGCCGGCACCGAGCCCGCGAAGGGCTGGACCGACATCACGGCCCAGTGCAGGGTCTCGGCCGACGGTAAGACCTTCACCGTGCACACCGGCGACCTCATCGCCGCGCTCGGCGGGGCCGACGCCTTTACCGCGGGCGCCCGCGTGGTCGCCGTGTACAACGCGCCGCTCAACAGCGCGTGCAACCATGGCATCGCGAAGGGCAACCCCAACGAGGTCTACCTGCGCTACCCGCGCTCTCCCTTTGCCGACCAGTCCGGCGACGCCGGCTTCACCCGCACGCCGAGTGACGATGCGTGCGCCTACACCTGGGATCTCGCGCTCACCAAGCGCGGCAGCGACGGCGACAAGCCGCTCGCCGGGGCGGTCCTGAGCATCACCGATGACCGCGGCCGCACACTGGCGGCCGACGGCACGTGGAATGCGGAGGGCAAGGCCACCGTTACCACGGGCGAGGACGGCCGCGTGACCGTCTCGGGCGTGGACTCGGGCAAGCTGGAGGTCCGCGAGCTCAAGGCACCCAAGGGCTACACCGCCTTTGAGGGCACGCGCTCCGTGACGGTCAAGGCCGAGGGCCTGGACGTCGACCAAGTGGCCGCCGCCAAGCCCAAGCTCACCATCACGGCCGAGTCGCCCCTGCGCGCCGACAGCGCGGACGGGTCGATGGGCAGCCTGGAGGCGTCGCTCATCAACACGCCCACCGGCACACCCCCTAGCATTACCACCGGAGGCTTTATGCCCTCGACTGGCGATATGGCAATGTACGCCGCGGCCGCCGCAGCGGTCGCCGGAGCCGCGCTCATCGTGGTCGCGCTCCTGGTCAAGCGGGGAGGTGGCAGCCATAAAGAGTAGCTGGCAGCCCCACAGAGAGCGGGGCGAGACGTAGCGAAGCAGATGCTAAGACACAGACAGACGATGACCGATCGAATGAGAATCAAACGGAAAACGGAGGAAAAGAAGATGAGCATGAACAAGAACATCGCACGCCTGGCAGTGACAGCAGGCCTCACGGCGGCGTTGAGCTTCGGCGGTGTGATGGCCCCGGTGACCATGGCGTTTGCTGAGGGTACGCCTGTGGCTACGGAGAAAGGCGACGTTACTATTAGGGAGGATACCTACACGGATACGTCTTTCAAGGGTATCCAGATTTTCAAGGCAACGGTCACGCAGGATAATAAGGACAACGCTTGGAATGGTCCCAAGACGCTTTCTGATATCACGTGGGCGTCATCTGATGCCGAAAGGGCTGTAAAGGGCGTATTTGCTGATGCGATCGATAAGCCTGTCGATACTGCTACTGCGCAGGATTGGGCAGATTACATTACGAAAAAAGCTGGCGATAACGTTGGCGAGGGAGTAAAGGTCGATGCCGGTAGCACACTCGACAAAATCGCCAAAGCCTTGGAGGAAGTTGCCACAACTAACGAGAGCACTGGCTGGAAGACTTCGACCGATGGTAAATTCAACAATCTGCCCGCTGGTTACTGGCTCTTTGTGACCGCTCAGGTCGGTTCGACTAAGGACGCTAATAAGACCAACGGTAATGAAGACGCGTTCACCTCGCCGATCTTTACCATCGTCGGCGGCGCCAATGTAAATGCGGAGCCCAAGAAGGACGTCCCCAATGTCACCAAGGCCATCAAGGACGACAAGGACGACAAGTGGGTTACGGACGACAACAAAACTGTTTTCCAAGCTGCAAACAAGGCAGCTGACTCCGCTGCTGGTCAGCTGGTTGAGTATCAGCTTGCCGGTACTGTCGCGAGCAACATCAACACGTACAATAAGTACTTCTACGCCTTCACGGACGAGCTTCCTCTCACGATGGTTCCAGAGCTTGGCAATGACAACAAGCCCGTTGTCGAGGTTAAAATTGGCGAGAGCATCGTTAGTCCCGATTCCTATACAGTGTCCTACAATACGGATGACGGCAAGAATACCCTGTCCGTCTCTTTCGATAATCTGAAAGAAGCCAAGGATTCCAGCAACAATGCCATTACCGTTAACGGCGATTCGAAGGTCTATGTGAATTACAAGGCCAAGCTTGATCCTACGAAGATTTCGGCGGGCATGCTCGGTAAAGCACAAGAGAACAAGGTCAAACTGACCTATTCCAACAACCCGCATTCCGAGGGTACCGAGGGTACGGGAACCACGGTTGAACACCCTGCCTACGACTACACCTACGGCATCGATGTCACCAAGGTGGGCTCCGATGACGATACTAAGGGGCTCAAGGACGTTCAGTTCACGCTGCAGGAGAAAGACTCCGACAAATTTATCAAGGCCGACGGTACCACGACGACAGATAAAGATGCCGCAATACTGACCACCAACAACGAAGGTAAGATCAACGTTGTCGGTCTCGATGAGGGCACCTACATCCTTAAAGAGGTAACTCCGGCGCCTGGTTACAATAACTCTGCCTCCAATGGTGTCACGTTTACTATTGCCCGCGGCACGCTTAAGCAGGATGGCTCCGAAGTGAAACCGGACAAGGGTTCTGCCAACGTTACTGCTGCTGACGGTGTTATAAAGGCCGATTCTGCCGCCGTATCTACCGGTAAGCTCAGCTTCACCATCGTCGACCAGAAGGGCACCGGCCTCCCGCTGACCGGTCTCAACGGCGTGACCTTCACTTGGATCGCTGGTGGCGCGGTGCTGTGCATCGGCGTGGCGCACCTCATCCGCAGCCGTAAGCAGGCTGAGGAGTCCGAGCAGGAGTAACGCTCACTCACCCATCCCTTTGGCAGGTGGGATGTGATGGCCATGAGACTTGCGGACACTTTTCTCGTCCATCCACGTTCTTGCTTTGCCATTCTCTTTTCGGGGCAGACTCCGCGCTGGAGTTTGCCCCGTTCTTTTTGAACAGCGCAGCCGGGGCGCCGTCGCTCGTATGATCGAGCGTATGATTAGCGAACAAATGTTTGCAAATATTGCGTTTACCAGCTGTAAGTGCGAGTGCTCGCAGTAAAATACCCTTGCGACGCATTCCGTGCGCGGGCGGCCGACGACTCGATCGGAGGTCCCCAAATGCTGAAATTCCTTAACGCGCTCGCCGCCCTCGCGGCGGTAGGCTCGTTCGTCATCGCGTTTCTTGACTCGTATGAGGTTCGGTTTAAGGTCCGTAGGCGCACGCGCGGTGCGGACGGTAGAAGGCATTTGCGCTGCAACAAGCGCAAATAAGAATGCCCGGGGTTAGAGGCCCGGGCATTTAACAAAACCAGAAAACTAGGCCGCCCGCGCTTTCGAACACTTACGCGGGATGCGTCGTTTTCTATTGCCATTGTATCCCGAATCGCCCAGCCGATTCGGGATATTTTGAAAACTCAAATGCGGGCCCATACTTGCACTGCGCAATGCTGCCAGGCTGCGTTGCGCAGCGCATGAGCTCGCTAATCGGCTATTATTTGTTCAGACAACTTGAGTTGTAGAGGAGTGACCGGCGATGGTGCAGGGCGCCAAACATATGAAGAGCAGTAACGCCGCGGACAACGGCGGCTCAAGCCCTCAGCCCAAACCTCAACCAAAGCCCAAGCGCCGTCGCAAGCGACTGCCGCGCTGGGCCGACCGGCTCATCACCATCGTCATCATCCTTATTGGCGTGGGCCTTATGACCTGGCCGTGGATCTTGGACCGGCTCGAGGCCTCGGGCGTGTTCAACCAGATCAGCACCGTGTCCAGCACCGTGGACGCGCTGTCTGCCGAGGAGCGCGAGCGCATCCTGCTCCAGGCGCGCTCCTTTAACGAACAGCTGGCGGGCGAGGCCACTGAGCTTCCCGCCGACCAGATCGAGCCCTATGCCCAGCAGCTCATCTTTGACCGCGACCCCATGATGAGCTGGGTCGAGATTCCCTCCATCGACGTGAGCATGCCCATCTACCACGGCACGAGCGAGGAGGTCCTCATGGCGGGCGTCGGCCACCTGGAGGGCACGAGCCTGCCGGTGGGGGGCGCCTCGACGCATTGCGTGCTCACCGCGCACTCGGGCATGCACAACCTGAGCATGTTCGACGACATCCATTCGCTGGAGCCCGGCGACCTGGTGCTGCTGCACACCATGAGCAAGACGCTCGCCTACAAGATGGTGGACTCCGAGGTGGTGCTGCCCGAGGAGATGGAGTCGCTGACCATCGAGCCCGGCGCCGACAAGGTGACGCTCGTCACCTGCACGCCCTATGGCGTGAACGACCATCGCCTGCTGGTGCACTGCGTGCGCACCAAGTACAACAAGAAGGACGCCGACAAGCAAAAGTCGCTGGCCGGCCGCCACTGGGGCAAGCGCGAGTTTGCCGTGCTCATCGTGGTCGTGGCCATTGTGCTGTTGCTGCTGGACATCGTGATCCACGCGATCCGCAAGCGCCGCAAGGCCAAGGTCTCGGCATAAGACATTCTCCAGAACCACCACAATGGGGACAGGCACCTTTGTGGTGGTCGGGGCTTCTAAACCATCACAACATTCGATGAAAATTGCGATTTTGACGATAAGCGTCGAATGTTGTGATGGTCTTCGTTGTGGGCGAGACGGTTATCGTTGTGAGCGGGACGGTTTTCGTTGTGGGCGGGACGGTTTTCGCTATGGACGGTGCGGTTTCGCTGCAGAACCGCCAGCCCGCCGTCCTCGTTACGTTTTCGCTGCATTTGGGTAAAGTGCCTGCTCCAAGCCGGCGTTGCCCTGTATACTAGAGCGGTTTAACTGTTATGCGGAAGGGAGCGCCTATGGCACTCAGCGAGAAAGACGTGCGCGGCATCGCCGAGTACGCAAAGATCGCACTGACCGATGACGAGCTCACCCAGATGACGTCCTACATGAACGATGCCGTCCAGATGCTCGAGCCCGTCCTGCAATATGACTTGCCCGACGTGGAACCCACGTTCCATCCTATCGGAAGCCTGTCCAACGTGATGGGCGATGACCTGCGCGAGCCCGAGCGCGATCTGCCGCTCGACGTCGCGCTCGAAAACGCCGGCAGCGTGCGCGACCGCTACTTCCGCGTGCCGTCCATTTTGGGAGAGGGGGAGAGCGAGTAATGGCGCAGAGCTTCGATTCCCTTACCGCTGCCCAGATTGCCGCGGGCGTTGCCGCCGGCGACTTTACCGCTACCGAGGTGGCCCAGGCCTCCCTTGCCGCCATCGAGGCGCGCGAGGGCGGGGTCCAGGCATTCCTGCAGGTGGCGCCCGAGCTTGCGCTCGAGGCCGCCGCGCGCGTGGATGCCGACCGTGCCGCAGGCAAGCCGCTGCCCCCGCTTGCGGGCGTGCCGCTGGCGATCAAGGACAACATGAACCTCGTGGGCACGCGCACCACCTGTGCCTCCCGCATGCTCGGGGACTACCAGAGCGTCTACACCGCCACCTGCGTCCAGCGCATGCTCGACGCCGGCTGCCTGCCCATGGGCAAGGCCAACATGGACGAGTTTGCCTTTGGCAGCTCCACCGAGAGCTCGGCGTTCCACCGCACCAACAACCCTTGGGATACCGAGCGCGTGCCCGGCGGCTCCTCGGGCGGCTCCGCTGCCGCCGTCACCGCGGGCGAGGTCGCGCTCTCGCTGGGCTCGGACACCGGTGGCTCCATTCGCCAGCCGGCGTCACTGTGCGGCGTGGTGGGCTTTAAGCCCACGTATGGCGCCGTGAGCCGTTACGGCGTGGTTGCCTTTGGCTCGTCGCTCGACCAGGTGGGCCCCTTTGGCCGCACGGTCGAGGATGTCGCGCTGGCCATGAACGCGCTTACCGGCGCAGGCCACGATCCGTACGACTGCACCAGCCAGGATTGCGCCGTCGACTTTACCGAGCATCTCAACGACAGCATCGAGGGCAAGCGCGTGGGCATCATCCCCGCGTTTATGGAGGCCGAGGGCCTGACGCCCGAGGTCAAGGTCGCTGTTCAGCGCGCCGCCCAGGAGCTGCAGAACCAGGGCGCCGAACTGGTCGAGGTCGACCTGCCGCACCTGGATGCCGCCATCGCCGCCTACTACGTCATCGGCCCGGCCGAGGCGTTCTCCAACCTGGCCCGTTTCGACGGCATTCGCTACGGCTATCAGGAGGAGGGTTGCGCCAACCTGTCCGACCAGAGCTCCCTTTCGCGCGCCCACGGCTTTGGCGCCGAGGCCAAGCGCCGTCAGATGCTCGGTGCCTACCTGCTGAGCTCGGGCGTGTACGACAAGTACTACTATGCCGCGCAAAAGGCCCGCACGCTCATCACACAGGACTACGACGCCGCGTATGCCAAGGTGGACACCATCCTCATGCCCGCCTCGCCTCGCACGGCCTTTAAGTTTGGTGAGATCAGCGACCCCACGCAGATGTACCTCTCCGACTTGTACACCATCTCGCTCAACATTTGCGGCAACGGTGGCATCTCGGTGCCGCTGGGCCTGGGCGAGGACAGCAAGCTGCCCGTTTCTGCCCAGCTGGTTGGTCCGGCGTTTAAGGACCGTCAGCTGCTCACGTTTGCCCGCGCCCTGGAGCGCGGCTTTGCCGATGCTGCCACGGGCGCGCCCGCGCTTTCCGTCGCGCCCGATTTTGCCGGGAAGGGAGGCGAGCTGTAATGAAGGAGCTTTCCGAGGTCCTGCAGGATTGGGAGGCCGTGATCGGCCTGGAGATCCATACCGAGCTCACCGCACTCGATACCAAGATGTTCTGCAACTGCAAGCTCAGCCACGATGACGAGCCCAACGCCAACGTGTGCCCGGTGTGCCTGGGCCTGCCCGGCGCCCTGCCGGTGCCCAACAAGCGCGCCATCGAGAGCATCGCCAAGGCCGGTCTCGCCACCAACTGCGAGATCCAGCGCCATTCGATGTTCTACCGCAAGCACTATTTCTATCCCGATATGGCCAAGAACTTCCAGACCACGCAGGGTCCGGTCGCCTTTGCCATGTACGGCCACTTGGATCTTGATGTGACCGGTCGCGGTGCCGCCGAGCGCCCCGACTGCGCGTTTGGTGAGGCCGAGGCCCAGAGTCTGGCGAGCGCTTCGGCCAACGCCGAAGGCCTGTCCACGTCCATGACGTCGACCATGCGCGAGGGCAATCAGCGTGCCGGCCATCTGGCCAGCTATGACGCGTCCAACCTGCAGATGCCCGAGCGTCGCGAGGATGGTTCCTACACGGTGCCCATCCGCATCCTGCGCATCCACATGGAGGAGGATGCCGCCAAGATGGTCCACGTGGGCGGCGCCGAGGGCCGCATTACCGCCGCGGCCGAGTCGCTCGTCGACTACAACCGCTGCGGCACGCCTTTGATTGAGCTCGTGACTGAGCCCGACTTGCGTACGCCCGAGGAAGCGCGTCTGTTTATGGAGAAGCTCCGTCGCATTTTTGTGACGCTGGGCATTTCCGACTGCTCCATGGAGAAGGGCTCCATGCGCTGCGACGGCAACGTGTCGCTGCGCCGCCGCGGCGAGACCAAGCTGGGCACCAAGACCGAGCTCAAGAACCTCAACTCGTTTAAGAGCCTGCACGACGGCCTTGCCTACGAGATCTGCCGCCAGGCCGAGGTGCTCGAGGAGGGCGGCATTATCTACCAGGAGACCCGCCACTGGGAGCCTAGCCGCAAGCGCACCGTTGTCATGCGTGTGAAGGAAACGGCAGACGACTATCGTCTGTTCCCCGACCCCGATCTGGCGCCGTTCGATCTGGACGATGAGTTTATCGACCGCTGCCGTGGCGAGATCCCCGAGCTGCCCGATGCCAAGCGCGCCCGCTTTGAGGCCGACTTTGGCATTAAGGCGGCCGATGCCGAGCAAATCGCCGGCGACCCCGAGTTTGCTGAGTTTTTTGAGGCCGCCGCTACCGGTATGGCTGGCAAAGAGGCCCAGACGGTCGCAAACCTGCTGGTCAACGAGATGATCGCCTACCTTAAGGGTGCAGGCGTGTCGCTCGCCGAGTCCGGCATTGCGCCGGCTCAGGTGGCAGCCCTTGCCAAGCTGCTGGCGACCGATGCCATCAGCTCCAACCAGGCGCACGAGGTCTTTGAGGCCATGGCCCAAACTGGCGACGACCCCAACAAGATCGTTGACGAGCGTGGTATGCGTCAGGTGAGCGATGCCGGCGCGCTGCAGCCGATTGTGGACGAGGTGCTGGCAAACTGTGCCGATCAGGCACAGCAGTATCGTGACGGCAACCAGAAGGTTATCGGCTTTTTGGTGGGCCAGTGCATGAAGGCGAGCCGCGGCAAGGGCAATCCGAAGCTCTTCAACGAGTTGCTGAGAACGTCGCTCTCATAAGCGGAGCCCGGGAGCCCCGGCAGGGCGGGTGCTTCCTCAAAATTTCAAACAGTCCTGCGCAAGACGAAGGCCACATTAAGTGGCCTTCTTTGCGTGCGGAACTTATTTTGAGCAAGCACCCGCCCTGCCGGGGCTCCCGGGTTCTGGCAACGACTCGGCCGTTCGGGTCAGGTGGGGCTGAATGGAATAGAGTGAATGGGCGCGCCGTTGGCGCGTCCATTTTTGTGCGGGGGGACAAAGGGACTGTCCCTTTGTCACATTGCAATAAATGTGATGAAAGTGTGGCGAAATGAGCTTAAAACTTCCGTAAATGTGATAAATGTCACGTTTTACCTAGGGTAAAATGTGGGAAATATCACGTTTACGGAAGTTTCTTTGCGGGAGGTTCGGCCATGCAGCGAGATATCATTGCCAAGCTTAACGCTTGGAAAGCGTCAGAATATCGTAAGCCGCTTATCCTTAAGGGGGCGCGCCAGGTTGGAAAGACGTGGGCGCTTAAGGAGTTCGGCCGAACCTCGTACATCAATTATGTGTATCTGACGCTCGAGGAGCCGTCGCCTGGGGTACAGAGCGAGTACGCTCAGTTTTTCGAAGGTACGCGCGATCCTCGACGGATCATCTCAAATCTTTCCCTGGCACTTGGACAGCCTATCGATCCTGGCGAGACGCTGCTTATTATTGATGAGATCCAGGATTGTCCTTCTGCAGTCGGTGCCCTTAAATACTTCTGTGACGAGGCCCCCGAGTATCACGTCGCATGCGCAGGGTCTTTGTTGGGCGTTCGCTTGTCCCGTGAGACCAGCGCTTTTCCGGTGGGAAAGGTCGAGTTCATGGAGATGCGCCCCATGAGCTTTTCCGAGTTTCTGAAAGCCGAGGGCGCTGCAAACTACGACGAATACCTTGGCGGCCTGGATCAGATCGAGACAGTGCCCGATTTCTTCCATGTCCGTCTCGTCGAGCATCTTCGTCGTTATTTTGCATGCGGCGGCATGCCAGAGGCTCTTGGCCGGTGGGCGGAGACGGGCGATATCGTTCAGGTCGATAAGGTGTTGTCTGATCTCTTGGATTCCTACGAGCGCGATTTTGCCAAGCATGGTGGCCGTGCGCAGTTCGCCAAGCTTTCGCAAATATGGAACTCGATTCCAGCTCAGTTGGCGCGCGAGAACAAAAAGTTCGTTTGGGGTGCGGTGCGCGAGGGGGCTCGTGCTCGAGAATACGAGGATGCTCTGGAATGGCTTGCCGATGCTGGGCTCATCACGGCGGTTCGCCTTAATGCTGCCGGTGGTGTGCCGCTCTCTGCGTACGATGACCTCAAGGCATTTAAAGTCTACTGTCTTGATGTCGGCTTGCTGCGCCGCATGGCAAGGCTGGATGCGTCCGCTTTTGCCATCTCGGATGCGCTATTTTCGGAGTTCAAAGGTTCGTTCGCCGAGAACTATGTGCTTCAGGCATTACTTTCACAGTTAGATGCTGCTCCGCGTTATTGGACAAACGAGAAGCCGAAGCACGAAGTCGATTTTTTGATTCAAGTCGGAAACGAAATCGTTCCCGTCGAGGTCAAATCGGGAGAGGTCGTTCATTCCAAGAGCCTTAAGTACTATGCCGACAAGCATGCGGAGACGACTCCATTGAGGGTCCGCTACTCACTTAAGAACCTAAAGCTCGACGACGGGGTGCTCAACATTCCGTTGTATTTGGCTGATCGATCTGTCCCTCTTATCAAAAAGGCGCTTGATTGTGCGCATCTTGACGTTTAGATCCTGGGTGAGCTGACGGGCGGCGGCTAATTAATCGCTCCGTTACGGCCAGGGAGCTTGGGCCTTAGCGATGCTTGCTTCGCCAAGCGGTGGGGGTGGTGCCGGTGTGTTGTTTGAAGGCTTGGGCGAAGGCGGCTTGCTGAGGGTAGCCGAGCCGCTCTGCCACCTGCGCTATTGTGAGCGCGCTATCGGCCAAAAGGTCCTTTGCTCGCTCCATACGGCGTCTGCGAATGTAGGTGCCCAGGGACTCGCCAGTTTGGGCCTTAAAGGTGGCGCATAGTTTGGAGCGGCTTGTGTAGAGCCTCTCGGCCACCTCGTTGATACCCACACGTCTGCCTTTGTCGAGCGCGCGCTCAATCATTGCCGTTGCTTCTTCGGCAATGGTTATGCTGACGCGTGTGTCTGCCGCCTGCCGCGCCTGCTTGTGGGCCGCGCGCGAACAGGCGAGCTCCGCGACCATGGTCTCCACGATGCCCTGCATATAGACGTGTCCGCCTACGGTGCGAGCGCGGTCCTCGTTAATCCGGCGCAGCGTGTGGCAGATGGCAGACGTCGCTTCCTCGTGCCATGGCTCGGCAAACGCCTCAAAGATTCCCGCGAACTCGGTGGGATAGCGGTGCTCCAGTTCGTCAAAATATTCAGGCAAAAAGAGCACCGAGCGCGAGTGATAGAGCTCCCCCGCAAACAGCGGGCTTAATTCCTCGCCACAGTTATCTTGGATAAAGCTGCAAACGGCATTGTTTGGCCACGGTCCATGCAATGGTTTGAGGTTCGCGGGCGTTATGCCAGCCTCGGGCATGCATGTAAGTGTGGGCGCGCTGACCTCGCTCACGCAGGCATATGGCTCGGGTGTGTATTCGGTCAGGTACATATCGTGCGTCGGGGTGATGAAATGCTCCATGACGATGCAGGCAGGGGAGAGGGGCATGATCCATGCGCGTCCGTGCGCCCGATCGTTTGCCACCTCGCCGGTAAAGACAGCGCCCTTGCCGGAAAGCTCCAGGCCAAACTGCTCAAACTGTGGTGCGTAGAGCTCGGTTATGTCGGTCGCCGCCCGCCGTATTTGCAAAAGCGTCCCTTTCCTTTGCAGAAACGTCCACGCCTGGCTTGATTGTGAGCCATGGCTAACACATCAATGATAAGTTCATTACGGTTAACTCTCAAGCCGTTAGAAAGGAATCTCATGGCAAAGGGATCAAAAAGGGAAGGTGGAGGCATCGGCGAGTTGCTCGCGTATGCCGGTGACCGTAAATTCCTAACGTATTTGGGCATGGCGCTCTCGGCGCTCTCGCAGCTGCTGAGCTTTGGCCCGTACGTGTGCATTTGGCTTGTCGCTCGCGACCTGATCGCCGTGGCACCTAACTGGAGCGAAGCCTGCGACATCGCGATGTATGGCTGGTGGGCCGTGGGGTTTGCGCTGGCAAGCATCGTAACTTATTTCGTGGGGCTCATGTGCACGCATCTGTCCGCGTTTCGCTGCGCGTCCAATATCCGTAAGGCTACGAGCGAGCACCTGCTTAAGTTGCCGCTCGGCTACTTCGACGCGCATGCCACCGGCGAGCTGCGCCGCATTGTAGACGGGTGTGCCGCCTCCACCGAGACTTTGCTCGCACACATGCTGCCCGATATCGCAGGCGCCGTCGCCATGGTCGTGGGCTTGCTCGTGCTGCTTTTCGCCCTCGATTGGCGCTTGGGCGCGGCATGCCTCATCTCGGTGGCCATTTCGTTTGGCGCCATGGCTACCATGATGAGCGGCAAAGGCGCCGAGTTCATGAAGGCCTACATGGGAGCGCTGGTCAAGATGAACAAGACCGGCACCGAATACGTACGAGGCATCCCCGTGGTCAAGGTGTTTCAGCAGACGGTCTACTCCTTTAAGGCCTTCCACGATGCGATCGCCGAATACGCCGACATGGCGCAAAACTATGCGGGCACGTTCTGCCGAGGTCCGCAGGTGCTCAACCTTACCGCGCTCAATGGCCTTGTGGCATTCCTGTTGCCCGTGGCGTTGCTGTTGGCGCCAGGCGAGACGGACTTCGCGCATTTTATGACCAACTTCACGTTTTACGCGATATTTTCGGCCGTGGTACCGACGGCCATGACCAAGCTCATGTTTGTGGGCGAGGCCTCTCAGATGAGTGCCGATTCGTTGGCTCGTATTCGAAGCGTCATGGATTCCAAGCAGCTCTCCGTGCCCGCCCAACCCAAGCACCCTGCCGGCAGCGACGTGCGATTTGAGGACGTGAGCTTTACGTACGAGGGCGCCGAGGCACCTGCCGTTAGCCATGTAAGTTTCAGCGTTCCCGCTGGTAGCACCCTCGCCCTGGTGGGTCCCTCTGGTGGCGGTAAGTCAACCTGCGCAAGCCTGATCCCGCGTTTTTGGGATGTTTCCTCGGGTCGAGTGCTCGTAGGCGGTGTGGACGTTCGCGATATGGATCCGCACGAGCTTATGGACCAGGTCGCCTTCGTGTTCCAGACCAACCAGCTGTTCCGGCAAACACTTGCCGATAACGTGCGCGCCTCCAAGCCTACGGCCACTGACGACGAAGTGCGTGCGGCCCTCTCCGCAGCTCAGTGCGACGACATTGTGGCCAAGCTCCCACAGGGCATCAATACCATGCTCGGTGCCGGCGGAGCATATCTTTCGGGTGGCGAGGTCCAGCGCGTGGCACTCGCCCGCGCAATCCTTAAAGACGCGCCTATCGTGGTGCTCGATGAGGCCACGGCGTTTGCCGATCCCGAGAACGAGGCGCTCATCCAGCGCGCCTTTAGCAAGCTGGCGGCGGGTCGCACGGTCATTATGATTGCGCACCGACTCTCGACTGTAGTGGGCGCAGACCAAATCGTGGTGCTCAACCAGGGCAGCGTGCAGGAGTCGGGTACCCATGCCGAGTTGCTGTCCCAAAATGGCCTGTATGCCAAGATGTGGGCCGAGTACGAGCAGGCTGCGAGCTGGAAGATTACTGCTGCGACCGCGGATGCCGCCGTCACGAAGGGAGGCGAGGCCTAAATGTTCGCCTCATTCCAAAAAAAGTATTTCCTATCCGATAAAGGCGTCGCCGGCGTAAAGCGCGGCATTTTCTGGACCACGCTCACCAATCTCATTACCATGGCCGGCATGGGCTTTTTATTCCTGGTTATGGCCGGCTTTGTCGAGCATCTCGCCACCGGCGCCGACCTGCCGGATGCCCTGCCGATCGTGGGCGGCCTCCTGGTCTTTTTCGTGTTGCTCTTTGCCTCTAACTGGCAGCAGTATTACTACACCTACTGCATCTTTTACGAGGAGTGCGGCAAGCAGCGCATGGAGATCGCCGAGCGCTTGCGCAAACTGCCGCTGTCGTTTTTTGGTCGTCGTGATCTGGCCGATTTAACCGAGACTATCATGGGTGACGTCCAGGCCATGGAGCACGCCTACAGCCACGTGCTGGGAGAGCTTTGGGGTGCCATCATCGCAAGCGCCATTGTGTTCGTGGCGTCGTTGTTCTTTTGCTGGCAGCTGGCGATCGCGGCGTTTTGGAGCGTTCCCGTGGCCTTTGCCGTGCTGTATCTAACACGCGGCCCCATGACTCCGGTGTTCGATCGCGTGCGCGCCGAGAAGGTCAAGGTTACCGAGGCGATTCAAGAGACGCTCGACTGCGTTCGCGAGATCCGTGCCACCAACCAGGAGGCCCATTATCTTGAGGGACTCAACGCCGTGATCGATGCCGAGGAGCGCGAGACCACCAAGGGCGAGCTCGCTAACGGGCTTTTGGTCAACTCCGCCTTTGCCATCCTGCGTCTGGGCATTGCCACCACGCTGGTCACGGGTGCCGCGATGGTCGCCTCCGGGCAGGTCGACTTTTTGGTGATGTTTGCCTTCCTGCTTATGGTGAGCCGTATCTATGCGCCCTTTGACCAGGCGTTAATGTTAATGTCCGAGCTGTTTGCCGCCGAGTCGTCTGCCAAGCGCATGCGTTCCATCATGGAAGAGCCTGTGGCGCGGGGCAGCGAGAAATTTGAGCCCGCGGGTCACGATGTGGTGTTCGATCACGTGGCATTTGGCTATGGTGCGGGCGAGGACGGCCGCGCCGGCGAGAAAGTTCTTACCGATGTGAGCTTTACCGCCAAGGAAGGCGAAGTTACGGCGCTGGTCGGTCCTTCGGGTTCCGGTAAGTCTACGGTGAGCCGCCTGGCCGCGCGCTTTTGGGATGCCACTGCGGGCAAGGTTACCGTGGGCGGTGTGGATGTTGCGGGCGTCGATCCCGAGGTACTCCTGCGCGACTACGCTATCGTGTTCCAAGACGTGCTGCTCTTTGACGACACGGTGATGGGAAACATCCGCCTCGGGCGTCGTGATGCCACCGATGAGGAAGTGCTTGCGGCCGCGCGTGCCGCCAACTGCGACGAGTTTGTGTGCCGCATGCCGCAGGGCTACGACACCATGATCGGCGAGAACGGCTCCAAGCTGTCCGGTGGCGAGCGCCAGCGCATCTCCATCGCCCGCGCGCTGCTCAAAGACGCACCCATCGTGCTGTTGGACGAGGCGACGGCAAGCTTGGATGTGGAGAACGAGACCGTGGTACAGCAGGCACTCTCCCGTCTGCTTGCAGGTAAGACGGTTATCGTTATTGCCCACCGTATGCGTACGGTGGAAAATGCCGACAAAATCGTTGTGCTCAAGAATGGAGTGGTTGCCGAACAGGGCACCCCGGCGCAGCTCAAGGCGGCAGGTGGAGAATTCGCCCGCATGGTTGCGCTGCAAAAGGAGGCGGCGGACTGGCAGCTGTAGGAATATGACAAAGGGGCAGTCCCTTTGTCATATTGAGTTCACCCCCATAGTTTCCAAAAAGTTAACCATTGTTGAACTTAATAGTTAGATAAACTAAACTATTTTCTAAAAGTGTGCTCGAGCAAACTTGTTTACTCGGGTGCTGAGGCACCGTGCCGCGTCCAATGCGGCAAAAGGGAGAGACATCATGAAGAAGTCCACGTTCAACACCCTGCTTGTTGGTGGCGGTTTTCTGCTCGGTACGGCTGGCATCAAGCTGCTCACCAGCGCTCCGGTAAAGAACGCCTGCGTGCAGGGTATCGCGTGCGGCATGCGCATCAAGAACGGCTACCAGGACATGGTCGAGCAGGCCAAGGCTAATGTCGACGACATGGTTGCCGAGGCTGCTTACATCACCCAGAGCGAGGCCGCCGCGGACAACGCAGCCGAGTAGCGCTCCCAGGCACAAACTATGAGATTCTCGATTATCAGCGAGATCCCCGGCAGGACCCGCCTCCAGTTGGCGGGTCCTGTGCCAGAGAGCGATCTCGATGCGCTTTTAAAGCTCAGCGGCGACATCGACGGCGTGCGCAAGGTGCGCGTCTACGGCCGCATTGGCCAGATGGCGCTCGAATACGACGAGCCGCACCGCGATGCCGTGCTGGCCGCCGTCGGTGCGCTTGACGCTCAGGCCATTGCCGACGCAAAGACGGGTTACGTGATGCAGCTTGAGCCACGCAAGCACAAGCTCGTCATGGATCTCGCCACACTTATCGGCGCCCACTACGCGCGCCGCTGGTTTCTGCCTACGCCGCTGCGTGCGGTGTTTGTCGTGGCCGGTTACATGGCATTTTTGCGCGCTGCCCTTCATGAGCTGGCGCAGCCGCGCCTGACCGTTCCTGTGCTCGACGCTTCGGCCATCGGCATTTCGTTCGTCAAGCGTGATGTCGACACCGCGGGCCAGACAATGTTCCTGCTCAACGTGGGCGAGCTGCTCGAGGACTACACCCGCGCCATGAGCGAAAACGAGCTCATCAACTCGCTGCTCGATGTGCCCGACAAGGCGCAAAAGGTCGTCGGCGATACCGAGGTAAGTGTTGCCGCGACCGAGCTTGAGCCCGGCGATCTGGTCGCCGTGCGCACCGGCATGTCCATTTGCATCGACGGTGTTGTCGAGCAGGGGAGCGCTATGGTCAACCAGGCGACCCTGACCGGCGAGCCGCTGGCCGTCGAGCGCAGCGTGGGCGACGACGTGTTCGCCGGAACCGTCGTGGAAGACGGCAGCATCTTGGTGCGCGTGCGCGCCAACACGGCTCAGACCAAGCTCCGCTCGATCGTCTCGCTCGTGCAGGCGGCCGACTCGCTCAAGTCCGAGGGCCAGTCGCACATGGAAAACCTTGCCAACAAGATCGTCCCGTGGAACTTCCTGCTCGCGGGCCTGGTTGCGCTTACCACCCGCAGCCTCATCAAGACCTCAGCGGCGCTGATGGTCGACTACTCGTGTGCACTCAAGCTCACGGGTTCCGTCGCCGTCATGACTGCCATGAGCGATGCTGCCAAGATGGGCGTCATGGTCAAGGGTGCGAAGTACTTTGAGTCGTTTGCCAAGGCCGACACCATTGTGTTTGATAAGACGGGCACGCTTACCGAGGCGCAGCCGCGTCTTGCCTGCGTGCTCACCACCGATGGTTGGAGCGAGGACGAGATCCTGCGCCTTTCCGCTTGCTTGGAGGAGCATTTTCCGCATCCGGTGGCGCGCGCCGTGGTCAATGCGGCACGTGAGCGCGGACTCGAGCACCGCGAGCGCCATGCTGCCGTCGAGTACATCGTGGCGCACGGTATCGCTTCGTCCATTGAAGAGCGTCGCGCCATCATCGGTTCCGCGCACTTTGTATTCGAGGACGAGGGTGCGCAGCTTGAGTCCGACATCAAGGAGCGCATCGAGTCCCAGATGCAGGGCCTGTCGCCGCTGTATCTGGCGGTCGACGGCACCGTTGTGGGCGTGCTCGGTATCGAGGACCCGCTTAAGCCCGGGGTCCGCGAGGCCATCGCCGACCTGCATGCGCTGGGCGTCAAGCATGTCGTTATGCTCACGGGCGACTCGGAGCGCACGGCCGAGCGCATTGCTCGCGAGGCGGGTGTCGACGAGTTTAAGGCCGAGCTGCTGCCCGAGGACAAGTACGCGTATGTTGAGCGCATTAAGGGCGAGGGGCGCCACGTTGCCATGGTGGGCGACGGCGTCAACGATTCGCCGGCGCTCGGTTTGGCCGACGTGGGGCTGGCAATGGGTGGCGGAAGCGACATTGCCAAGGAGGTCGCCGATATCATCCTGACCGATACGGATCTGGCCGCGATCGTGCGCCTGCGCCGCATGAGCCAGGGCCTCGTTGATCGTCTGACGAGCTCCTACTCTAAGGTGATGCTCACCAACTCAGCGCTCCTGGCACTGGGCATTACCGGCGCGATTACCCCGCAGGCGTCATCGCTGCTGCACAACGGCTCGACGATTGCGTACAGCTTGGGCAACGCGAAAGCGTATCTGCGTTAGCAGACGCGTTCGCCCACGTTATCTGGCCTGCGCCCAGACGGCATCGGTGTCGTCCGGGCGCAGGCCTTTTGCATTTGACCATTTGCTAGCTTCTCAATATAGTGTTGCTAGAGATGCTAGCAATTGAAGGGAGCAGGATCAACGTGGGTTCTGTTAGCGGCATGGCGCAGGTGAACGTTCGCGTAGATCGCCAGGTCAAGAACCGTGCCGAGGAGGCGCTGCGGCTTTCGGGCGGGTCGCTGCCCGAGCTCATCAAAAAGGTGGTGGCCAAGGTCGCGCAGGGTGGCGGGCAGTGCGAGGAAGTGCTTGCGGCCGTCGATGACCGGCAGCAGACCATCGCGCCCGATACGCCGTTCGCCGCATCATGGGCGGCGGCGGATCAGCTTTACGCGGACATGGGCA
Source organism: Collinsella sp. (assembly GCA_048416615.1). Classification (GTDB taxonomy): domain Bacteria; phylum Actinomycetota; class Coriobacteriia; order Coriobacteriales; family Coriobacteriaceae; genus Collinsella. Next base: position 12,429 of record DBFSET010000013.1, on the reverse strand, counting down.
TCGCTACGTCGCCTGTGTCCGACGATCGCGATTGGGACGCAATCTATTCCGAAGCCATGGACGAGCGCTATCGCCAAAAGGGGATGATCCTGTGAGCGGAGCCCCTCTTAAAATCATGGTGGATGCGAATGTGTGGGTTGATTCGTTTTGCGTTGACCATGCCGAGTCGCTTGCTGCGCGTGCGTTTATTGGGCAGGCGACGGAGACGGGGGCGTTGCTGTTCTTCCCGGTGCATATCGCTAAGGACGTACTGTACGTTGTCCAACACGAGCTAAAGCGTAGCGTTCTTGCCAGCGGGGGAGCGCTCGACGAGGCTTCTGCCCGCGCGATTGGCGATGCGGCGCTGGCGTTTGTTCGGAATATGACCGAAAACGCTATGGCCGTGGGCGCTGATGCATCCGATCTGTGGCTAGCCGACAAATATCTGTCGCTCCATCGCGATTACGAGGACAACTTGGTACTCGCCGCGTGCAAGCGCGCGCAGGTCGATTACTTGGTGACCAACGATCGCAAACTGCTCGAACATGCCGATCTTGCAGCAAAGACACCTCGTCAAATGATGCCGATTCTTGCTTTGGCCGAACGCGGCGGCGCAGCTATCGGTTGACGCGAACTGTTTGCGGGCCTCATGGACGACGATGCGCCAAGGGGCCCGCGTCTTCTATTTACAAAAGCTCGGCCTTAATGGCGGGACTTTCTGCGAGCTGCTCGGCTGCCTTTTCGTCTGAGCTGTCGAGTGCTGCCAGACTGCGGTAGACCCACTCGTTGACCTGGGTGTTCTTGACGCCTGCGGTCTGCATAAGGGCGCCTACCTCGCGGATTGCTGCGAACAGATCGGCTTTGGGACCCGCGAGCTCGACCTCGATGCCGTGGTAGGCGGACACGCCGCGGTTCTCACTCACGTGGTCGATAAAGCCCTCGACGGTCTCAAGCTGCTGGGCGAGAGCCGCATCATCGTCAGCGTCCAGCGCGACGAGTGCGTTCGATACCGTGAGGGCGGGATGTCCGCAGGGAACAAAGCCCTCGATCACATCCATAGCTTCGGTAATGGTTGAGCCCAGGCCTGCGAGTGCATTGACGAGTTGCTGCTTGGTATCCATAACGATCCTTTCGATGGGTCAATTTTGCTTGGCGAAAATATACGTGACGCGATCGGTAGCAAAAGTGCGAAGTGCGGCGCACATTGGGGTCTTCACAGCTCGTGCATAGAACAGCTGTCCGCTTTCAGAACGTGGTAAGATAACACTCCACAAGCGGGGCTCGCTCCGTATGTTCCTTGAAAAGTCGACGGGTGTTGGGTGCTCGTGCCCAATACCATCCAGACTTTCCCGACATTCGGGGGCGACTGGTTTCGACACGATAGCTCTGAGAGAGGAAGCAAGCCGAGGTCTCCTCGCCTCGTTAAACAGGGGTACCGTCAAATTGAATTGACAACAACTCTTCTTTTGAGCCTATGGCTCTCGCTGCTTAGTTTATAGCGGCGCGTCAACCCGGTGATTTCCCCGACACCGGTGCGACGTCATTTTAGGGGAATGCTCCTGCGCACGTAATCGGTATGGCGCAGGCTAAGACAGAACCGGTTGGGACGCCGCGAGCGTGTCGCTGCGCGCAAAGCGTCCGAGACAAAACCAGCGACTGAGCTTGGAGATGCCAATCAGGGGGCTTTCGTGGACCGGAGTTCGATTCTCCGCGCCTCCACCAATAGTTACAGGCAGGTAGAGAAGTGTCTCTACCTGCTTTTTATTACATATAGATACCGCGGAGAATCGAACTCTATGCAGGGCGCGAGCGTAAAGCAAACGCGAAGCGTTTGTAGCGAGCGGGCGAGGACGCCGGCAGGCGGCCGAAGCCGGCGCGGATTTGCGAAGCAAATACGCGGATTCTCCGCGCAATGCCCCAGCCCAAAACAGATGCGATGTTTATCGAATCTCAGCCGGCCATGCCCCGCACCAACGGAACCCCGTACCGCGGAGAATCGAACTCTGCGCAGGGCGCGGACGTTAGGAAAACGTCGCGGCAGCGCAAGGTGGAACGCGCTTTCCTAACGGTCATCCAACGGAAACTGCCTCCCAGAATATCGGCTCAGAATGGGATGCATTTTCCGGATGGACTGTTGGCGGAAAGCTCATCCCCGGAATCCCGTCTCAAACTGGGATACGCTTTCCGCTCCATCTTCTCAACTCCAAAACCTATGCGCCCTCCATTCCAAAACTGGGTAGAAGAAAGCCAAAACGCAATCGCAGGAGGTCAATATGACTGCAGAAGATAAGGCAAAGAACGCCGGCAAGGTCGCGCTCGTTTTGGAGGGCGGCAGCTTCCGCGGGCAGTTTACCGCGGGCGTGCTCGACGTCCTCATGGAGGCTGGCGTCGAGATTCCGGCTGTCTACGGTGTATCGGCCGGCGCCCTCAACGGCGTGAACTACAAGTCGCACCAGATCGGCCGTGCCAACCGCATCAACCTGGCTTTCTGCAACGACAACCGCTTCATGGGCGCCGCATCGTTTGCATCCACGGGCTCCATTGTGGGTTACGACTTTATTTTCAACGATGTCCAGGACCGCCTGGATCCCTTTGACAACGAGACGTTCGACGCGAGCCCCATCGAGATGTACGCCGTCGCGACGGATATGCTCTTTGGAACCGCCGCGTACCTGCCGGTCAAAAGCGCCGTACTTGACCTCGATGCCGTGCGCGCATCGACGTCGCTGCCGCTGGTGACGCCGCTGGTCGAGATCGATGGGCACAAATACGTCGACGGCGGCGTGGCCGATTCGGTTCCTATCGAGCATGTGCTCGAGGAGGCGGGCTTCGACCGTGCGGTTGTCATTGTCACGCAGGACCGTTCATACGAGAAAAAGCCCTACGAGTTTATGCCAGCCGCACGCGCTCGCTATGCCGACTACCCCTACCTGCTCGAGGCTATCGAGACGCGCCACGATCGCTACAACATCCAGCGCATGCATCTGTGGAAGTATGAGCGCGAGGGCCGCGCGCTGGTCGTCGCTCCGCAAAAGCCGGTCGAGGTCGGCCACGTTGAGCACGATCCGGCAAAGCTCCTCGACTTGTATATTCAGGGCCGCCAGGAGGCAAAGCGCTTGCTGGGAGATATCGAGGCGTTTGTCGAGCGCTAGCGTCGCGACGTCATGACCCATGGACGACATGTGCAGAAACTCTGGTCGGAGCCAAAATACCTGTTGACTCGGGCGGCGAGCGGGGTAATATGGACGGGTTACTTGCAGAGCCCCGTGAATCTCTGTAACAACACGTACTGTACATGGAGGAGTCTAAGTGATTTCGAAATCGACTCACTACGCCAAGCAGGGCGAGGTCCAGCGCAACTGGGTTCTCGTCGACGCCGATGGTGCTGTCCTGGGCCGTCTTGCCACCCAGATCGCAATGATCCTGCGCGGTAAGAACAAGCCCCAGTTCACGCCCAACAGTGACTGCGGCGACTTCGTTGTCGTCATCAACGCCGATAAGGTCCAGCTTACCGGTAACAAGGCCGACACGAAGACCTATTATCGCCACAGCGGCTACAACGGCGGCCTCAAGGCTGAGAGCTTCCGCCAGGCTATGGAGAAGCACCCGGAGAAGGTCATCGAGCGCGCCGTTCGCGGCATGCTGCCCAAGACCACCCTCGGCCGTGCCCAGATGACCAAGCTTAAGGTCTACGCTGGTGCCGAGCATCCGCACGCTGCCCAGAACCCCACGAAGATTGAGCTGGAGGCTTAAAGATGGCTGAGAACACCGTTGTCTACCAGGGTACCGGCCGTCGTAAGAACGCCGTCGCCCGCGTCCGTCTCGTCCCCGGCACCGGCAAGGTGACCATCAACAAGCGTGACGCCGAGCAGTATTTCGGCCGTCATCAGCTCGTTGAGAACGCCCTTGCTCCCTTCAAGGTGACCGACACCGCCGGTCAGTTCGACGTTATCGCTCTGTGCGATGGCGGCGGCATCTCCGGTCAGTCCGGCGCTCTGCGCCTGGGCATCGCTCGTGCTCTTCTGAACGCTGGCGATTACCGTGCTGACCTCAAGAAGGCCGGTTTCCTTACGCGCGATGCTCGCGTGGTCGAGCGCAAGAAGTACGGCCTCAAGAAGGCCCGCCGCGCTCCCCAGTTCTCCAAGCGCTAAGGTTTTATCTCCTTACGAGATACAATGTACAAGCGGGGCCTGCCGATTGCTCGGCGGGTCCCGCTTTTCTTTTTCGACTAGGGTGGGCGACTGCGTTTTGCCCACTAGGGAGGGAGCGATCCTATGCCCCAGAACATCTTCGGTACCGATGGCGTCCGTGGCGTCGCCAACGCCGATCTCTCGTGCGACCTTGCATTTCGTCTGGGCCGCGCGGCGACCAAGTTCCTTGGTCCGGACATCTGCATCGGCCGCGACACGCGTCTTTCGGGCACCATGCTCGAGAGTGCTCTGACTGCTGGCATTATGGCCGAGGGCGGCCGCCCGCACTGCTGCGGCGTCATTCCTACGCCAGCCGTGGCGCTGCTTACCGTCCAAAACGAGCTTGACGGCGGCATCGTCATCTCTGCTTCGCATAATCCGCCGGAGTTCAACGGCATCAAGTTCTTTAGCCGCAAGGGCATGAAGCTTCCCGATGCTGTCGAGGAAGAGATCAGTGCCTGGGTCATGTCCGAGGAGGCCATGGCTGCCGACACGCTGCCGACCGGTGCCGGCGTGGGGCACATCATCAAGATGAAGGATGCCCGCAAGGCCTATGTCGATCATGCCATCAGCACGCTCGACGGCCTTAAGCTCGACGGCCTGGTTGTTGCCGTCGACTGCGGTCACGGTGCTTCCTGCCAGACCACGCCTGCCGCGCTGCAGCGCCTGGGCGCCACGGTGCATGCCATCAACACCGATTTCTGCGGCACCGACATTAACGTCGAGTGCGGCTCCACGCACCTTGAGCCCCTGCGCGAGCTCGTGCTGCGCACCCACGCCGATATCGGCCTGGCCCACGACGGCGACGCCGATCGCGTGCTGTTCGTGGACAGTGAGGGCAACGAGATCGATGGCGACTACATCCTGGCTATCTGCGGCTCCGACCTTGCTGCTCGCGGCAAGCTCGCCAACTCCGAGATCGTCTCGACCGTCATGTGTAACCTGGGTTTCTCCATCGCAATGAAGGAGCAGGGCTTTGAGATGGTCCAGACCGCCGTGGGCGATCGCTACGTTTTGGAGCGCATGCTCGAGGACGGTGCCGTTATCGGTGGCGAGCAGTCCGGCCATATCATCTTCCTGGAGCACAACACCACCGGCGACGGTCTGGTGACGGCTCTGCAGCTGCTGGCCGTGCTCAAGCGCACCGGCCGCACCCTTACCGACCTTGCTGGCATCATGAAGAAGTATCCGCAGGTGCTCGTTAACGTGCATTCGGACAACAAGGCCGGCCTGGACGATTGCCAGCCCATTTGGGACGCCGTCGCTGCCGCCGAGAAAGAGCTCAACGGTCGCGGCCGCATCTTGGTGCGCCCGAGCGGTACCGAGCCGCTGGTTCGCGTTATGGCCGAGGCGGAGACGCACGAGCTGACCCAGCGTGTTGTTGACGATATCGTCGAGGTTGTCAAGCGCGAACTTCCCTAATGGCCAAAAACGGGTGCCAAGTGGTAAACTGACAAGGTTATTTTGATTGATTGGTATGTCCGAGGGGGAGCATGTTCACTAAAGTCCTAAGGTCTTTTGGTATGCGTGGTCGAGTCCTTACGCTGGATGCTCCCATCTCGGGTGATGTCATTCCGTTGTCCGAGGTCAATGACCAGACGTTTGCCACCGGCCTTTTGGGCCAGGGCGTGGCGATTCAGCCTACCGGCACGCGCGTGATTGCGCCGGCAGACGCCAAGGTCGAGGCCATTTTTCCCACGGGACACGCCGTTGCGCTCAACACGGTCGATGGCCTAGACGTGCTCATCCACGTTGGTTTGGACACTGTTCAGCTCGAGGGCAAGCACTTTACCGTACATGCGCAAGTGGGTGACATCGTCCATAAGGGCGATGTACTCATCGAGTTCGATCGCGAGGCAATTGCTGCCGAGGGCTACGATGTGACGGTCCCCATCTTGGTGTGCAACTCCGTTGAGTTCTCGGGCATCAAGGGTTCCGTTGGCGAGCATGTCGAGGAGATGGACCAACTCATCGTCGCTCGCGAGCGCTAGTGAGCGCACTCGGCCTTTAGCCTACAATTCAAACACGTTTACGGAGGGCGCCCTTGAAAGAGGGCGCCCTCCGTGGCAAGATGGGATTTGTCCGAAGCTAAACAGCTTTGGGTCACCGTGGACGGGCAGGGGCCTCGACGCGGCTAGACACGAGACACATACATTACGCGACCTCGCCCTGGTGGCCGCACACGTTGGTTGCGGCCGACGCGGGCCGCGGGCAAGTGCTTGTAAGGGAGCCTTGCCTCTCTTGTACGAGAAAGGACGCGTAATGAAGATCATTAAAGCTAAAGACTACGAGGATATGAGCCGCAAGGCCGCCAATATCATCTCGGCCCAGGTTATCCTCAAACCCGATTGCGTGCTGGGTCTTGCCACCGGCTCCACCCCGATTGGCGCCTACAGGCAGCTCGCCGCTTGGTACGAGAAGGGTGACGTCGACTTTGCCGAGGTCAGCACCTACAACCTCGACGAGTATCGTGGTCTTTCGCACGACGATCCCCAGAGCTACCACTACTTTATGCGTGAGAACTTCTTCGATCACATTAACATCGACCTGAACAACACGCATGTGCCCGATGGCTCCAATCCCGACGCTGCCGCTGCCTGCTCTGAGTACGATAAGATCGTCGCTGCTGCCGGTTACCCCGATCTGCAGCTGCTCGGCATCGGTAACAACGGTCACATTGGCTTCAACGAGCCCGATGACCACTTCTCCAAGGGTACGCACTGCGTCGACCTCACCGAGAGCACCATTCAGGCCAACAGCCGCCTGTTCGACAGCATCGACGACGTGCCCCGTCAGGCCTACACCATGGGTACCCAGACCATCATGTATGCCCGCATGATCCTGGTTGTCGCCAACGGCGAGGCCAAGGCACAGGCCGTGCATGACATGTGCTATGGTCCGGTTACCCCCGAGTGCCCTGCCTCGATCCTGCAACTGCACACCAACTGCGTTGTCGTTGCCGACGAGGCCGCCCTTTCGCTCTGCAAGTAGCGAAAGCCTATCACCTCGACATAGCTTTGCCGAAGGCCTCCGCTTTGCGGGGGCCTTTTTGCTGAGCGCGCGCCGTGTGCTTGACGAAAATCTTGCAGCGAACTTGACGGGTGCGTCTGGTGCAGCATGATTCATTCCATAACAGATACTATGCATAAATGCTATGAAAAGGTCGCAGACGGTAGCTAGCGTTAGGTGAGTTGCGCAACACAATTGAACAGCGCTCATTTGAGGTACACTGCCAAAGGATGGGACAAGCTGGCAAGCGCATTGACCTGCGCAAAGACTGATTGGTTGGGGGATAAGTTTCAATCGGACCACGCTGAACAAAAACTTGCCATTTGCGTACCAACAAACATCCTAAACCGTAGCATCGCTCTATTCATCTAGCGATACATATGGTCTAGCGTTACGGTGTCCATGTGGTCGAGTTGAGGAGCGGGCATGGTTAACGATTTGGGCAATACGGACGACCTCGAGCTTATGCCGCTGGGCAGTAGTTATACGGTGCGGCGCGATCGCTTGATGAACGAACTTATCGCCAAGGGCCGAAAGGCCGGCATCGTAGTCCTCTACGCGCCTGATGGCTTTGGGAAAACCTCGGTGCTGCTGCAGTATACCCAAGAGGTTAAAAGCGATCCGACGCGAGGTCCCGTGCGGATCATCGAGGCAGACCGTGCTATTGGGCGCGAGGTGTTTATGCAGCTCGAGGTCGTTACCGATGAGCTTAAGGACAAGCCGCACTCCCTGATTGCAATCGATAACGTGCCTAATCTCAGCCAGAGCGAGACCGAGGAGCTGATCGACCGGATCCGAAGCCTGCGTGCTATGGGGGTTGGGGTCTTTTTGAGCTGCCGTCCTTCGAATCGCCAGCTGATTCATGGACTGGGCGATTCGATTAAAGTCAACGCGCAGATGCTCAAGGTGCATGCCTATGAGTATTCGGCGTGGGCATCGGCGTTCTCGATCAGCACATCGCTCGACTTCTACCAGCTTACGCAGGGCGTGCCCGAGCTCGTCTCGGCTATGCAGTCGGGACTCTACGGGCAGGGAGACGTTGCCCAGATGCTCGAAAACGAGATCGTTAATATCTACGGTGCGGCACTTGTTGATCTGGCATCGCTCGAGAACAACGCCCTGTTTAGTGTGGCATGCTTGATGGTCCTAATGGGTGAGGGCAATATTTCGGAGCTCGAGGCTTGCGGCGTTAGACTTTCGGCGATTGACCAGTCCTATCTTGTCCGCGATTATCCCATTTTTGGCGTTGATCCGGCAGACCGGAGCTTTACCTGCTTGGGTACCGAGGACAACGCGCGTCTGCGATTGCGCAAGCTGGTCGCCGAAATTCGCCCCGAACTCGTTGTGCGGGCGGCGCGTATATTGATTAAAGCGGGGCGCTGCGATACCGCGATGGACCTTGCCGACGCGTTTTTGGACCGCAGTGCGGTGTTGGAGCTTGCCGGGCAGTATGGGGTCGATCTGGCCCTGACGGGGCATGGAGGGGATGTTTGCCGCGCGGCGCTGGGAAAGACCGAGGCAGATGGCCAGGCATCGGAGCCGACGCCTGACGAGGCGCTCGGCATCTATCTGGCGGCGGTGAGCGTCTCCAATACAAAGCTCGCGCGGTATATGGCCTCAATTATCGAGCATGCGGGCGAGCAAGCGATTTGCGAGCTCGATCCCGTGTCGTGGAAGGTGGCGCACGCGTTTACGGCTGCCTGTTATGGAGATGGTGGTCTGGGGCTTCCGGCAAGCCATACGGCGTTGGAAAGTGAGGCGTCTTGTGCCGCGCTCGATATGCTGTCCGCACATGTCGAGATAAAGCATGGGTTGACCGAGCGGGCGAAGGCGGCGAGATCCTCGCGGGGCTCAAAACGGATAAGGCCTACGATTGCGAGCTCGATATCGCGGGGACGTTTGTGCGGGCGGACCGCATGTTGACGGAGCTGTTTGATGGGTCGTATGCGGGGACTGACGAGCGTGATGACGAGATGGCCCTGACGCTCGAGGCACTCGAAGCGCGTGGAATCCGAGCACTCGCCATCTGGGTGCGCATGGTATTATCGGCGCGGCGTCTGCTTGCCGGCATGCCGGTGACCGACGAGCAGGCATTCAATGAGCTCGACCGTTTTGCCGTGCGCGTGCGTGACAATCAAGTCCAGTTGTTTGGCTTGATACTGGAAGGCTGGCAGTCGCTGGCTGAGGGGCGTCCGGTCAATGCCAAATTCCGTGCGGTGCAGGTGCTCAGACTTGCCGAGGAATCGATTGGATACATACGCGACAACGCACTGCTGCTAGAGCGCGCGGCGTACTTACGCAATACATCGATGGTATCGGTGCGCGAAGAGGCAGAGCTGCTCGATTTGAGCCGAACGCAGGTCGGTGGTGCCGAGGCATGGATGGTGGCGCTGCATTTGGCCTCCGCGGGCCGCGATAGCGACCTTGCAGCCTGGATGTCCATGAACCGCCTAGGGATTTTGGATCCGTCGTATCGGCTGTTTGCGCGTCTTGCGATGCATTGTCTGGGTGAGCCGGCTGCTAGAATTCGAAAGAAGCTCCCGGTGCGCGAGCTGTCGCGGTATTCGCTGCGTGACGACTTTGAGGGCGAAGGCGAGCGTCTGTTCCAGGCCGGCGATGCCGAGGGTGTCGATGTGATTGGCCATATCGAGATCCGCATGTTTGGGGCGTTTCGCGCCGAGCGCGACGGGTTTCCCATTACGGATAAGATGTGGCGCCGCAAGAAAGCGGCGACGCTTGCCGAGCGGCTTGCGCTGGGCATGGATTCACTGGTCGACCGCGAGACGCTGGCTATGGAGCTGTGGCCCCATGCCGAGTTCAATAGCGCCCGTAACAATCTGTACTCGACGATATCGCGCCTGCGTTCGGCCTTGGGGCCGACACCGGATGGCAAGTCGTGTGTGCTGATTCAAAACGAGTGCATTGGGCTTAACGGCGATTACGTCAAGACCGACGTGCGGTTGTTTGATCAGATAAGCCGCGAAGTTTTGGGAAATCGCACGGGTGCGCGCGGACCCCATCTGATCGAGCTGTGCCTTAAGATCGAGCAGCTCTATGCCGGCCCGTTGTATGTTCCCAATGGCTGTAATCCCACCTACTTTTTGCGTATGCGGCGCATTATGGAATCGAAGTATATCGACTGCATGATTCGGGGAGCGAATGCCGCCCTAGAAGAAAACGACCTGCAGTCGGCGGTATGGCTGGTGGAATCGGGGTTGCGGCAAGAGACGGCGCGCGAGGACATGGTGCGTTGCGCTATGCGCGTCTACGGTGCGGCGGGGCGACGACGCGATATCGTCGAGCTGTACAGTGGGCATATGCATCACCTGAGGGAGCAGGTCAATGGCGTGCCCGAGCCCGAGACGCGGCGTCTGTACGAGCGCTTGGTGGAGGGCAGGCTTAACCGCGTGCTCGTCGAGCGATAAAAAAGAGCGTCCGAATTGCTTGGACGCTCGCAAGTTTGATGTATATTGGCTCGCCGGATCGTTGGCTCTTAGACGAGCTTAATCTTCTCGATGTCCTTGCGCGAGGACTCGCGATACAGCGAGAACTTGCGGCCGATAACCTGGACGACCTCGGCATGGCAGCGGTCGGCGAGCTCTTCGGCGGCCTCGCGGGCGGAAAGGCTGGAACCGTCGAGTACGGAGCACTTAACGAGCTCGTGCTTCTCCAGGTAGGCGACCGTCTGCTCGACGGTGCCCTCGTTGATGTCGGACTTGCCGATGATGATGGCGGAGTTGAGGTGATGGGCCATGCTGCGAAGCTGCTTGACCTGGGCTCCTGTCAGTGCCATGGGTTCTCGCTTTCTATGTTATGGGGCGCCCCGCGATGGGGCCTTAATCTACGTGAGCTGTCCCACGATAGCGCAGGAACGGCGCGGTGTGGGGCGTGTTTGCCCAGTTCAAAAAGAATGCGGATGCCGAGCGGGAGAACAGCGCGGGTTACAGACGGACGTGTACGGCGGCCGAAAGCGGTCTATGGACTGCCCGAAGGGACCGGCTCCCATGCAATAAACGCCCAACGGACCTTGCGAACGTGGTCGAGCATGTAGCGCCCCTGCGGCACGCCCTTGGACCCTGGCTCGCCGGCATGGGGATTCTCAATCATATGCTGAGCGACGTAGTCGCGCAGACGGTCAATCTTATCCTCGTTACCGTGCTCGAGCATGCGGGAGAAGTCCGCCACGCCCGCCTCAAGGCTATCGAAGGTATCGCGACGAGGCGATTCAAAGTACGTAACCTGCGGCAGGGCACCCATCTGAATGAGGATATTGAAGGCATACACAAAGCCATTACTGCAGGTAACCGAGGCACCGATGGCGTTCATCAGGTGCAGGTCATAGCGCGGGCTGGAGTTGGCGACCATCGTGACAGCACAACGCCGACGAGCCGTTCGATCAAGCTTGGCAAGTGCCCCCTTCAGGTCGTTCGTAGTAACCGAGCGACTCGCAAAGGCAACATCAACAGCCTTGGCAACCGGCCCAACCAGATCCCAGTCATCATCCCAAGCAAGCTCAAGCGGTGTAATGCGATCCTCGAGCCCATAGTACTCAATGCCAGCATCAAGCGTGCCCAACATAGCAGGGGAAAAGTCAGCAGCAATCACAGGATGTCCAGCCTGAGCAAGCGGAATAGCAATCGACCCAGCTCCACACCCCATATCCAGCACGGATTCACCAGGCTTTAACGCCAGCAGCTTCATAAAGTCCCGGGCATACGGAGCAGTCTCAAGCGGCCGAAAATGCCGAGCCCGCTTATCCCACTCAAAAGAATCATCAGCCCGCCGTCGACCAGCTTGCAGGCGCATCCATTCGCCATTCCAATCAGCAGAAAGAAGCTCAGAGCGAGCATCCCCATCAACCACGGGCCAACCTCCTAGCAACAAAAAAGCGACTCCTCCCAAAAGAAGAGCCGCAACAAGCATATATCAGAAAGAACCGATCCAACGCCAAACCGCCGCACCAGCCAAGTGGTGCAGGAGCGAAACAACTGCAATCGGGATAGAACTCAACCGAGGTCCCGTTATGCGGGAGCCCCGGGGAGGGCAAATATATAAGGTCGCCTGCTCGGACAGTCCTGACTCGCACGGAGAGCACATTAAGTGCTCTCCGGCTCGTGCGGAACTCGCGATCGACCTTATATATTTGCCCTCCCCGGGGCTCCCGCATAACGGGACCTCGGTTGAGTTCTATCCCGATTGCAGTTGTTTCGCTCCTGCACCACTTGGCTGGTGCGGCGGTTTGGCGTTGGAT
>DBFSET010000012.1:0-9016 GCA_048416615.1 Collinsella sp. | reverse complement strand
AACGGCAGGGCCAGGCGAGCAACTCGTCCGGTCTCGGGCGCATCGCCCCTTGCCGGATTCAGATTCGACAAGGGGCGACCATTGTGCAATCGCAAGAAGATGACGGGGCGGAATGTCAATCCTGGTCTAACAGAGCCAAACATATTCGGGCATCCCCTCACAACAAACGGTATCTGCCGCCATCATATTGAGCCTTCGCAGCCCAAATGTGTTGCGCAACATTGGTCGCCGTCTTCGGGTGCCGACAAAACGTGCCGGGCCCTACCCCGTCACACGCACGCTGGGGCAAAGGTCTGCCAGCGGGCACTCGTCGCACTTGGGTTTGCGGGCGTCGCAGATTTCGCGGCCAAAGGTGATCCACTGGTGATTGACCGACTCCCAATACTCGTGCGGCAAGATCTTGAGCAGATCCTGCTCGGTCTTGAGCGGCTCTTTGGCGTGCGTCTTGGGACTCAGCATCAGGCGATGCGCGATACGGTTGACGTGCGTATCCACCGCGATGCCTTCCACGATGCCATACCCCACGTTGAGCACGATGTTCGCCGTCTTGCGCCCCACACCCGGCAGTTTGACGAGCTCCTTCATATCCGCCGGCACTACACCGCCGTAATCGGCAACGATCATCTGCGCCGCTTCCACGGCGTGTTTGGCCTTGCTCTTGTAGAAGCCGAGCGACTTGATCGTGTCCGCCACGTCGGCAACACTCGCCCCGGCCATGGCCTCGGGCGTGGGCCACTGGGCAAACAGCCGCGGCGTCACCTTGTTGACTTGCGCGTCGGTCGTTTGAGCCGAGAGCAGTACCGCGATGAGCAGCCTAAAGGGATTCTCGTGGTCCAAGAAGCACTCGACCGGGCCATAGCGACGGTTAAGGCGCTCGCACACCTCGATGGCGCGCTCGCGTTTGGCGGCATTGGTCTCGCGTGGCATAACGACTCCTCGGCTCGGCAGAAACATAACTTCACGAAAACGATTGTCCCACGTATGGGGTCTTTACGCCTCCAAAAATGCGCCGGTCTGGCGTCCCCACAGGCTTGCGTACTCGCCGCCCGCCTCGACGAGCTGAGCATGCGTGCCATCCTCGACAATCTCGCCGTCCGCCAGCACCACGATGCGGTCGAGCGCCGCCACGGTGGACAGGCGATGCGCCACCACAATGGAGGTGCGCCCGCGCATCAGGTTCTCGAGCGCCTCTTGCACCAACGCCTCGGACTCGCTGTCCAAGGCAGACGTCGCCTCGTCGAGCACCAGAATCGGCGCATCGGTGAGGATGGCGCGGGCGATGGCCACGCGCTGGCGCTGGCCGCCCGAAAGCTTAACGCCGCGCTCGCCCACCATGGTGTCAAAGCCATGGGGCAAGCGGTCGATAAACTCAGTCGCGTTGGCCAGGCGCGCGGCCTCGCGAATCTGCTCGTCAGTGGCATCGGGGCGGCCGTAGGCGATATTCTCACGAATGGAGCGGTGGAACAGCAGCGCCTCCTGCGGCACGTAGGCAACCTGGCGGCGCAGACTCTGCTGCGTGCAGCGCGAGACGTCCCGGCCGTCCACGAGCACGCGCCCGCCCTGCACGTCGTCCAGGCGCAGCAACAGCTTGGTGAGCGTCGTCTTGCCCGAGCCCGATTTGCCCACCAGACCCACGCGCTGGCCCGCCGCCACATGGAGCGTCAGGTCGTTGAACACGCTCTCGCCCGCCGCGGCATCACGGTATGCAAAGCTCAAGTGCTCAAAATCAATCGCGCCCTCGCCCACCTTGAGCTCGGGGGCGTTCTCGTCGTCTGCCACCAGACGCGGCTCGTCCAGCACGCGCGTCATCTCGGCCGCATCGCCGAGCGCGCGGTTGATGCGCTGCATCATGGAGCTCACGTAGTTCAGGCGCATGGTGAGGTTGTACGTATAGGTAAAGATCATGACGAGCGCGCCGGCGGAGATGCCAAACCACGCGTTGCCGCCCGCTACGAACACACTCACCACGGCCATGGTGATGACGATAAGGCCCGAGGTCGTAAAGTTGCGCTGCATCATGGCGTGCATCGAAACCGTCTCGGCATCGCGCGCGGCGCGGTCGGCGGTATCGAACAGGTCGCGCTCAAAGTCTTCGCGCCCACAGGTCTTGACGGCCAGGATGTTCGTGACCGCGTCGGAAAGCACGCCCGACAGCTTGTTCTGTGCGGCGGACGTCGCGGCCGAAAGCGGCATGATGCGCTTGTACATAAGCCAGACAAACGCAATGTAGACGACCATGATGCCCACCAAGATCACGGTAAATGTGGGCACCACCGGAGCGAGCGCTGCCACCGTGCAGACAACCGAGGTGATAGTGGGGATGAGCGAATACACCGTCACGTCCACCAGACCCGTGTAGCCGCTCATAAAACGGCTCGTCTGGCTCACAAGCGATCCACCGAATCGGCTGGTGTGGAATGTCATGGATTGATTGGAGAGCGTGTCGAAGCACAAGCGCGCCAGGTGATAGTTGCCCGCAATCTCGAGCTTGTAGACGGTGTAGTCCTGCAGCTTGGAGAGAATCTGGCCTGCCAGGTTAACGAGCACGAGCGCCAGGATGTAGGGGCCGAAGACCTCAAACACCTGGTCGCCTGCCACGGGGCCGGCCTGGACGCGGTCGACGATGAGGGCCATCACGTAGGTGTTGGCAAAGGTAAGCAAGAAGATGTAACCCGCCGACGAGAGCACCGAGAGAAAGACAATCAGCGGCTGCGTGCGCGTGACATCCCAAAACCGCCGCAGCGTGCGACGTACGGTCGAGCGCTTAAGCGGGCTGGTGCTTCTCTGAGACATGGGCTTCCTTTCGCATCTGGCGGGGCGAAACGCCATTGTTGCACATTAAAGCGCACTTCAAGCAAGTGCGACGCGAAAAGCGCTCGCGCTCCGCGCTTGCGCAGACGCCCCGCCGCCAGGTGCAGCTAGTCCTTGTCTTCTTGGTCTGCGAGCAGGCCCGCGGACTCCAAGCCCAAAATCTCGTCGGCCTCCCGCGCGTCTTCCAGCGCGTCGATGTCCTTAAGCTTGCGCTCCATGACGTTAGTGCGCGTGGTGATAATGCCCTCGACCGTCTTGCCCGCGGTCTCGATCTGCTGCTGCGCGCGACGCAGTGCCGCCTGATAGCGCGGCAGCTCGGCCTTGACGGCGGAAAGCACGCGCAGCACGTCATCGGTGCGTTTTTGCAGCCTAAACGTCTGGTAGCTCATCTGCAGACTGTTGAGGATGGCGGCCATGGTGCTGGGGCCGGCAACGTTGACGTGATAGTCGCGGCCCAGGGTCTCGATAAGCCCGGGGCGACTGACGACCTCGGCATACAGGCCCTCAAACGGCACAAACAGAATGCCGAAGTTGGTGGTCGCGGGCACGCTCAGGTACTTTTCGCAGATGTCCTTTGCCTCGCGCTTCACCATCATATCGAGCGTCTTGCGCGCGGCGGCAACGGCCTCCGCGTCGCCCGACTCCTGGGCGTCGAGCAGATGCTCGTACGCATCGCCCGGGAATTTGGAGTCGATTGGCAGCAGCACGGGGTCGCCCTCGTCTACCGGCAGCTTGACGGCAAACTCAACGCGCTCCGAGGCGCCAGGCTTGGTGGCAACGTTTTCCAGATACTGGTCGGGCGTAAGGATGTCCGCCAGGATTGCGCCCAGCTGCACCTCGCCCAAAATGCCGCGCGCCTTGACGTTGCCCAGCACGCGCTTAAGGTCGCCCACACCGGTGGCGATGGATTGCATATCGCCCAAGCCCTTGTACACGGCCTCGAGCTGGTCACTCACTTGCTTAAACGATGCAGACAGACGGTCGTTGAGCGTACGGGAAAGCTTTTCGTCCACCGTCGCGCGCATCTGATCGAGCTGCACGTTGTTGTCCTTGCGGATGGCGCCCAGCTGGGCATCGACCGTCTCGCGCACCTTGTCCAGGCGGTGCTCGATGCCCTCGCGGTTGGCGCCAAGCTGTTGGGCCGTCTCACGGCGCAGGTCATCCATACGGTCGCCAGCCTGCGAGAACTCACGCGCGATGGTCAGGTAGCGCTGCTGCTCCACGGCCGCATCGGTTGTCTGCTGCTGCGCGATGGCATTTGCCGTGCGGCGGGTTTCTGCCAGCGCGACGTTGAGGGCATCAAGCGTGCTGTTGGCCTGCTCGAGCGCCGCCAGCGTCTCCGCACCGCTATCGCCGCGCTCCCGCAGCTCGGCGCGAAGGCTCTTAAGCTGCAGGGCACAAGCCACGGCAACCCCCACCGCCACCAAGGCAATCACAACAAGCGCAATATCAATAGCAGACATAGATTCCGCCCAACAAACCCAATCGATTATCAATCAAAACTGCGATCAATCTTACCCCGCCACACGCACCGGGCGCCCGGCCCCTTCTTGGGTGCCCCTCTCCTCCGCATATTCCATAATGCGGCGCGCCGTTTTCCTGCTCACCTTTGAGTCATCGCCGGCCAAGTATGCGTATACGTTTCCTTTATTCAGGTGCAGAGCACGGCAGATGCCATAGCGCGTTACACCCGATTCCTCCAATGCTTCCAGTGTTCTCTTTCTCATCAGGGCGTTCACCCTTCTGTCGGCCGCTGGCTTTTCTTTCACCCCTCTATACGCGTGCCAAACGTTGGCGTAACGATTGGGGAGCTTATCCTCGGCGCATAGAGATGCCAGGCTACCCGCTTGGCCATACAGAGACAAAACACCTCGATAGCTCTCTTCCATCCACGAGCCCTCGGATAAACCCAGAACGTATTCGGCTTTTCCCTGCGCCAAAGCGAGCAAGAACAGAGGCTCCGCCACGCGCGGCGCAACCGTCGTCGCCTGCTCAACCAGTTTTCTAAAACTCAGCGACTGTTGCCCGGACAGCTCTCGGCAATAGCCTTTCAAAAATCCCTCAAAAGTCAGATTCAACCGAGCACCTCCTTTTTGTATTGCCTGTATGCCCAGACCATCTCTTGATAACTCCGCTCCGAAGGCGAAGACGCCAGCGCCTCGCCCTCGTCGAATATAAGCCGTTCGAGCAGATCCCAATCAAGTCGGTCGATAAACGCTCGACTATGGAGGTCGACGATGTCGTTCGGACGGTAGGCATAGAGCTTCATTACCGCCAGGTCCTCCAAGGATGGCGTAAAGTACCTGATAAAACGCGCGCCAATATCCAAGGGAATCAAACGATCTTCGTAATTGAATGGCATCTGATTACAATATGCCACCGCCATACCATTCACCTCGGGATATCGAGCTATGATCTCGCGGAGGCACCTGTCTGCCTCAAACACATCAATGTCATGTGTAACCGACCGATTCGTTACATCGTTTAGCATGAAGGCGCTTCCTCCCACCAATACAACGCTCGGCCTGTCGTCTCTTGGACCTATTTCCAGCTCCGCCTCTTCGTCAATGCCCAAAAGAGTCCGCTCTAAATCCTGCTTATACATAGCAAATCCTATTATTATTTATCTTCAATAATACTATTCAGTCGCGCGACAGGACCTACAGATTGCAAGAATTCTACTCGTGGCGATAATCCCTACACCCTAGAAGCCCTAATGTGACAAACGCTAACTCTCCCAGCCGGCGCGGATGGTTGTTATGACGTCGCCTAGGCGCTGGCCGAGAGCTGCCAAGTGCTGAAGCACCTCACTGGGCGAGGCGCCGTTGAGAATGCACGTGAGGGCATATGAGGCCAAGAAGATTGCCGCGAGTCCCAACGGGATCAGCACGATCATCGCTAACGTGCGCAGGCGCTGGCCCACGCGGCGGTGACGTGTGCGGCGCTTGTCGAACGCAAGCTCCTGCGCATATGAATCTTGTTGTACGGAATAGTTTTCTGGCGCCGATCCGCCCGCAGGCGAAACCGCAGGCGTGGCATTTTGCGCAGGGGGCTGGGCGGCTACCCCTTGCATTTGCATCTCCATGAGCCGTTGCTGCTGACGCAACATGCGCTCAGCTTGTTGCTGCGGAGTCTCAAGAAACAGGTCCATGCTGGCCTCCAAAATCGGAGCATTCGACGCTTACGCCCAGCATCCCGCACCGCCAAGGCCACGGCAACGCAATCCGTAGCAATAGCCGCAAAGTTTCTTGTTGACAAAAGCTGTCGAAAACCTCAACAACTCCCCTACCAGCACTTTCTCTGAGCTTTTTTATCGAATGATCTTTTGCCCTTCCACCAACCCGCCAACTAACCAAAAGCTGACCAAAAGCTTGACGGAAATTGTGAAGACCGGGACCCCACACAAAAAGTGCCGCCCAAAAGGGGCGGCACACAAACTTCTAATCAGCTTTTCAGTAACGAGCACGCGACGACCCAACGCCGGGGCCAAGCGCTAGTAGTTCACCACCTGCTCCTCAAAGTACGCCTTCGGGTGGTTGCACACCGGGCACACCTCGGGCGCCTCGGCGCCAACGTGCAGGTGCCCGCAGTTCAGGCACTTCCACACCTTCACGCCCTCGCGCTCAAACACCTCGCCCGACTCAATGCGCTCGACAAGCTTGTTGTAGCGCTCCTCGTGAGCCTGCTCGACAGCACCGACGCCACGGAACTTTGCGGCGATCTCGGTAAAGCCCTCCTCCTCGGCGGTCTTGGCGAACTCGTCGTACATCGTGGTCCACTCGTAGTTCTCGCCCGCAGCGGCATCACGCAAGTTGTCCAGGGTATCGGGAACGGCGCCGTCGTGCAGATACTTAAACCACAGCTTGGCGTGCTCGGACTCGTTGCCTGCGGTCTCGGCAAAGATATTCGAGATCTGAACGTAGCCATCCTTCTTGGCCTTAGATGCGTAGTAGCGATACTTGGTATGCGCCTGGGACTCACCGGCAAAAGCGGTCTCGAGGTTCTTCTTGGTTTGAGAGTTCTCAAAATCCATAGGTGTACTTCCCTTCAACATGCCGCCCGTAGGCTTCGAGCGGCCTTGTCTTTAGGATGCCCTCAAGCCGAGAATTTAAACCTTACAATCCTCTTCTTCAGTTTCGGGTTGGCTACACGCTTAGCCAGCGATCACCCTCGGAGCGGCAAAAGCCCTCGCGCTCCAAGTCGGCCAAAATGTCTGCGACAAGATCGTGATCGACCGGCTCGCGGCCTGCCGCCGCCTCCATTTCGTTGACACCCGCCACGGCCTCGGCGAGTGTGATGCCCGCCGGCCGCCCATCGCGCGCAGCCAGCAGCATGCGCACAATATGGGCACGCTTTTGGCGACGCGAGCCCTCAAACTTGGACTGACGACTATAGCCCGCCGAGCGCCTGGACGGATTGGGCAGCGTCTTCTTAAGATACGCGCCATAATCCAGCAGCGCGTAATACCATGCGCGCGGCGTGTCGGCATCGTCTTGAGGCACGGCAAAGGGAGCGATCTCATCCGCCGCCGCACCAGGGGCCGCCGGACAGGCGGCCTGAATCAGCGGCACCAGCTCGCGATCGGGAACGGCCGGCACGTCGGGAAAGAAATGATGCAGAAAGACCGTGCGCACGTTGGTCTCCAGATACACACCCGGCAGATCAAACGAAAACGACCGGATGCCCTGCGCCGTCGCCGGGCCGATGCCAGGCAGCGCGACCAGATCGCGCGTCTCACGTGGAAACTCCCCACCCCAGTCTTCCATAACGCACTGAGCAGCTCTGTGAAGCGCCAGGGCACGCCGATTGTAGCCCATCCCCTGCCAGGCATCCAAAACGTCGGAAGGAGCGGCCTGGGCGAGCGCCTGCACGGTCGGAAAGCGGTCGAGCCACGCGGGCATACGCGTCTCCACACGCGGCACCTGCGTTTGCTGCAGCATAACCTCGGAAAGCCAAATAATGTACGGGTCGCGCGTGCGGCGCCACGGAAGGTCGCGATAACGCAGGACCCCTTCCGAACGAATCATCGAACGAAAGGGGTCCTGAATCATGGCTATGCTCCTTATGCGGCGCTATTCCTCCCGGCAAGCGCACGTACAGGTGGCGTACTCGGGAAACGCATCGCGGTCGGCGAACTTGGAATCGACGGCCGGGAACTGGCGGTGAGCGACGATATCGCCCAGCGAAACGGAATCGAGGTAGTCGCGCATCAGCGCTTGAGCTCCGGCCCACAGGGGATGATAGCAGCACGTGCCCATGCGCGCACAGTCGCCATCGGGCGCGGTGCAATCATTCATAACCATAGGGCCCTGAACGGCCTCGACGACCTGACGAATGGTGACGTCGTCCGGGCTGACCTTAAGACGCATGCCGCCATGGACGCCACGCAGGCTCTCCACAATACCGGCCTGAACCAAACCATGCTGGATCGAACGAGCAAACGAATACGGGACATTGACCTCTTCGGCGGCGGTGCGAACAGAAAGCAGACGCTCCGGGTCCTCGGCAAGCATCGCGAGCATGCGAAGGGCGTAATCAGTCTTCCTCGATATGTCCATTTTTCCCCTTTCAAGGAATAGGAACAGCTCGAACGAGCTCCGGAGTCGAGCTTGCGTCGAGACACCAATGACCGTATGGACGCCCAAATAGCAAAACGGGTGCCCACTGAATGCCGCGTTTGAAGCCTCTTGCATCAAAAACGGCCCATAGTGCAAATCAGTATAACCTAACCCCCTGCTTCGTTGAACAGGTGTTGCGCAACAAACGCCTTGTTTGAGCACATGCCACAAACGGAGTCTGTTCGGGAATTGGAAGGATTTGCTTTTGGGCGAAAGGAGCCGATGGGGATCAAGGTCCTATCAAACGCAAAAAGCCACGTCCGAAGACGTGGCTTTAATTGCGTTGGCGGGAAGTACGGGGCTCGAACCCGCGACCTCCGACGTGACAGGCCGGCGCTCTAACCAAACTGAGCTAACTCCCCAGGCAGTCGTTCGCGTTTGTTTCCGCTCGCGTGCGCTGCGGGGATTAGTATACACAGAAGTCTGTCCGGTGCGCAACAACTTTTTTGAAAATATTTTTTGGGCCCTTCGGGAGGGTCTCCGGGGCCGGCGGGCGCGGGTTAAGTTTGCTGCTCTACAGTCCTGCGCAAGACGGAAAGCACATTAAGTGCTTTCCTTTGCGTGCGGAACTCGCGACAAACTTAGCC
>DBFSET010000011.1:0-6219 GCA_048416615.1 Collinsella sp. | reverse complement strand
CCCAGGCAGACGCCGAGCAGCGTAGTTCCGGCGGCGACGGAATCGAGCAACGCGTCCGCCTCGCCGCTCTGGCGCATACAGGCGATCGCGTCATCGAACGCGCCCACGCCCGGGATGACCAGGCCGTCGGCGCGGAGGATTTCTCGGGATGGAACTGGCAGCCCCACACGTTGCCGTGGCGCACGATGCACGGGAAGCTCCGCGTATAGTGCGTGCGCGCCAGCACATCGGCGGCATCGGCATCGTCGGCCACCGCGTAGCTGTGGGTGAAGTACATGTTGGCACCCTCGGCAAAACCAGCAAGCAGCGGATCGGCCGCGCCGGCGGGCGTCATGTGCACCTGGTCCCAGCCCACGTGCGGCACCTTCAGGCGGCTCGACTCCAAGCGTGTGCACGAGCCGCGCATAATACCCAGGCCATCGACCCAGGGACCGCCAGCCTGCTCGGAGGTGTTGCCGTCGGCGACCGCGCCCTCGTCCGCAGGCACGCCCTCGTTGCCGCGCTCAAAAAACAGTTGAAGACCCAGGCAGACGCCGAGCAGCGGAGTTCCGGCGGCGACGGCATCGAGCACCGCGTCCGCCTCGCCGCTCTGGCGCATAAAGGCGATCGCGTCATAGAACGCGCCCACGCCCGGGATGACCAGGCCGTCGGCGCGGCGGATCTGCTCCGGATCGTCCGACGTGCAGGCGGCGGCACCGGCGCGCGCAAGCCCACGCGCAACGCTAGACAAGTTGCCCTTGTGGTAGTCGACCACCACGATCTTCGGTTCGCCCACACGACCCTCCTCTTCTCATCATCCAAAACCACCACAAAGGGGACAGGCACCTCTGTGGTGGTTTGTGCGATCCGTCAGCTACAGCGAGCCCTTGGTGCTGGGGATGCCCTGCACGTGGGGATCGAGCTCGCAGGCGCGACGCATCGTGCGGCCCACGGCCTTAAAGGCGGCCTCGATAATGTGGTGCGAGTTGCCGCCCGCCAGCTCGCGCACGTGCAGCGTGAGCTTGGCGTCGCGCGCAAAGGCGTAGAAGAACTCGACGGCCAGCTCGGTATCGAAGCTGCCCACGCGCTCGGTCGGCACGGGCAGCTCGCAGTAGGCCTGCCCGCGGCCCGAAATATCAACAGCAGCCATCACAAGTGTCTCGTCCATGGCGATCGCCGCGTCGGCAAAGCGCGTAATGCCCGCCTTGTCGCCCAGCGCCTGGCAGAACGCCTCGCCCAGCACAATGCCCGTATCCTCGACGGTGTGGTGCGCATCGACCTCCACGTCGCCCACCGCGTGTACCGTCAGGTCAAACAGACCATGGCGGCCAAAGGCGTTGAGCATGTGGTCGAAAAACGGCACGCCGGTCGAGATATCGCACACGCCAGATCCGTCCAGGTCGAGCTTGACGACAATATCGGTCTCGCCCGTCTTGCGGGTTACCTCGGCATAACGGCCCATCTACACCTCCTCCTTCACCAGCGCGGCAAACGCAGCCAGCACCTCGTCGTTTTCCTGCGGGGTACCCACAGTAATGCGCAGACAGTCCGCAAGGCCCGGTGCATAGCTAAAGTCGCGCACCAAAATCGAATACTCATCGCGCAGACGCTCGCGCACGCGCGTGGCGTGCGGCGTGCGCACGAGCACAAAGTTTGCTGCGCTCGGCCATGCCTCCACAGGCAGGCCCTCGGCAGCCATCGCGCGCAGGGCGCACAGCTCGCGCTCGCGCTCGGTTGCGACCTGCGCCACCACGGGCGTGTAGGCATCGCGGGCACGCACGCAGGCAAGCGCTGCCGCCTGGCTCAGCACATTGACCGAATAGATCTGGCGAATCGCTGCGAACACGTCGATGACCTCGGGCGCCGCGATCACGTAACCCAGACGCGTACCGGCAGCGCCAAACGCCTTGGACAACGTATGCAGAATCACCAGGTTGGGATGCTCGGCGATAAGCCCCTGCGCCGTGGTGGCCGCGCCAAACGAATCGTCGGCAAACTCAACGTAAGCCTCGTCGATCATAACCATGCCGGGGCACGCATCGCACAGGGCCGCGACAAAGTCGAGCGGAGCCACATCGCCCGTGGGATTGTTGGGCGAGGTCACGATAGCAAGGTTGCACTCGGGCGCCGCCGTGAGCACGGCCGCCTGGTCGAGCTCAAAGCTCGCCGGATCGCGCCACACGTCGCGAACCTCGGTCTGGCAGAGAGACGCAAAAAACGCGTACTCACTAAAGCACGGCGGGCAGTTGAGCAGGGTCCGCCCGGCGCCGCCAAATGCCAGCAGGTAGTTATAGAGCAGCTCGTCGCCGCCGTTTCCCACACAGATGTTCTCGCGCGTCACGCCATGCCAAGCGGCAAGCTCGTCGCGCAGGTCGTTGGACATGGGATCGGGGTAGCGGTTGAGCGGTGTGGCAGCCAGGGCCGCGTCGACCGCCTTGCGCACGCCAGCCGGCACGGGATAGGTGTTCTCGTTGGCCGAAAGATTGATGCGCGTGGGCGAAAAGTCGGGATCGTAGGGTTCGATACCAGCCAGGTAAGGCTGGACGAGCTCCTTCATGCGGGGCGTCAGCTCGGCCATATTAGGCCTCCCCGCCGCTCGCGCCAGCGCCATCCGCGCCTGCGGCCGCGAGGTCAACGCCCTCGGCAACCGTCGCCACGGCGTCACCCGGCCAGGCGACCTTGGTCAGGTCGGCCGCGGCCAGCGACTCGGCACTCACGGCACCCTCGCCCTGCTCCAGCACGCGGCGGCGCAGTGCGGCCGAAAGCGCGTGCGCCCACAGGCCCTCGGCCTCGGCCAGGCACTGCGTAGCGGGAGCGTCGGAGAGCAGACCCTCAGGCGTATAGCAGATAACGCTCGAGCGCTTAACGAACTCTTCGACCGAAAGCGGGTTGGAGAACATGGCCGTGCCGCCAGTCGGCAGCGTGTGGTTGGGACCGGCAACGTAATCGCCGAGCGGCTCGGAGCTCCAAGCGCCCACAAATATGGCACCGGCGTTGCGAATGCCGCCGAGCAGGCCCATCGCATCCTTGCAGTGCAGCTCAAGGTGCTCAGGCGCCACGGTGTTCACGGCCTCGACGGCGGCGGCCATGTCGGCGGCGACCACGATGGTGCCTTCGTTGTCGAGCGAGGCGCGCGTGATCTCGGCACGCGGCGACTGCGCCACCAGAATGTCGATGCCGGCCTCGACCTCACGCGCAAACTGCTCGTCGCAAGTCACTAGATAGCAGGCTGCCAGCGGATCGTGCTCGGCCTGGGCCATCAGGTCTGCCGCGACCACCATGGGCTTGGCCGTAGCATCGGCCAGCACGCAGACCTCGGACGGGCCAGCGACCATGTCGATGCCCACGTCGCCCGAGACAATCTGCTTGGCAGCGGCAACAAAAGCGTTGCCCGGGCCGGTGATTTTGTCGACGCGCGGAATGGTCTCGGTGCCGTACGCCAGCGCGGCCACGGCCTGAGCGCCGCCCACCATATAGATCTCGTCCACGCCGCCGAGTTTTGCCGCGGCGAGCGTGTAGGGGCTGATCAGGCCGTCTTTTTGCGGCGGGGTCACCATAACCACGCGCTTGACGCCGGCGACCTTGGCGGGAATGGCGTTCATGAGCACGGTGGAGGGATATTGCGCGCGGCCGCCCGGTACATAGATGCCGGCCGCCGCGAGCGGGGTCACCTTAACGCCGAGCATCGTGCCGTCCACACGCGTGGTAAACCAGCTCTGCTCGACCTCGCGCTGGTGGAACTCGCGAATCTGGCGTGCAGCCTTCTCGAGCGCCGCGACAAAGGCGGGATCAAGGCCTTCGAGCGCGGCATCGATCTGCTCTTGCGGCAAACGGAAGCTCTGCAGTTCAACGCCGTCAAAACGCTGACAGTAGTCGCGCACCGCGGCATCGCCATTGGCGCGCACGTTGGCCACGATATCGCGGGCGGCGTCGACGATGTTTTGCGGCAGCACGCCCTTACGGTTGAGCTGGTTGGTAACGAGGCGCTCACCGGGAGCAAGCTTGATGGTCTTCATATCGGTATCCCCTATCGGTCGAGGTTTTGTTCGAGAAACGAGAGACCGGGCGGCGGTGCCAATCAGCCCGCAGCCCGGACGTTGGGGCGCCCGTACGTGCTCGCGCTATTGCGCCGAGCCCGCAACGGGCTCAAAATGCTTGTCCTTCACGGCTGCCGCCAAGCGATCGGCCAGATTGCGTACGCGCGGATCTAAGCGCGCGGCACCCGGGTTGACAAAGAAACGGGCCGTGCAGTCCATGATGCGGCCGGTGATGACCAGGTCGTTGTCGCGCAGCGTGGCGCCTGTGGCGGTAATATCCACGATGCGATCGGTCATGCCGACAATGGGGCCCAGCTCGATGTTACCGTGCAGCGAAACGATGTCGGCGTTCACGCCGCGCTCGGCATACCAGGCACTCGCGATGCGCGGGTACTTGGTTGCCACGCGAAGCGAACCGCGGCGGGCATAGTTGCGCTCGGCCTGACCGGCGCGCCACGCGGGCTCCGCCTCGATAAAGGTGCACAGGCCATAGCCCAGGTCTACCAGCTGCAGCAGGTTGAGGTCCGCCTCGATGAGCGAGTCCCAACCGCAGATGCCGCAATCGGCACCACCGCAGCCCACAAAGGCAGGCGCATCGCTGGGACGCACGATGACAAACTCGATATCGCCGACCGTGCCCTCGCCGGCACGCGTGTCGCGACCGCGCACAATCAGGTGACGGCCGGGATCACGCAGCTCAGAGACGTCCAAGCCCGCGGTCTCGAGCACGTCGAGCGTGTCGGCCTTAAGCGAGCCCTTGGGCACAGCGATGCGCAGCGGGCCCTCGGCGCCACGGCCCGCGGCGTGATCGCCGTCGGAAGCGGCATCCTCGGCCGAGGTGCGCGCGGCCTCCAGGCGCTCGAGCGAAAAGGCGAAGCCCGCCGCCGGCACCTCAATACCGTCGCCAAATGCGCCGGTAAAGATGGAATCGTAGCGTCCGCCCGAACCGACCGGATCGGGCAGTCCGCCGGCATAGGCCTTAAAGACCAGGCCCGTGTAGTAATCGAAAGAGTTCATGATAGAGAAGTCGAACGACAGCACCTGGGCGTCCTCGGGTGCCAGGCCCTCGACCAGGGCACGCAGCTCGCGCGTCAGCGGCGCGACGATACCGGCGGCCTCCAGCAGCGCGTCCACGCGGTCGAGCACCTCGGCACCGCCGTGCAGACGCGGCAGCTCGCTAATGGCGGCCTTGACGGCATCGGACTCGACGCTTACCGCCACGCGGGCATCGAGGCCCACAAAGTCGTTGGCATGCACGCAGCGCAGGGCCTCGGCAGCCAGCTCACGATCCTCGCACGCCGCAAGCAGCTCCTTAAACGGACGCACGCTACCTGCGATAATGCGCGCATCGGGCAGCGCCAACTTGCGCACGGCCTCGGCCACGAGCGAGACAATCTCGACATCGCCCGCGGTATCGCCCGCGCCGATAAGCTCAAAACCCAGTTGCGTAAACTGACGCGAGCCGCCGGCATTGCGCTGACACTCGCGGACCACCGGCGCCTCATAGCGCAGGCGCAGCGGCAGATCGGCCGCGCGCATGCGAGTCGAAACCAGGCGAACGATCGGCAGCGTGTTGTCGGGACGGACCACCAGCAGGCGACCATCATCGTCAAAGAGCTTAAACGGCGTGTCCGCGATGCGGCCGCCTTCCTCGAGCGAACCCTTGTCCTCGAGCAGCGGCGTCTCGACCGGCAGGTAATGATGCTCCCTAAAGCAGCCCTTCACCGTCAGCGCGATCTCCTCGCGCGCCTGAGCCTCCTCGGGCAATATGTCCCGGAATCCCCACGGTGTGGCCGTCATCTGGTGAGCCTCCTCATGCTGTGTTTCATATAGAACGAAAGACCGGCATAGCTCCGCCGGTCTTCTGGGTACTTTAGCATACTAGAGTGTTTGCGGGGAGAATCGTCCTCCTCGGCTCACACCGTATTCATTTGGAAACATAGGGCAAGCGGTTAGCAGCAGTCTCTTGTCACAACGCAAAAAGGGCGCCCGCGCAATTGCGGACGCCCTTGTGCAGGGTCGAGATATCAACCAGCCAAGATATCGGACCCGTGACCAGCTCTTAGTAGTCGAACTGGTGGTAGTAGCGGCGGTACTTGAGGTTGTGCTTGGTGACCAGCTCGTAGTTGCGCGCGAGGCGGTCGGTGGTCAGCACGGACAGGATCCAGGGGGACACGATGACGCGGAAGTCGTCGTCCAGGCC
>DBFSET010000010.1:0-152722 GCA_048416615.1 Collinsella sp. | reverse complement strand
CAAATCGCGCTTAACACGGATTTTATAGCCGATATGGTCCAATGGTCGCGTAACGAAAGGAGTGGTCAGGTTGTTCAAAGCGGTAAAACCCGTGGTACAGGTCGCTTTGTTGATCGTCGGAATTGCCATGGTGTGCTTTGGCGTTATGCGTGGCGAGGCAGATGCCGTGCTGGCCAAAGCGATTAGGCTGTGCTTGGAGTGTATCGGAATTGGATAAAAGAAAAAACACCGGATCGCATCTTTTGGCGCGATTTCGCGGATTGATTCAGGCGGCGGCGACGCTTGCGACCAATATTCATCTGCCCAACTTTGCCAAGGGAGGCATTTACCAAGGGGCGGGCAAGGCCGTCTGCGTGCCGGGACTCAACTGCTACTCGTGTCCAGCGGCTTCGGGCGCGTGCCCCATCGGATCGTTTCAGTCGGTGGTGGGCTCGTCAAAATTTAGCTTCTCGTATTACGTGACCGGAACGCTCATTCTGATTGGCGTGCTGTTGGGGCGTTTTGTGTGCGGCTTTTTGTGCCCGTTTGGATGGCTGCAAGAGCTTCTGCATAAGATTCCCGGCAAAAAGCTCTCGACGAAAAAGCTCAAGCCGCTCACGTACATCAAGTACGCCGTGCTGCTGTTTGCCGTGGTGCTACTGCCCGTTCTGGTAGTCAACGATGTGGGCATGGGCGACCCGTTCTTTTGCAAGTACATCTGCCCGCAGGGTGTGCTCGAGGGCGCGATTCCGCTGTCCATCATGAACGTGGGAATCCGCTCCGCGCTGGGAAAGCTCTTTACCTGGAAGCTCGCGATCCTCATTGTGGTTGCGGTGCTGAGCGTGCTGTTCTACCGCCCCTTCTGTAAATGGATTTGCCCCCTCGGTGCGTTTTATGCACTCATGAACAAGGTGTCGTTGCTGGGGATTCAGGTTGACCAGTGCAAATGCGTCTCGTGCGGTAAGTGCGCCAAAGTGTGTCAGATGGACGTGGACGTTACGCGTACGCCCGACCATGCCGAGTGCATTCGTTGCGGCAAATGCGTGGGCGCATGCCCAGTCGATGCCATTAGCTTTCGCTACGGGCTGGGTGTGACGGGCGACAAGACCGCGCAGCCCGCGCAAGCCTGCGAAAACAAATAGGTATCTATATAAGTTTCGATACAACGGAGGAACCATGAAACTGTCAAAAATTGCGGCCCTGCTGATGCTGCCCGTGCTGGCGTTGAGCCTTGCGGCGTGCTCTGCGCCCAAGAGTGGCACGAGCGATGCTGCGAGCGGCGATACACAAATCGCCGAGCTTGTGGCACAAAAACCGTCGAGCGCCGAAGAGGCGGCAGAGCTGTACCAGCAGCTGCTGCAAAAGGAAAACGAGATTTTTGCGAGCGATAACGCCCTATGGGAAAAGGTATTCAATGCGGCAAATAAAGACTCGGCAATGATTGAGGACGGTAGCAATTACGGCGATTTCCTGCTCAAGACTATCGACGGCGCCAAGGATCAATTTACGGCTGACGAGCTCAAGACGCTTAAGGCCGGCGCGCAGCAGGTCAAGGAGATCGAGGATAAGCTCATGGCGCTGGAGAAGGAGTTTCCCGGATGTGGCAGCACGCCCGGCGAGGGAGAGAGCGTCGATGCCTCGACCGCAGGCATGACCAACGGCGAGAGCGGGGAGACGAAGTTCCCCAGCTTTATGGGCAAGGACTTGGACGGCAACGATGTAAACAGCGACGAGCTGTTCTCCAAGAACAAGGTCACCGTCATGAACTTCTGGTTTACCACCTGCAAGCCGTGCGTGGGAGAGCTGAGCGATCTGGAGAAGCTCAACAAGGAGCTTGCCGAGAAGGGCGGCCAGGTCGTGGGCGTTAATTCCTTTACGCTCGATGGCAACAAAGACGAGGTGGCCGATGCTAAGGACGTGCTTTCCAAGAAGGGCGTGACGTATAAGAACATCTGGTTTAAGTCGGACAGTGAGGCCGGCAAGTTCACCTCCAACCTGTACTCGTTCCCGACCACGTACGTGATCGACCAGAACGGTAACATTGTGGGAGAGCCGATCATGGGCGGCATCAACTCCGCTGAGCAGCGCGAGGCGCTCAATAAACTGATCGATCAGGCGCTTGCTAAGAGCGAGCAGTAAGTCCGAATGTGACAAAGGGACAGTCCCTTTGTCACATCGTCGATGTTATGTGCGGGATGGTGCGCCACGTGGCGTGCCGTCCCGTTCGTTTTTGGCTCGCTTCGTTACATTCCTCACTGGTGCCGGCAAAAAATGGGGATAGAGTAGGACAAACGCGTCGAATACGAACGGCGGGGGAGAGCGGGCGAGTGCGCCCGCGTGGGAGAGGTTGCCGTCCATGTTGGAGCTCAAAGGAATTTGCAAAAGGTACGTTACGCAGTCGTTTACGCAGGTGGCGCTCGACAACGTAAGCCTGGCTTTTCGCGATAACGAGTTCGTGGCCATTCTGGGTCCCTCAGGTTCGGGCAAGACCACGCTGCTCAACGTTATCGGCGGACTCGACCACTTTGACTCGGGCGATCTACTGATCGACGGTATTTCGACCAAGGACTTTCACGATCGCGATTGGGATGCCTATCGCAACAACCGCATCGGCTTTGTGTTCCAGAGCTATAACCTCATTCCGCATCAGACCATTTTGGAAAACGTGGAGCTGGCGCTTACGCTCACGGGCGTGGGGCATGCCGAGCGTCGCCAGCGTGCGCGCGAGGCGTTGGAGAAAGTCGGCCTGGACGAGCACATTAACAAGCGTCCGAGCCAGCTTTCGGGCGGACAGATGCAGCGCGTGGCCATCGCCCGCGCCCTGATTAACGATCCCGAGATTGTGCTGGCTGACGAGCCGACCGGCGCCTTGGACTCAACGACATCCGTGCAGGTCATGGATTTGCTCAAGGACGTTGCGCGCGACCGTCTGGTCATCATGGTCACGCACAATCCCGAGCTGGCGTACCAATACGCCACGCGCATCGTCAACCTGGCAGACGGCAAGATCACCGACGATTCCGATCCTTTCGATGTCGCCGACGCCACGCGCCGCGAGGCTAAGCCTACGCGCAAAACCTCGATGAGCTTTGTGACGGCGCTAGGGCTTTCTGCCCGAAACCTCATGACCAAGAAGGGCCGTACGGCCATGACGGCCTTTGCGGGGTCGATTGGCATTATCGGCATCGCGGCGATTCTGGCGCTCTCTAATGGCGTGAACAATTACATCAAAAAGGTCGAGGAGGATACGCTCTCGAGTTATCCGCTTACGATCTCCAAGCAGGATTACGACCTGTCGTCCATGATGGGCGGGCACGAGACTGCGGAAGGGGAGGCGTCCAAGGGCGAGGACTCGTCTGACGGCGACACCGGCGGCAAAGCTAAGGGAACCGATAAGATTCCTGTGGTCACGGCCGTAAAGGATATGTTCGCAAGTGTTAAGTCCAACGACATGACGAGCTTTAAGGCATGGCTCGATGCCGGTGGCGACGGCATCGATAAAGAAGTCAACGCCATTCAGTACGGCTACGGTGTATCGCCGGTTGTCTATCGTGCCGGCAAGGGCGACGAGAAGCCCGTCCGGCTTGTTCCCAACGCTATGACCGAGGCCATGAGCGGAGGCGCGAGCTCGGCGGCAACGGTGAGCATGGAATCCATGGGAACCTCGGTCTTTAACGAGATGATTGACGACCAGAGCCTGCTCGACAGCCAGTACGATGTCGTCGCCGGTCATTGGCCCACGTCTGCCAACGAAGCCGTGATGGTGCTCTCGAGTCGTGGCACGGTGGGCGACTACACGCTCTACAGCATCGGCGCGCTGGATATCAATGAGCTCAACGATCTGGTAAACAGCGCTATGACGGCTGACGGTGGGGTCGAAACGCCCGAGACCGGCACCGAATTTACCTACGACGATGCGCTGTCCACGACGTTTAAGGTGCTGTCGCCGGCCGATGCGTATCGCAAAAACGAAGAGACCGGCATATGGACCGATATGTCTGGCGACACCGACTTTATGGCCGCCAAGGTTGCCGACGGTATCGACGTGCACATTGTGGGCGTGGTGCGACCCAACGAGACCGCCAACGCGAGCGCGTTGTCCCCGGGCATTGCCTACACGCATGCGCTGACTCGCCAGCTTATGGAACGCGCCGCTGATTCGCAGATTGTGCAGGAGCAACTCGCCCACCCCGAGACGGATGTCTTTACGGGCAAGTCTTTCGATGAGCTGCAGGGCGAGGCCAAGCAAGGCGTGGATCTGGGCAGCATGTTCAGTGTGGACGAGGCGGCGCTCAAGAGCGCGTTCTCGTTCGATGCGTCTGCGCTCTCGGGCGCTGCCGGCGGTATGGACCTGTCGGGTCTTGACTTGTCCGGGTTGGATATCGACCTTTCGGGTGTTGGGAAGGATATTGACTTTGGTGACATTATGGCAAAAGCGCCGACGCCAGATTTCTCGGGGATTTTCGATGGCTTGGAGCTCACACCCGAGCAAATGCAGCAGGTGGGAACGCTTGCCAACCAGCTGTTTGAGGGCTTTATGCGCTCCGATCAGTTTAAGGTGCTGTCGCCCGAAGATCTTAAGGACGCGTCAAAGCTTGCTGCCGCATTCTCGGCGTATCTTGAGAATGATGCCGCAGCCCAGCAAGTCTTGGCACAGCTCAAAGCGCTTGGCGGCGATGCCCTGGCCGAGCGCCTGCAGCAGGCGATGACCGACTATGTGCAAAAGCAGCTGGCTCCGTATCTGCAGCAGGCTATGGGTCAGGTGATGAAGGCAATCAGCGAGCAGATAGCGTCGACGGTATCGTCCCAGCTCAAGGCGGGCGCGGCAGGGCTCATGGGCCAGATGGCGACGCAGATGTCGTCGAGCTTTGCCAACCTGGCGAGCGCCATGCACGTGGATGCGAGCGCCTTTGCTCGTGCCATCCATTTCAACATGGATGCCGAGGACCTGAGTTCGCTCATGATGAGCTATGCGAAGGCGTCGAAGCTCACCTACGACAACAATCTGACCACGTTGGGCTATGCGGACGAAGCGGACCCCATTTCGGTCAAGATTTTCCCGCGCGACTTTGAGGCCAAGGAGCGTGTGCTTGATCACATCGATGCGTACAACAAGCAGGTCAAAACCGCCGGCCACGACGGGCAGGCAATCTCGTATACCGACTACATGGGCATCATCATGGGTTCGGTGACCGACATCGTGAACACCATCAGCTTGGTGCTCATCGCATTCGTGAGCATCAGTCTGGTCGTGAGCTCCATCATGATCGGCATCATCACCTACATCAGCGTACTGGAGCGCAAGAAGGAGATCGGCATCCTGCGCGCGATCGGCGCGTCAAAGCGCAACGTGGCCAACGTGTTTAACGCCGAGACCTTTATCGAGGGCCTCATTGCCGGCGTCTTTGCTATTGTCGTTGTGGTGGCCGTGAGCTTTCCGGTTAATACCTGGGCACTTGCCGCCAAGCAGGTCCCCAACCTGATGAGCCTCCCCGTGCAGGATGCGCTGACGCTCATTGCGATTTCGGTGCTGCTGACGGTCGTCGCCGGCCTGCTGCCGGCCCGCAGTGCATCCAAGAAAGACCCCGTGGAAGCTCTTCGCTCCGAATAATGTGACAAAGGGACAATCCCTTTGTCACATTGGGTGAAAAGGCGCGGGAAGGGGGTGGCCTCTCCCGCGCCTTCTAGTTTGTTTTGCCCATCAGCGTGATACGGATGCTTGGGTGGGTGTACTCGTCAAACTCGTCCTCGGGATCCGTATCAAACGAGTAATACACCTTGATGGGGCCGTCACTCGTCCTGATAGAGATTCTCTCGTAGAGTGAGCCGTTCAAAAATGCCTGCCTAAACTCTTCGGGGAGTTTCTGCGGTGCCAAGAGCTCGGGGCTCACCGTCTTGACGTCTACGGTTTGGACGGCAGAGAACAGCTCGTCAAGGTCGCGCTCGATGCGGGCGAGGTTGTCCTCAAGGCTCGCGCTGGGGTCGACCTCTGCCGCGTAGCTCACTTCCTTGAGTGTCCCCTTGTTGTCAAAGTCCAGATAGGTATAGGCCTTCTGGGTACCTGAGTCGCCTTCGTGCAGATAGCCGCGGACGTGAAAGCCGTAATCTTGATATCGCTCGTAGGGGTCATCGGCGGACACGTACTCGCATGCGGGCTCTAATGCCTTGCGAGCGATGGCGATCTGCTCGGCCGCGGCCGCTGCGTTCTGTTGCATCTCGATGTTTCCCTGCGCCAGCTGCGGGATATAGGCGCCACACACGATTGCGAGGGGCAGCGCCACAAGCGCGATGATCCACTTTTTTGCACGGGGGATAGGCAAGCCACAGGCCTCCGCCATGGCCTTTGCGTTAGCGAAGCTCTCGGTAAGCACGTCTGCTGCGGTGGCAACGGCGCCTACGGCAGCGGCGACTTCTGCCGCGCCGCCCAGATTGCGCGCGGTCTCGTTGTCGCTGTTCTTGAGTAGGCGCGCGGCGGCCTGCGTACCGACAACGCCTGCGATTTGTGCCGAGTGGTCTTTCTCAGTCTGCTCGACGACGAGTCGGCACTGCATTTCCTTCAACTGCTTGCCGCGCATACCAAAGCGCGGCGCGAGCGTGCAGTAGCAGAATATGACGAGCTCGATGGCGGTGAGCACCAGGGCGGTCATCATACCCGTCTCTTGGAAGCCTTCGTGATGAAAGACGATGTCGTCAATCATTTCGAAGGGAATAATCAAAAATGGCAGCACGAATGCCATGGCAAGCGCCGCACCGGCAATCTTGGGGTAGATGCAGTATCGCTGGATGCGCTTGCGTTCTTGTTCGGAAAGTGTAGCCATAGCCGGTCCTTGGTGTCGTGGCGGTCGTTGCGGCGCGCGGGGTGCGTCAGTCTGGGCTAGCGTTGGATAAGAACATAGAGCAAGATGCTCACTCCGATAAGCAGGAGGCCGATGCCCGCAACCAAGAAGAGCGCGAGCAGGGATATCTGCGACGTGGTCACGGCGTTCTCCTTTGGCGCGATACCGTCATATGTGACTCAGTATAGAGAATCCCGCCATCGATGAGCGCTCGATCATGCAGCAACTAGAGTGTAGGCCTGCTCTGCAGCTCCTTTCACTGTTTACCCTGCACCCCAAGCGCGGCGCAAGTGAGCAATAGCGAAAGATGGCGAGCTCGATTGCGGTGAGTGCGATTGCGGAATATATCCCAAATGGCCAAAAGCAAGGAAGTCGCAAGGTCTGGGGCGGGGATGCTGGTATACGCCTCGGATACAATCGAAGCCATGCTAGAAAGAGGCTCCGATGATTAGAAAATCATTCTTCAACCCGTTCTCATCGCTGCTGCTTGCACTTGCCGGCTTGGCCTTTTTGGTCGACGTCGTACCGCAGGCGCAAGGCCAGGCAGGCGTGTTTGCACCTGCTGTGTTGTTTGCAATGTGGCTGGTCGGCGGCCTGGTGCGCCTGTTCTACGAAAACGAAGCCAAGCGCAGCTTTGACCGGCATATGTTTAAGGCGAACCATGCGGCCGTTTGGAAACGTGTCGACGCTTGCTGGATCCAAGTCGATGCCGACCAGCTCGTGCCTGGCGATGTGATTCGCCTGTATGCCGGCATGCTCTGCCCGGTCGATGCGGTCCTCGCCAAGGGCGACCACATCCTTGTCTCCGAATCGTCGCTTACGGGCGAGAACGGTCAGACCGTCAAGCGAGAAGGGGAGGCCGTCCGTGCTGGAACGACCATCGTTGACGGAAAGGCCTCGGCAACCGTTCTCACTCGCGTTGCCGAGGAGCCGCCCACATCGCCGCGGCGCGCTCGGCTAGGCACGCAGTTTGGCGCTGGTGCCAGGAGCATCTGTGCCGCTCTGGTAAGGTGCATGCTCATCGTGCTGCCGTTTGTCATTATGATTCGAGGTTTTGTGCTGGGCGACTGGGCGCAGGCCCTGCTGTTTGCCCTGGGTACGGCCGTTGGCCTGGTCCCCGAGATGCTGCCAGTCGTCACGAGCGTGTGCCTTTCGGGCAGCGCGCACCGCCTTAAGAACAAACAGGTCATTGTTAAAAACGTTGACGCCATGGAATCACTGGGCTCCATGGACGTGGTGTGCGTGGACAAGACGGGCACGCTCACCGATGACGCCGCAGTGCTCGAGTACTATACCGATATCCTGGGCAACGAAAGCGAGCAAACGCTCAGCCTGGCGTATTTGGAGAGTACGAGCCAGGGGGCTGCCGCCAACCAGCTCAACCGGGCCATTGTCGACGCGTGCGCTGCGCCCGAGTTGCGTCTTGCCGCCAGAGACCTCGCAGGCGCATTTACCCTGCACGCATCTGATCCTTTCGACCACGTCACCAAGGCTTCGGGCGTTAAGCTCGATGCCACGCCTGGGGCGCATGGCTGCCTGGGGCTGCAGGCTCGCCCTGGCAATCACCTAACCATCGTAAAGGGCGAGGTCGAAAGCGTGTGCGCTCGTTGTGCCTGGGCCAGCTTTAAAGGCGAACTCGTCCCCATGGACGCCGCGGGCCGCCAGAGCGCCTATGAGGTTGCCGAGGACATGCGTGCCGACGGCATCAAGGTCCTTGCCGTTGCCTACAGCACAGCGTCTTCGGACTGGGGCGACCTGGTGCTCTGCGGTTTTTTGGGCTTTTTCGATCGGCCCAAGGCAAGCGCTCGCGCCGCCGTGCGCGCGCTATCTGACCTTTCCGTTGAGGTGCGCGTGCTTACCGGTGACTCGGCTTCGGTTGCCCGGTCAACCTGTTCGCGCCTGGGCATTCCTGCCGATAGCGTTATCACCGGCAGCATGCTCGATGCCATGGAGGAGTCCGAGGCGCTTGTTCGCGTGGGGCGTACTCGTGTGTTTGCCGAGCTCACGCCCGCGCAAAAGGCTCATATTGTCAGTCTCATTCGACTCTCTGGCCATACGGTCGGCTATATCGGCGACGGCGTGAACGACGTGCCGGCGCTTACGTCGGCAGACGTCGGCATCGTGGTGGATTCTGCAGCCGCCGAGTCCAAGAAGGTTGCCGACCTCGTACTGCTCGAGCGTGACCTGGGCGTGGTCGCCGAGGGCGTACGCGAGGGCAGGGCCTCGTTCGCCAACGCCTCCAAGTACATTCGCATCGCGTCGAGTTCCAACTTTGGCAATATCTGCTCGGTTGCCGCCTCGAGTATCTTCCTGCCGTTTTTGCCGGCGACCGCTACTCAACTGCTTCTGCTCAACCTGCTTTACGACGCGACCTGCCTGGCTCTGTCGTGGGATAACGTCGACGGGGAGGAGATCGCTCGTCCCAAGGCATGGTCGGGCAAGGGCCTCGGCAGCTTTATGCTCCATTTTGGCTTCGCGAGTTCGGCGTTTGACATCATCACGTTTGCCATCTTGCTCCTGGGCGTTTGCCCTGCGGTGTGCGGTGGGTCCTTTGCCACGTTGGGCGCTGCGGGCCAAGCGGCCTTTATCGCGACCTTCCAGACCGGATGGTTGCTGGAGTGCGCTTGGACCGAATCGCTCGTGCTCCTCGTCTTGCGAGCGCGCAATGTTCGCCACGGGGACCGGCCGTGTCGTCCGCTCGTGATAATGGTCGCCACCATGCTTATCGCCTCGGCCCTTCTCGCGCTGAGTCCTGCCGCGCAACTGCTCGGCCTTGCCACGCTGCCCATGTGGTATCTGGGAATCGTTGCACTGCTGAGCGTGTTGTATCTTGTTGTTGTTTCGACGATCAAGCGGGTTTACCTGTCCCGCTCGAGCAGTCTGTTCTAGGGCGGTTCTATGCGTACCAACAGAACCAACATAGCGATTACACCCGCCGAGGCAGCCGAGCTCAGCAGCGCGCTGTTCTCGTCCGGTAGCGCTGCCGCCCTCGAACTTGCACCCGTGTTTGCCGATATCGCATCGGGCAGGCTGACCGCCATAGAACTGGCAGTTGCCGGCTCGCAGACAAGTGCTGCTGCGGAGCCCATCGTTATCGACGGTCTTGCCATCGATCTGGCTTCGCGCACCGTTAAAGTGTCGGGCGCGCCTGTTTCGCTCACGCCCAAAGAATTCGATATCCTGGCCTTTTTGGCGAGCAACCGGGGCACAGTCTTTAGCAAAGAGGAAATCTATCGCGCGGTATGGCAAGACGAGTATCTGCTCGATGACAGTAACATCATGGCCTTTGTCCGCAAGATCCGAAAGAAGATTGAACCCGAGCCCGACAATCCCCGTTACCTGCTGACTGTTTGGGGTGTGGGCTATAAAATGGCCGAGTAACGCGTTGAATCGTTCGCTTCTATCGACCCCAAAAGTCACTCTGACAATCCTTGCTAAATCGCAAGAAAGCCGCAAGAAACCAGCCATGTGCCCGGTCTTGCGGCTTTTCTATTCTAAAGACAGTCGCAGACGCGAAGGGAAGGTGAGGACCGTGGGCGGCAGTGACAGTACCAGCAAGGCAGGGCGATGTCTGTCGGCGCGGGTCCACCTTAATGGCGGGCGTCGCGGCTAGACGGCTCTGCATCCGATCGATAGAACGGAGCAAGGCAATTGAAGAAGCTGAATATGCGCCATACGCCATCTACAGTCCAGGCGCAAAACGAACTGATCAGGCATCGTGCAGAGGGCCGCATCCAGCATGCGGCAACTATCCCGCTGATGGACGCCATGTCCTGGGTGGGCTCGAACCTGGGTGGTCTAACCCGTGATGAGGTCGCGCGCAGCGAGGCCGATAACGGACGCAACGTGGTCACGCGCGGCAAGAAAAAGTCGCTTGCCCGCAAGCTTGCGGATGCATTCGTCAATCCCTTTACGGCAATTCTGTTCTTCTTGGCCATTATTTCGGCAACGACGGACATGGTGTTTCCGGCGTTGTCGATGATGGGCAGCACGCCGGAGGACTTTGACTCGCTGACGGTGATTATCATCACCACAATGGTGGTTCTTTCGGGCACGCTGCGCTATATCCAGGAAGCGCGCAGCGGCAATGCGGCCGAAAAGCTGCTCGACATGATCACGACCAGCGTGACGGTCACCCGCAAGGATGCCCCCAGGACCGAGATTCCCATCGACGACGTGGTGGTCGGCGACATTGTGCATCTGTCCGCCGGCGACATGATTCCCGCCGACGTGAGGATTATCGAGGCCAAGGACCTCTTTGTGAGTCAAGCCAGCCTGACGGGCGAGAGCGAGCCGGTCGAGAAGGTTCCCGCAACCTGCACCGAGTCCGACTCGGCCACGTCGTTCGAGAACATCGCCCTCATGGGCAGCAGTGTGATCTCGGGCAGCGCGACGGCGCTCGTCTTTAGTGTGGGCGAGCAGACCCTGTTTGGTTCCATGGCGTCGAGCCTGTCCGACGACGCTGTGGAGACGAGCTTTTCCAAAGGCGTCAACAGCGTCTCGTGGGTGCTCATCCGCTTTATGATGGTGATGGTTCCGTTTGTCTTTTTGATCAACGGTGTCACGAAGGGCAATTGGCTCGATGCCGGCCTGTTCGCCATCAGCATTGCCGTGGGTCTGACGCCCGAGATGCTGCCCATGATCGTTACCACGTGCCTTGCCAAGGGCGCGGTTGCCATGAGTAAAAAGCAGACGATCGTTAAGAACCTCAACTCGATTCAAAACTTTGGCGCGATGGACGTGCTGTGCACGGACAAGACCGGCACGCTTACGCAGGACCAGGTGGTGCTGGAGTATCACTGGAATATCGACGGCCAGGAGGATTCGCGCGTTTTGCGCCACGCCTACCTCAACAGCTATTTCCAGACGGGCTATAAGAATCTGATGGATCTGGCGATCATCAAGTGCACGGAGGAAGAGGAGCAAAACGACCCGAGTCTCACCGATCTTTCGGAGGCATACGTGAAGGTCGATGAGGTGCCGTTCGACTTTACGCGCCGTCGCCTCACCACGGTGGTGCGCGATCGCAGCGGCAAGACCCAGATGGTTACCAAGGGCGCGGTCGAGGAGATGCTGTCGGTGTGCTCACATGCCGAGATCGACGGCGGCGTTCACGTGCTGGACGACGAGGTGCGCGAGCGCATTCTGGCAACAGTTGCCGACCTTAATGACGACGGTTTCCGTGTGCTGGCGATTGCTCAAAAGTCCAACCCGTCACCCGCCGGTGCCTTTAGCGCCGAGGACGAGCGCGACATGGTCCTAATCGGCTACCTGGCCTTTTTGGATCCGCCTAAAGAGTCCACGGCCGATGCGATTGAGGCGCTGCGCAATCATGGCGTTGCCACCAAGATCCTGACTGGCGACAACGAGAAGGTCACGCGCACCATCTGCAAGCAGGTGGGGCTACAGGTCAACAACATGTTGCTCGGCGGCAACATCGCTGACATGGATGACGCCGAGCTCGCTCGCCGGGTCGAGGACGTGCAGGTCTTCGCCAAGCTCACGCCCGACCAAAAGGCGCGTGTCGTTTCCGTCCTGCGTACGAACGGGCATGTGGTGGGCTACATGGGCGACGGTATCAACGATGCCTCTGCCATGAAGTCGTCCGACATCGGCATCTCGGTCGACACGGCCGTCGACGTTGCCAAGGAGTCCGCCGACATCATCTTGCTCGAGAAGGACCTGATGGTGCTCGAGGAGGGCATCATCGAGGGGCGTAAGACCTACGCCAACATGATCAAGTACATCAAGATGACCGCGAGCTCCAACTTTGGCAACATGTTTAGCGTGCTTGCCGCGTCTGCCCTGCTGCCGTTTTTGCCCATGATGAGCATCCAACTGATCTTGCTCAACCTGATTTATGACTGCAGCTGCCTGGCGATTCCCTGGGACAACGTGGACGAGGAGTTCCTGCGCGTGCCGCGTACCTGGGATGCGTCGAGTGTCGGCAGGTTCATGATCTGGATTGGGCCCACCAGCTCCATCTTCGACTTTATGACCTATATCTTTATGTACTTTGTCTTCTGCCCGTTGTTTGTGAGCCACGGCGTGCTGTTCAACGAGCTGGCGAGCGTCTACTCGGGTGCCACACTGGAGCAGATGCAGCTGGCCTACATCGCGCTGTTCCAGGCTGGTTGGTTCGTCGAATCCATGTGGAGCCAGACCTTGGTTATCCATATGATTCGCACGCCCAAGTTTCCGTTTATCCAGAGCCGTGCCTCGGCTCCGGTGATGCTGCTCACGATGACCGGCATTGCACTGCTCACGCTGATCCCGTTTAGCCCGCTTGGCCCCACGCTGGGCCTGGGAGCGCTGCCCGTCGAGTACTTCTTGTTCCTGATTCCGTGCATCTTGCTGTACATGGCGCTGGCGACGAGCCTTAAGAAGGCCTATGTCAAGCGTTACGGCGAGCTGCTGTAGCTGATTTCGATGTAGAGAGGAGCGTTTACATGAACTGGGCTCTGATTTGGATTGATTTGTTTGGGACTACGGAGTGGCTTGGGCTCAACATGGGCTTTTGGGTGGCCAATGGCGTTGTCCTGGTGATTGTCATCATTATGAATGTCGTCTTTTGGAGCATGAAACCGCTGCCCAAGGACGAATAACATGCATGGGATTGCCTGCGCCGCTGTGCCAAAATAAACACTCGAATGATGTACAAATGTGAAAAAGGGACAGCCCCTTTGTCACATTGATTTGAAAGTTGATGTTGATGATTCTATCGCTGGCCCCCATGGAGGGGATTACCGGGCATGTGTTCCGCCGCGTGCATGCGGAGTGCTTCGGCGCGCTCGATTGTTATTACACGCCGTTTTTGCCGCCGCCGCGGGTGGGCAATCGCTTTGGCGGCAAGGCGTTTAAGGAGGTCGATCCTGCCAACAACCAGGGGCTTAACGTGGTGCCCCAGCTCATGTCCAAGAACGCGGATGAGTTTGTGTGGGCGGCGCAGGTGCTTGCCGATATGGGCTACCACGAGGTCAACCTCAACTTGGGATGTCCCTCGGGTACGGTTGTCGCCAAAGGTAAGGGTTCGGGCTTTCTGCGTAACCTGGATGAGCTCGAGGTGTTCTTGAGCGACGCGTGCGAGCGCTCGCCACTGCCGGTGTCGGTCAAGACCAGGCTGGGGCTTGAGAGCGATGACGAGTACGAGCGCGTGCTCGACCTGTATTGCCGCATGCCGCTTGCCGAGCTGATCGTGCATCCGCGCGTGCAAAAGGATCGCTATACGGGCTCGCCGCGCAAAGAGTATTATGGCGAGACGCTGGAGCGGGCGTCGTTCCCGGTAGCCTATAACGGCGACATTTTTGACCTTGAGGACATGGATGCGCTGGTTGCTGCCTATCCCGACACGCGCCATGTAATGCTGGGTCGCGGTCTGCTTGCAAACCCTGCGCTGGCACGCATGGTAAACGGCGGCCCTGCCGCCACCGTCGCCGAGCTGCAGCGTTTCCATGACACGCTGTTCGCTGCCTATGCGGACGAGATTGGCGGCAATGCGGTCTTTCGCATGAAGGAATGGTGGTTCTACGCCAAGTGCGCTTTCGCCGATCCAGCCACCGTCCACAAGCTCGTTCGCAAAACCAAGAAGGTCGACGAATACCGCGCCGCCGTCGACCGCGTCTTCCGCGAACAACCCCTCGCGCCCGTTGCCCGCTTCCACGGCTAGTTGGTCGCTGGGGACGTTCTTAAACGAGTAAAAAGCTGTACACCAGCATCCAAAGATGTCGAAAAATGTCGACTTTGGATGCTGGTGTACATGTTTGGGGCGAGTTGGCCGCAATGGACGTGCTAGAGCAGGTTCCCCTTCGCCCACGCGATGATGTCGCTCGACTCGTAAAGCGGCTTGCCGTCGATGAACAGGCAGGGAACCTGGCGTTTTCCGCCGATGGAGATGAGTGTCTGTTCGGCATCGGAATCGGTCGAGATATTGCGCTCGGGAATGGTCACGCCGTTATCGGCCAAAAAGTGCTTGACCTTTATGCAATACGGGCAGCCGGTCATAACGTACAGCTCGAGCTC
This sequence comes from Collinsella sp., assembly GCA_048416615.1. GTDB lineage: Bacteria > Actinomycetota > Coriobacteriia > Coriobacteriales > Coriobacteriaceae > Collinsella. The sequence continues at coordinate 137,888 of DBFSET010000010.1, read as the reverse complement.
ATGATCAGTAGCCATAGGTCTCCAATCGGTTGAGGTTTTGATTGAAATACCCAAAGCCGCCGCGGTCTATGCGCGCGTCAACGACGACTCGATGGCCTGTACCAGAAACGCCGTGGCTCCGGTGCCGCAGGGCTTGTCGTAGTAGTCGATAAAGCGCTGATCGGCAAGATAGCCGTGGGCGAGGCCCAGGTGTGCTTCGTCCTGGGGTTCGCGTCCCCAGTTGAGACCAATCCAACGACGATGCATCGCGACAAGCTTGCGAGCCTCGCTTCCATCCGCATCGCCGTCGCCCATGGCAATCGAGAGCTGACCCAGAATAGCGCGTTCAAGTTCCTTCATGTCGTTCCATGTCTCGGGGTCCATGTCCAGCAGCGCTTCGTTTGCCGCATCGATAGCCTCATCGCCATAGCGCGCCCGGGCTTCGGCACCGTGGCGCTCCTCGTTTTCCTGCACGGTGCGCCAGCGCTCCAGTTGCGGCAGGACGGCGCCCATGAGCGAGACGGCTTCGTCGAGCGACATGCCGGTGTTTTGCGCCAGCCGCGGGGCACAATCCTCAATCATCGCCTCCATGGTGGTGTCGTAGGTGTACTTGCCGTGGTCGTAGCACCACTTGCAGTAATGGTCGGTCGTGGCGCCCGTGGCGTCGGTGCCGCAGTCGTCGGGCGTGAGTATCATGCCGCAGCTCTGGCAATAATGCTCGGGCATTTCGAGCAGATGAGACAGGGGCTCGCCGGTCACGGCGGCGATGAGCTTCATCATGTCGATGCCCGGTATGACCTCGCCGCGTTCCCAACGGCTGACGGCTTGGCGTGTGACGAAGAGCTTGGTGGCGAGCTGCTCCTGGGTAAGGTGATGGGCGCGACGGACAGCGATGAGCTTTTCTGCAAAGGCCATAGCGGCTCCTTTCTGCTGGTCGATGGTTTAAGCATACGCGGCAGCAGGTGCCCTTCCAAGCAACCGTTGGTTGCACGACGGGGGACCGCGGCGAAGAATTGCGCGCAACGCCCCACACCTTCATGCCGTACAATGGCCGGCATGGAACCTATTGCACACATACATACCGATCTGCCGCAGAAGTTCGGCATTCCGCGCAACAGCTTTTTGGCGCCTCATCTACAGGGACGAATCGTCTTTGAGCCGGAATTTGCCTCCAACGCGGCGGTTGAGGGTCTGGACTCCTTCTCTCACCTATGGCTGCTGTGGCGCTTCGAAAACGGAACGCCCGGCGGCACGGCTAAGGACATAGCCGCCGATGCCAAGACGCGGGACAGGTCCGGAACCAACGCAAAATGGTCGAAAACCGTGCGCCCGCCGCGTCTGGGTGGAGCCGAGCGCGTGGGTGTCTTTGCCACGCGCAGTCCGTTTCGCCCTAATCCCATCGGGCTCACCTGCGTTAAGCTCGACCGCGTGGAGCTTACCGACGACGGCCCCATCATCCATGTGCTGGGGGCCGATCTGCGCGACGGCACGCCCATCTACGATATCAAGCCCTACATCCCGTTTGCGGACTGCCACCCGGATGCGACCGGCGGCTGGATTGAGGGTGCTCCGTGGCAAGAGCTCGATGTTGAGTTTCCACAAGCGCTGCAGGATATGGTCCCGCCCGCAAAGCTCCCCGGCTTGGTCGAGGTCCTTTGCCAAGATCCGCGCCGCGCGGGCAGCAAGCACGAGCCAAACCGCGTTTACCACTTAGCTTATGCTGGGCTCGACATATCTTTTACGGTCGATAAAACCCAGCTAACCGTAGTCGCCGTCAACGACGCGCAAGACTAACCAGTCATTCGTCTGAACCCGTCAAATTAAGCGCCAAACCCCATGTAAAAATCGCCCATGCTGGTGGACAATAACGCCTACCAAAATAGTCCGCTTTGCATGGGAGCTCAGCATGAAATACGACTTTAGCTCGCTTATCGACCGCCACGGCATGGATGCCATCGCCGTTGACTCTTGGGGCGAGATCCCCGGTATGGCTCCGAACGCACCCGACGAGGGCTTCGACCGCATTCCCATGTGGGTGGCCGACATAAACTTCGCCACGGTGCCCACGGTTCAGGAGTACATCATCAAGCGCGCCCAGCACCCCATGTTTGGCTATTTCAATCCGCGCCCCGAGTACTTTGACCGCATCATCGAATGGCAGAGCCGCCGCAACGGCGCCGAGGGCCTGGCACCTGAGCATATCGGCTACGAAAATGGCGTGCTGGGCGGTGTCGTGTCGACACTGCGCGCGTATGTCCAGCCGGGCGATGCGGTGCTGGTCCACAGTCCCACCTACATCGGCTTTACCAAGTCCATCGAAGCCGCGGGTTATCGCATTGTCCACAGCCCGCTTAAGCTCGACGATCAGGGCGTGTGGCGCATGGACTTTGAGGACATGGAGCGCAAACTCGCCCAAAACCACATTCATGCCGCGGTGTTCTGCTCGCCGCACAATCCCTGCGGCCGCGTATGGGAGCGCGACGAGATCGAGCGCGCCATGGACATTTATCGCCAGCACGATTGCGTGGTGATCTCGGACGAGATTTGGTCCGATATCATCCTGCCGGGACACAAGCATATCTCGACGCAGTCGGTGAGCGAGGATGCTCGCATGCGCACGGTCGCCCTCTATGCGCCGAGCAAGACGTTCAACCTGGCGGGCCTGGTCGGCAGCTACCACATCATCTATAACGAGACGCTGCGCGACCGCGTGTGCGCCGTGTCCGACAAGACCCACTACAACGAGATGAACGTCCTCTCTATGCATGCGCTTATCGGTGCCTACCAGCCGCAGGGCTACGAGTGGGTGGACGAGCTCAACCAGGTGCTTGCCGGCAATATCGAGTACTTCTGCAATTACGTGGACGAGCATTTTGAGGGCGTGTCCTATTCGCGTCCGCAGGGCACGTACATGGTGTTTCTGGACTGCACCGAGTGGTGCCGCGAGCATGGCCGCGATATTCAGTGGCTGCTCGACGAGGGGGCGCGCGTAGGCGTGGGATATCAGGACGGCCGCCCGTTCCACGGGCCCTGCCACATTCGCGTGAATCTGGCGCTGCCGCTTTCGCGCGTAAGGGAAGCGTGCGACCGCCTGGACCGCTACGTTTTTAATGCACGGTAAGCGTGCGCTGCATGCGGGGTCTTCTGCCAAGTCGGCCGGAAGGCCCCGCATGGTAAAACGTCTGTAACCATTGGGTACTCGTGTGGTTTTGTTTGCTATTATCTTTAACCATTTCAGTCTGTAAACAGGATCGTCTGGAGTTCGATGAAAAGACCCCGTCGCTCGGCTGCCATTTCGTTGTTTGTCGCGCTTGCAGTGGCGAGCGCCTTTGTCATAGCGATGGCCGGCTGTTCCGGGCACAATGACGAAGCCTCGACGCCAGCATCAAAAGTCCCGGACGCCTCGCAGGCCAAAGACGACAACCTTAAGACGCTCAACGTCGGCAGTGACCTCTATCCACCGTTTGTGTATACCGACGAGTACGGCGATATCGTTGGCCTGGACGTCGAGATATTAACCGAGGCTTTGGCCCGCATTGGTTACAAGCCAAAATACCAGATGATCGATTGGGAAAAGAAGAAAGAGCTGCTGGCGAGCGGCGAACTCGATTGTGTCATGGGCAGCTTTAGTATGACGGGTCGCGAAAACGAATATCGTTGGGCCGGCCCGTACCTTGCGAGCCGCCAGGTGGTCGCGGTCGATCCCCAGAGCGATATCTACACGCTTGCCGATCTTGAGGATAAGATCGTGGCGGTTCAGTCCACCACCAAGCCCGAGGGCATTTTGCTCAATCGCACAAATGAAAACGTTCCGCAGATCAAGGAGCTCTACAGCTTTTCGGACGGTTCATATCTGAACCCGGCGCTCGTCGAGGGCCTGGTCGACGCTATCGCCGCGCATGAGTCCTCGTTCCTCACCTACGAAAAAGACTATGGTGTGACATATCGCATTTTGGATGAGCCGCTGCTAGAGGTCGGTTTGGGCACCGCTTTCGATATCAACGATACGCGTGGCATCGACGTCAAGCTCACTCATGCCTACCAAGAAATGCTTGCCGATGGCACCATGGAACGCCTGGTGTCAAAGTACTTCGATGACCCTTCGCCATTTTTGAATATGGAGGGCCTGTCATGATCGATGCGCCCGACCACGCCGCTCAGGAGCGGGACAATCGTTCGACAGGGGCATGGCTCCTTGTCGCTCTGCTGGGGATAGCGCTCTCGGTTGTTGCCGGCATGATGAGCTACGGTTACACGACGGCCCAAGCCGAGCAGCGCTTTGCCGACGTTGTCGATTACGTGGCGACGCAGAGCCTTTCCTACGATGCATTCAACAGCGCCTATACGACCAAAAACCTGATACGCGTTATGGAAATCGCCGGAGAGGCTGCCCGCGATATGGAGCGCGACGGTTCGGTGGATAACGCCATGCTGGAGCAATACGCCGACCAGTTCAACGTGAGCGCGCTGATCGTGACGGACGCATCGGGCAATTTGGTGTCCGAGTCCTCGACGGGCGATGTGGACTACGGGTCGCTCGCTACGTATCTCAAAGAATCACCCGTGCTGGAGGTGGCAACTCATCCGCTTAAGTCCTATACCGCCCGCATCACGCTTGCGGATGATTCAGTCGCAGACATTGGTTGCGTGACCCGGCAAGATGGCGAGGGCATCGTCATCGCGGTAAGGCATCAGAGCGCGAAGGCGGTTGCAAGCAATACGCTCAAACTGCAGAGCTTGCTTGATGGCTATGAAACCATCGATAGCGGCAATATCGTGATCGAAAGCGACGGCAAAGTCGTTGCGACCAATGCCGTTGAACCCACCGTATTGGGCGTGTTCGATCTGCCTGCGACGGATGTCTTCATTGTCGACGGTATTAAGGATCGATGCCTGGCTGGTAAGGTCAGATTGGTTAACGCCGACGGCGAGTGGTATTTGGGCACATTTGGAAAAGCGCACAAATTCTATGTGTACACCTATGCCTCGGCGCAGCGCTACTTTGAGGTTGTCGCGGCTGTTGCTGCCGGCGTGCTGGCGCTCTACAGCGGTGTTGTAGCCGTTGTCGTGACGGTGCGTCGCCGCGCTGATCGTCGACGTTTGACGGACTTGCTGCAGCAGGAGCGCGACTATGGCGACAAGCTGGCAAAGGCAGCGCGTGAGGCCTCGTCTGCCAACTCTGCAAAGACGGAGTTTTTGCGCCGCATGAGCCACGATCTGCGCACGCCCATCAACGGCATTCGCGGCATGGTCGAGGTCGGCGATGCCAATGCGGACGATCTGCAAAAGCAGACTGAGTGCCGCTCAAAAATCTGGACGGCATCGGGACTGTTGCTCGACCTTGCCAACGAGGCACTCGATATGAGTCGCCTGGAGAGCGGGCAGGTCGATCTGGAGCTTGTTCCCACAAACTTGGTGACCCTCAACTACGAAGTGCGCGATATTCTGGAGCGCCAGGCCGAGGAGCGCCTGGTGACAATTATCTGCGACCAGCAGACGCTCAATCATCCCTATGCGCGGGTGAGCGTGACGCACCTCAAGCGCTTGTTGCTCAATATTGCCGGCAACGCCGTCAAGTACAACCGCCAGGGCGGTTATGTTCGCCTGGTGTGCCGCGAGGTGGAGTCAGCGGATAGCGTCCCCGTCTATGAATACACGATCGCCGATAACGGTATTGGCATGAGCGAGGAGTTCCAGCAGCACCTCTACGAGCCGTTTTGCCGCGAGGAGCAGCAGGTGGAAGGCGCTTCATCAGGAACCGGCTTGGGCGCGCCTATCGCAAAACAGTTGGTCGAGCTTATGGACGGAACCATGGGCTTTACGAGTACCTTGGGGCAGGGGACGACGTTTACCATCCGCCTGCCGTTCGAGAAATGCAAGCGCTCCGAGATTCCTCAGGCAGTTCGCGTGGATGCGGGCGATGGCGATGCGCTCCAGGGCTTGCGCGTTTTGCTCGTAGAGGATAACGATCTGAATGCTGAGATCGCGCAGTTTACGCTCAGCCGTGCCGGTGCCGTCGTGACGCATGCTAAGGATGGCGAGTCTGCCGTTGAGGCGTTTGCCACGAGCGCACCGCACGAGTACGACGTGGTGTTGATGGACATCATGATGCCCGGCATCGATGGCCTTGAGGCCACGCGGCGAATTCGAGCGCTCGATCGCGAGGATGCCACGACCACGCCGATTATCGCTGTGAGCGCCAACGCCTTTGCCGACGACCGCAGACTTTCGCGTGAGGCGGGCATGAACGCGCACCTGAGCAAGCCTGTGAGCTCGCAAGAACTCGTCGAGGCGCTGGCGCACATCGCCGCCGACGCTTCATAAGCATATGGCCCGGTTCCAAGGTGGGTTGGAACCGGGCCATATTGTTATTGATGAGGCCTGCTGCGGAGGTTTATTTTTCGTGAATCTGCTTGCCGCAGAGATGCTCAATCGAAATTTCGTACAGCTGAACGCCCTTAATGTCTTTGGCGATTTCCTCTTCGACTTCCTCGGCAGAAGGGTAGTACTTAAGCGCGAGCTCACGGACCTTATCCTCGATAAATGCGGGGGTGTCATTCGCCAGACGGCAACGGCCAAAGACAACGGTGCTCTGCACGTAAGGTGCCCAGTCACCGTCCTTGTACCACTCGTTGCCGTAAACGGTAAAGCAGACCTTGTCATCGCGCTTGAGTGCGTCGACCTTGTGGCCAGCCTTGGCGCCATGGAAATAAATCTTGTCGTGTTCGGTGTCAAAGAAGTAGTTGACGGGAATGGCGTACGGGTAGCCATCGTCGCCGTTGACGGCAAAGACGCCGCGCTTGCAGGTGGCGAGCAGTTCGCGCGCTTCCTCGTCGGTGATGGCGCGTTTCTTTCGACGTAAGGGCCTAAACATCGTTGGCTTCCTTTCTGGTCGTGCGTGGTGGTTGAGCACAAACAATAGCGAAACGGATCCGTTTTTCTTGATGCGGGCGAGTATGTTTTTGAGCTTGTTAAAGTCGAGCGGTTTGGACAGATGGGCGTTCATGCCGGCGTCGTGTGCCGCCTTGGCGTCTTCGGCAAAGGCGTTGGCGGTGAGCGCGATGATGGGGATATCGGCTGCATCGACCTTCTCGCTCAGACGAATCACGCGGGTTGCCTCGTAGCCGTCCATGTCCGGCATCATGATGTCCATCAGGATCGCATCGAAGCTGCCGGCGGGACGGCCAACGTATAGGTCGACCGCTTCGTTGCCATCGGCGGCGCGAGTTACGACAATGCCTTCGCTTTCGAGCAGCGCCTGGGCAATCTCGGCATTGAGCTCGTTATCTTCTGCCAAAAGAACGTTCATGCCGGCAAGCGAGCAGCTGTCTGCTTGCTCGTCCGCGCGTTCTCTTGCCTGAGGGTCTTTGTCGATATCGAGCGGAATCTGGACGTTGAACGTACTCCCCACGCCAACCTCACTCGAAATCTCAATCGTGCCGCCCATCAGTTCAATAAGCGACTTGACGATTGGCATGCCCATGCCGGTTCCTTGGAACTTGCTGCGCGCATCGTCACCTTCTTGGGCAAACGGCTCATAGATATGCTTTAAAAACTTGGGAGTCATACCAATGCCGGTATCCGAAACGCTAAAGCAAAAGAGCGCGCGCCCGTTATCGAGTGGCTTGGTCTTTGAGCTAAAGGTGACGGAGCCGCCGTGCTTGTTGTACTTAATGCTGTTGTCTAACAGGTTGATCATGATCTGTCGGATATGGGTGGGACTGCCGATCATGTATGGCCCCGCGGCGTACGGCAGACTATTGTCCTGCATTGTGATGCCGTTACTGGACGCGCGGAGCTTGCACAGCACCAGTGTATCGTCACAGAGCTCTTTGAGGTTAAAAGGCGTATGCTCCAGTGTTAGCTTGCGGTCTTCGATTTTGCCCATCTCGAGGATGTCGTTGATCAGCGAGAGCAGGTGATTGGCGGCAACGCGCGCCTTGGCACGGCTTTCGCGGGCGACCTGGATATCGCCTTCCTTCAATTCCTCGATCTCGATAAGGCCCAGGATACCGTTGAGCGGCGTTCGGATGTCGTGGCTCATGCGCGTGAGGAATGCCGTCTTAGCGGCGTTGGCAGCGTCGGCTTTTTTGCGCTCGGTTCGAGCGCGCACGAGCGCCCAGATGAGCAGGACGATACCGACCGGCAACATACCGATGAGGGCAGCTGCAACGGCGGCACGGTTGCGATAAAGGAATTGAAGCGTGTTGGATTCCTGGGCCGTGTACGACGTGGAGGAGTAATTGCTTGCGGAGAGCGATTCTCCGGCATTGATGATGCCCTTGTTGACGATTCCCAGCAGCTCGGGCTTTCCGCGCGAAATCCAGCACGAGAGCTCACAGGTGTCAGGGAGCTCGGCCGTCTCGTAACCTTCGAGATCATAACGGTCGCCGATGGTTTTTATGCGTGAGCTGGGAGCGACGATGCAGTGCGCCGTTCCCTTCCTGAGGGCGTCGAACGCTTCATCGTCGGATTGGTATTCGGTCACGGTCGCTGTGGGAAACAGGCTTTCAAGTGCATTTTTGTTGACAAACGATGATTTGGTACAGGCGATGTTCTGAAGGTCTTTGTTCAGGTCGCTGCCGGTGTGGATGGCGGTGAGGGACACGGTCCCCAACGATGCCGACTGCACAACGCCTGATTGCTCGGCAACCCAGTAATCTCGGTATACCGGCAGCGCAACGTCTATGCTTCCCTTTGACAGAGCCTTTGACATCATCTTGTAGCTATCAAAGGCGACGGTTTTGACCGTAATGCCAAATTTATCGTGCAACGTCGTCGCAAGCGATGCGAGCGAGCCTTCCATTTCGCCGTTTTCGTCTTCGTTGCAGTAGGGGAGTTTGCCCGTAATGTAGCCGAGCGTGATGGTGTTGTCATTTGCTTTGAGCCAGGAACGTTCGGGGCCGTTGAGCGATGATGAACCGCTGTTTTTGACCGAGTAGTTAGATTTGACTTCGTCGATATAGCGTGGGTTGACGCGGGCGATTGCCGACATGGCGGCATTGATGTCGTCCATTAGGTCGGGGCGGCTTTTGGGGACGGCAAAGTAGTAGTCGCTCGAACCAACGTAGAACATGGGCGACGCATCGGGCGACGAAATGGTGTCGTTCATGATGACGGCATCGACTTCGTCGTTTGCGAGCGCGTCAAAGAGGGCGCCGCCAGTGTCGATTTCTTTATAGGTGCAGGTAATGCCTTCGTTGGCGAGCCACTGCCGGCCAACAAAGGTTTGCATAACGTCGGGGTTGTAGCCGATGGTAAGGCCTTGGAGCGCTTGGGGGTCGCCCTTGGCCAGATCGTCGCGATCGGGCTTGGCGTAGATGTAGTAGCGCTCGGTGCCCTCGGGGTTCGAGGAAAAGAGCAGCTTTTGGGCGCGTTCCTCGGAGTAGGAGATGTTAGGCATAAGGTCGATTTCGCCTGCCTCGAGCATGTCCATAAGCTCGGTGAAGGTGCCGGAGACGTATTCGTACCGCCAGCCGGGCGTGTAGTACGACAGGGTCTGGAGGTACTCGTAACCCCATCCCGAGAGACGCTCGCCGGGGGTGCCGTCCTGGAAGCCCTCGTTGTTGACGAGCCAGCCGACGCGGACCGTTTTGACCTGCTGATCGGAGTCGGCGGCAAAAGCCTGGACAGGCGCGATAGAACTCAGCACGGCAAGCGCGACGAGCACAATGGCCAGGGCGCGACATATAACTGAACGAAGGACAGTGGCAGCTCTCACATGCAATCCTAACGAATCAAGACATTACCGCATAAGGATACCAGCTCAGCCTGCCCAGTCGGCAGCTGGTAGTCATCGGGGACGTTCTTAAACGACTAGTCATTGGGGACGTTCTTGTTTGACTAGTCATTTAAGAACGTCCCCAATGATTAGTTTCGTTTGCGGGAGAGGCGTGGGACAATACCGAGCGAATGTGATTGGACGTCTGAGAAAAGGGGTCGCGATGAAAAAGCTCAGGACGCTTGCCGACGTGTTGCGCCAGGCGGGCTTCGTGCGCATTACGGAGCTGTTCCTCGTCTTCTATCTGCTGTGCTCGACGGCTGTCTGGCTGTCCGAGCCCACGACCCTCACGTTTGGCGATGGCCTGTGGTTTAGCTTTGAGACGGTCTCGACCATCGGCTTTGGTGACATTCCGGCCGAGACACCGGTTGCCCGCGCCATTACCGTCATTCTGAGCGTCATCAGCATCTTCTACATCGCCATGCTCACGGGCGTGGCGGTGAACTACTGCAATACGCTTATCAAGATGCGTCAAAAGGACACCATGGCACGCTTTATGGATGATCTGGAGCATTTGGAAGAGCTCGATCGCGACGAGCTTGCCGATCTTTCGCGTCGCGTACGCGAGTATCGTCGACGCCAGCGCTAAGACGAACGTCGCGCGCCACAACAGGGGGCAAATATGAACATCACCGTGTACCTGGGTGCCAACACTGGCAATGACCCGGCGTTTCTGCCCGCGGTGCAGGAGCTGGGCAACTGGATTGGCGCCAACGGGCACGCGCTGGTATACGGCGGGTCCAAATCGGGCCTGATGGGTGCGCTCGCCGATAGCGTACTCGATGCTGGCGGTCATGTGACGGGTGTGGAGCCGAGCTTTTTTATCGAGGCCGAGTTTCAACATGACGGTATCGATGACCTTATCGTGACGAGCGATATGGCCGAGCGCAAAGCCAAGATGATTGAGCTCGGCGATGTGTTCATCGCCTTTCCCGGCGGGACGGGCACGCTCGAGGAGATTGCCGAGGTCATGTCCGCTGTGTCGTTGGGGCACCTGAGTGCTCCGTGCATCCTGTATAACCTGGACGGTTACTACAACGACCTCAAGGCGCTGCTCGGGCACATGATTGATAAGGGCCTATCGAGCCCGAGGCGCCAGCAAGGTATCTACTTTGCCGACGATTTGCGCGAGATTGCCTCGATTATCAACGGATAAGTCTTGAGCCTGCCCCATTATGACTCCCAATGGTGCCGTTCGCGGCGCAGACGGTTGGCTCGTTCGGGCAACGCTCGCTCTACAATAAAACGTAACTATGTCGACTTTGACCGCGGGAGGTCCCGATGGATAACCTTGCCAAACCCACAAACCGCGCGCTGTTTTTAGCTAGCGTTGCCGTGACCGGTGCGTTCGCAGGTGCCGCGGTCTGGCTGTTCTTTTTTGCGATGGAGCACGGTATCGACTATCTATGGACCGAGATTCCGCACGCGCTGGGCGTCGCTTCGCCCGAGCTTGCCAGCGGCCCGTTTGGCTTTCTGCCGTACCCGTTTTTTGTCTGCCTGCTGGGCGGCCTGTTAATCGGTCTGTACGAAAAGATGACAGGCACCAAGACCGATGACCTCAACCAGGTGATGGCTAAGGTTAAGCAAGACGGGCGCTACCCGTACGACAACCTGGGCAAGCTTTCGCTTGCGGCATTGCTGCCGCTGCTGTTTGGCGGAAGCATTGGACCGGAGGCCGGCCTGACCGGCGTTATCGCCGGTCTGTGCAGCTGGGTCGGCGACCGCATGCGCCGCTTTGGTGCCGAGTTTAGGGAGCTTACGCTGCTGGGTACCCAGGCTGCCCTGACGGCGCTCTTTACCGCGCCCGTCTTTGGCTTTGTGGCGCCGCTTGCCGGTAGCACCGACGGCCAGGGCGAAGACGCCGACGATGAGTCCGCGTCCGGCGAGATCACCATCAAGCTGCCCAAGGCGCAAAAGACGGTGGTCTACGGCATTGCGATTGCCGGCGGTCTGGGCACCTACCTGCTGCTCGGCCAGCTTGTGGGCGGCGGCATGGGCATGCCCAGGTTCGAGTCCGCCGAGGTGGGCAACCTAGAGCTTACCTGGCTCGTCCCTCTGTCGCTGATCGGCACCGTCTGCGGCTGGCTGTACTTTGTCTCTGAGCATGCAAGCGAGGCACTGTCCCATGCAATAGGGGAGCGTCCTGTCGTCAAGGCCATGCTGGCCGGTCTGGCACTCGCCATCTGTGGCACGGTCCTGCCCTATACCATGTTTGCCGGCGAGACCCAGGCCGACGTGCTCATGGAAACCTATCTGACCATTCCCGCTGGCGTGCTTATCGCGACCGGTCTTGTTAAGGCCATGCTGACGCCCGCCCTCATCAACCTTGGTTGGCGCGGCGGTCACTTCTTCCCGGTTATCTTCTCGGGCGTAAGCCTGGGCTATGGCCTTGCCATCCTCACCGGCGCCGATCCGGTCTTTTGCGTCGCCGTCTGCACGGCATCGACGATGGGTGCGGTCATGCGCCAGCCGGTCATGGTCGTGGGCCTGCTGCTCATGTGCTTCCCACTCAAGGGTATCGTCTGCATGATCATCGCCGCCGTCATCGCCGCCGGCATTCCGCTGCCCAAGCCGCTGCGCAAGTAGCACGGTTAATCGCGAGTCAACTCCAGAGGGGCACGAGATGATCCTGTACTTTAGCGCGACGGGGAACAGCGAACATGTGGCGCGTCGCATTGCAGCGGCGACAGACGACAAGGTTGTGTCGATTGAGCGCTTTGATGCCGAGATCCTTCACCTTGCTGTGATGGAAGGCCCCTGTCGGCTGGGGTTTGTCGCCCCGGTATACGCCTGGGGCTTGCCGACGCCGATGATCGAGTTTTTGAAGACTGCCGACCTGTCGATTGCTGCCGGTGCAAAGGGCGGCGAGCGCCCCTATACGTTCTATGTTTCGACGTACGGTTCGACGACCGGCCAATCGGCCAAGTTTGCCCGCGACCTGCTGCACGAGCGTGGGCTCGAGTTAGATGCGGCGATGAGCGTCAAGATGCCCGATACCTGGACGCCTGTTTTCGACCTGTCTGACCCTCAAAAGGTTGAGGGCATCAATAGAGCTGCCGAGGCGCAGATTGATGCCGTGATCGAGGCGGTGCGGGCACGCCGCACGGGCAACATGATGCGCCATCGCGTGCCTCTGTTTGCATCGTGCGCGTATCACGCAATTGGGCTGCCGCGCATGCAACAGACGAGCAAGTTTGCCGTCGATGCCGATCGCTGCATCGGCTGCGGCCTGTGTGCCAAGCGCTGCCCCATGGCGGCGATTGAGATGCGCGACGGCCTTCCCGTCTGGACAAAGCCGGAGTGCGCAGCCTGCCTTCGTTGCCTGCACTGTTGTCCCAAATTTGCCATCTCGCACGGTAAACGCACGGCATCCCACGGTCAGTACAGGCATCCCAAGCCAGGTGTGAGGATGTAGCGGCTGCTGGCCGCGCTACTTCCAAACTGCGAGCGCGGCGGTGCCCAGTACGATGAGGGCGAGACCGATGGCGCTGCGCCGTGAGAGTTTTTCGTTGAATGCCAAGCGCGCAAATAGTATCGATACGACAATCGATAGTTTGTCGATCTGCACCACGACGCTCACCTGGCCTGTGGCGATGGCGTAGTAGCATAGCAGCCACGATGCGCCAGTCGCAATGCCCGATGCCGCGAGAAATACGAGTTCGTAGCGGTCTACGCGCACGGCTTGGCCCATCTTGCCTTTAGCTGCCACGATTGCCCATGCCATAACCAGTACCACACAGGTACGGATTGCCGTGGCCAGGTTGGATTCGACGCCTTCGATGCCAGCCTTGGCAAGGATGGACGTGAGCGCCGCGAACACGGCGGCGCCGAGGGCGTAAGCGAGCCAGGTCCGGTCTTGCTGCTGCTCGGGTCCGGCAGGCTGCTTCTTCTCGATCATTAAAAACGTGCCGAGGGTGATGACAGCGGTTCCCACGAGCTTAACCGCAAGGTTGCTCGTCTCGCCAAAAAGTACGATGGCGATCAGTGCGGCGAGTACGGTGCTCATCTTGTCGACCGGTACGACCTTATTGACGTCTCCGATGCCCAACGCCTTAAAGTAACAGATCCATGAAGCACCGGTAGCGAGTCCCGAGAGGACGAGAAAGAGCCAGGATCTGGGTTCGATGCTGCCGATGGTTCCAATGGATCCAGAAATGCCCGCCATTGCCCAGGCGAAAACGAGCACCACGCAGGTGCGAATGGCCGTCGCGACATCGGAGTCGGTCTGCTTGATGCCGCATTTGGCCAGGATAGATGTGATGCCGGCAAAGAAAGCCGACACAAATGCTGCTGCGACCCACGACACGGGTGAAATGCCTCCCCAAAGAACGACCGCGCCAGATTTACGGCGCTCGTCCGATGATACCGTCCCGCCATGAAGCTTTGATATCGCTGTGGTGAGACAGGGGCCATAGTTCGAGAGGGCATTTGGTTAAGGCTCGAATCGAAGGTGAATGGTTTTCCGCGAAGCGAACGAGTAAATCTGGACCCCTGGAACATGCACACTTTTTTCGAACAAAACTGCAGGATTCTTAGACAAAACCGCAGGAATTGAGTCCTTAAAAATGTCGATGCTACAGGGCACTGTTTTTACTCGTTCACTTCTCGGAAAAGTATTCACCTTCGATATGCTGACGGTGTCTTTTTGGTTGCCAAGAACTAGACGGCCTGCTGTGGGGGGCGGTGGTGACGCTATGCCGCCTTGTTTCATTGAAAAAATAAGCGGGGTACCACCTAAGCTTTTTTAGCTGTCGATTACAGATCGCGTACTCGATAAACCTTGGTGCTGACAGCGCAGCTGATTGCACATAGTGCGAGCGCCAGTACTGCAATTCCTGCACACAGACAGCCAAGGACGGCGGGATCGGGATTCGTTCCGGCAATCGACATGAGCCAGTTGCTGATGGGGTTGGAGGAGCTCAACGTGGCAATGGCAAGGCACCAGAGCAGGGCAAACAGGCCGACGGATAGGCGCAGCGCCTCCATGTGTCCAAATCGGAAGAACAGCGGCTGTGCCAAAAACACCATCATGAGGGAGATGAGCATCGATGCTGCCGAGGCTATAGCGATCTCAAAGACCGTCTGTCCCGTCGAGGGGATGCCCACGCTGTTGAAGAGCGGGATGGAGACGATGCTCAGAAGCGCGGCGGCGCACGCCATGACAGCCGAGAAGACAATGATGCTCAGGTAGCGTGCGCAAATAATGTCTTTGCGCGTGAGAGGCAGCGTTGCCCGATAACGCTCCCATCCGTTTTGATTGTCGAAGCCGGCCAGCGAGTTCATGACCATGATGGGCGACATGGCGCTGACCGCGCAGGCGCCGGCGCTCATGCCGGAATCGCCATCCGACGCGTTGGCAAGGGTTAGCACGACGAAGATGAACAGGCCGACGCCCGCGATGCTCGGGGTGAGCGTGCGAACGATGGCGAGCTCGGACATAAAGGCGCGTTTCATTTCGAAGCCCCTTTCAGCATGAGGCGCAGATAGTCATCAATGGTTGCCCGATCGCAGGGAATCTCGGGAAAGGCCTCGAGCGTTTCGCGACGGTTGGGCACGAGCACGTCCACGCTATAGGCGTGGTGGACGGCACGGGCGCCTTCGACGCAAGCCATAAGCTCGGCGGCCTGTGCTTGGGTACAGTGGGCGATGCCGGCGCGGTCGGTAATGTCCTCGCGCGGCAGGTCAAAAATAATCGAGCCATTATCGATGCAGACGACGCGGTCGGCGGCGCGATCGAGGTCGGACGTAATGTGGCTCGAGAGCAGCACGCTGCGCTGACCGTCAGAAACAAAGGCGAGTAGCTCATCGAGCAGCTCCTCACGTGCCATGGGGTCGAGGCCTGCGGTGGCTTCGTCCAAAACGAGCAGCTTGGCCTTGTGGCTGAGTGCGCAGGTAAGCTGAAGTTTCATGCCCATGCCGCGGGAGAGGTCCTTGACCTTTGTCTTGGGATCGAGGCCAAATCGGTCGATGAGGCTGGCGAAGGTGTCGTGGCTCCAGGTGGGGTACGCCGGGCTTACGAGTGCCTCAACTTCGGTCACCTTGAGTGTGGAAGGGAAGGGGCATGTGTCCAGCACGAGGCCGACACGAGTGCGCAAGCAGCGCTGCGCTTCATCGGGCGCGCCGGCGCCACAGCGCTGCCCAAACAGGTGCACCTCGCCGGTATCGAGTTTGATAAGTCCGAGAGCGGCTCGAATGGTCGTTGTTTTGCCGGCGCCGTTGGCACCAACAAAGCCGACGATCTGGCCAGGCTCCACGGCAAGCGTGACGTCGCGCAGCGAAAAGCGGTCGCTTACAGTGCGTGAGATGCCTTTGAGGTCAAGCAAGTTTTGCATGGTATAGCCTTTCTTGCAGATGGCTACTGCATGGTTTCGGGGGCTACCAGGTCGAGCATTTCGTGCAGCTTGTCGCGCGTGACGCCCAAGGCTTCGGCTTGGCTTGCCGCTTTCGCAAGCAGCTCTTCGATATGGCAGAGCTGGTTTTCACGTAAGAGCTCCTGGTTGCCCTCGGCGACAAAACAGCCCTTGCCCTGCACGGTGCAGATAAACCCGAGCTGCTCCAGGTCGGCGTAGGCGCGCTTGGTGGTGATGACGCTCACGCCAAGATCGCTCGCGAGTGCACGGATGCTGGGGAGCTTTGCTCCCGCGGCGAGCGTGCCCGAAAGGATCTGAGCTTTGACTTGCGAGGCTATTTGCTCGTAGATGGGTTTGTCGCTCGAATTGGATAGGATGATGTCCACAGCGGCTCCTTAGCTGTTGGGCTACACGTGTATATAACCGGTAAGCACAGTATATATACACTATGCACAGTTATGCAAGAGGCAAATACGGATTGGGCCGGCTGCCTAGGCCCCAACTGATGAATTTGTCCTGATAGGCGCCCTGTAACGGCATTTCGCGGCTACAATAGGGCGGTTACAACGACGTAATGCACTCAATGCAAGAAAGGATCCGCATGGCAAGCCTGTCGGATGAAATCTCGTCGCGCCGCACATTCGCGATCATCAGCCACCCGGACGCCGGTAAGACCACGCTTACCGAGAAGCTGCTGCTCTATACCGGCAGCATTCAGACCGCCGGTTCGGTCAAGGGCAAGAGCTCGGCCAAGCATGCCGTCTCGGACTGGATGGACATCGAGAAGGAGCGCGGTATTTCCGTTACCTCCTCGGTCCTGCAGTTCACCTACAACGGCGCCTGCGTCAATATCCTCGATACCCCCGGCCACCAGGACTTCTCGGAGGATACCTACCGTACCCTTATGGCCGCCGACGCTGCGGTCATGGTCATCGACGGCGCCAAGGGTGTCGAGGCCCAGACCAAAAAGCTCTTTAAGGTCTGCACGCTGCGCCACATTCCCATCTTCACCTTTGTGAACAAGCTCGACCACGAGGCTCGCGATCCGTTTGAGCTCATGGAAGAGATTGAGAACGTCCTGGGCATCAATACGTATCCCATGAACTGGCCGATCGGCAGCGGCCGCAACTTCCGCGGCGTGTTCGATCGTCAGACCCGTCGCGTCATTGCCTTTGAGGGCGACGGCCACGCCAACGCCACCAAGAAGGTCGCCGAGGTCGAGGCCGAGCTGGGCGATCCTTCCATGGACGAGCTTATCGGCGAGGAAAACCACAAGAACCTGATGGACGACATCGAGCTGCTCGATGGTGCCGGCGACGAGCTCGACTTGGATGCCGTGGCCTGCGGCAAGCTGAGCCCGGCGTTCTTTGGCTCGGCGCTCACCAACTTTGGCGTGGAGCCCTTCCTCAAGGAGTTCTTGCGTCTGGCCCCGACGCCGCGCGCCTATACCGATACGCTCACCAGCGAACCGGTCGATCCCTGCCGCGACGACTTTAGCGGCTTTGTGTTTAAGATCCAGGCCAACATGGACAAGAACCACCGCGACCGCATCGCCTTTGTGCGCATTTGCTCGGGTAAGTTCGAGCGCGGCATGGACGCCTTCCACGTGCAGGGCAACCGCAAGCTTAAACTTGCCACGGGCACGTCGATGATGGCCGATGACCGCGCCATCGTGGACGAGGCGTACGCGGGCGATATCGTGGGCCTGTTCGATCCGGGTATCTTTAGCATCGGCGACACCGTGTGCTCCGGCAAGCGCCACGTGCAGTATCCGCAGATCCCGACGTTTGCCCCCGAGATGTTCGCTCGCATTACGCAGGTCGATACGCTCAAGCGCAAGCAGTTCGTCAAGGGTATGGAGGAACTTGCCCAGGAGGGCGCCATCCAGATCTTCCGCGAACTGGGTGCCGGCATGGAGAGCGTCATCGTGGGCGTGGTCGGCGTGCTGCAGTTTGAGGTACTCGAGCGCCGCCTCAAGGCCGAGTACCGTGTTGAGGTTCGTCGCCAGCCGCTGCCCTATACGGACATCCGCTGGATCCAGAACGACCCCGACACCATCGATATCCCGGGCCTTTCGCTCACGCGCGACACGCTGCGCGTCGAGGACATGCGCGGTGGTAAGCTGCTGCTGTTCACGAGCCCGTGGAACGTGGATTGGGCAACCGACCACAACCCCGACCTTATCCTGTCGGAGTTTGGCAACGTGGCCTTTTAACGCATCGGCGCGGTGGCCCTGCGGGGCTGCCGCGCCGTTTGCTTGCCTGATGCCGTGTGAGCGGCTATCATACCCACCGTCGTCTCAAGACCGGGGCGTCCGAGCAGTTCGGGTCCGATATCCTGCTCGTTAAACCTAAAACCAAAGGAGTACATAATGATCAAGAAGGTCATGGAGGACTACAAGGTCCTGTTGCGGAGCATTCCCGCGGCAACGGTTTCGCTGTTTTTCGTGAGTGTCATCATGATGAACCTGCTGGCCAACAAGGAGCTTATCAGTCTGCCGTATCTGGCGCTCGATTGCGGCTTTGTGGTGAGCTGGGTTTCTTTTTTGTGCCAGGACATGATCTGCAAGCGCTTTGGCGCCAAGGCATCCATCAAAATCTCTATTCTCGCGCTGCTGGTCAACCTGGCCGTGAGCCTGTGCTTTTGGGCATGCTCGCTCACGCCCGGCATGTGGGGCGCCTACTACGACACGGGCATGATCGAGGTCAACACTGCCCTTAACGCCACCATCGGCGGCACCTGGTACGTGGTGCTGGGCTCTTCGCTGGCAATGCTCGTTTCTGCCGTGGTTAACTCCACGCTCAACCAATCGCTCGGCCGTATGCTCAAAAAGAATAACTTTGCGAGCTTTGCCTTCCGTTCCTATGTGTCTACGGGTGTTGGCCAGTTTATCGACAACTTGGTCTTTGCCATTGTGGTGAGCCACACGTTCTTTGGTTGGACCTGGGTGCAGGTCCTTATGTGCTCGCTGACCGGCGCTGTTGCCGAGCTACTGTGCGAGGTCTTCCTGGGCCCCGTGGGCTACAAGGTCGTGCGCGGCTGGGAGCGCGAGAACGTGGGCTCCGAGTACCTCGAGCGTCACGCAACCGCCTAAGGAGCAAGTATGCGGGTTTTGATCACGGGCGCTTCGGGCGGTATCGGAGCCGCATGCGTGCAGCGTTTTTTAGACGAGGGCCACGAGGTCGTTGGCTTTGATCTTTTGCCGGCGGCGATCGAACACGAGCGCTACCGCCATCTGATCGTTGATGTCCGCGAGCCGGACTCGTTTCCAGGCGATCTTGAGCCCCAGGTAATCGTGAACGTTGCCGGTACGCAGGATTCGGCCGATGATATCGCCGCCAACCTGTGTGGCACCATCAACGTGACCGAGTGCTACGCCTTTGTGGGGGAGGGGCTTGCCGCCAAGCCGGCGCCGGCTATCAGATCCGTGGTCAATGTGGGGTCGGCGAGCGGACATACGGGATCGGAGTTTCCCGCCTATGCCGCCAGCAAGGGCGGCGTTATCGCCTACACCAAGAACCTTGCAAACCGCCTGGCACCGCAGGCTATCGCCAACAGTGTGGACCCGGGCGGCGTTATCACGCCGCTCAACCGTTGCGTGATGGAAGACGAACACCTGTGGAACCAGATTATGGAGCTCACGCCGCTTAAACGTTGGGCCACCGCCCAGGAGATCGCCGAGTGGATCTACTTTGTGGGCGTGACCAACCGGTTTATGACCGGGCAGAGTCTACTCATTGACGGTGGCGAGGCCGGCCGCACGCAATTTATTTGGCCCGAATAGGAAACGCGCCCGACGGAAAGCCGTCGGGCGCGTTTTTATGTATCGATTGTTAGTCGAGGCAAGTCCAGTTGACGGGGGTCGAGCCGTGCTGTTCGAGTAGCCGATTGGCAGCGGAGAAGGGACGCGACCCCATAAAGGCGGGGAGTTCTGCCGTGGCACGGTTGGCCGAAAGCGGCGAGGGGTGCGTAGAGGCCAGGCAGAACTTGTCGGTTGCCTTGCCCGCACCAGTTGCGACGAGCTTGCCTTCGACCATCTGCTGGGCAAAGCGGCCCCATGCCACAAAGACTACCGGTTGGGGCAGCTGACAGCAGCGTTCGATAACGTAGTCGGTGAGCGTACTCCAGCCCAGTTTGGCGTGCGAGTTCGCGGCATGCTCGCGCACGGTGAGCGTAGTGTTGAGGAGCAGGACGCCCTGCAGTGCCCATGGGGTTAGGTCTCCCGTGGCGGGAATGGGGCAATCCAGATCGGCTTTGAGCTCCTTATAGATGTTGCGCAGGCTCGGCGGCAACTTGGTTTGCGTCGCGGGGACCGAGAACGACAGCCCCATTGCCTGGTTGGGTCCGTGATAGGGGTCTTGACCCAAGATGACAACCTTGACCTGGTCGGCCGGTGTGCAGGCGAGGGCGTTGAGGATGTCGTCTTGTGCCGGGTAGATGGTCTGCTCGGTACGCAAAAGGGCGATGCGCTCGAGCAGCTGGTTCGTGGTGTCACGTACCGGCTGCGGCGCATCGCCCAACCAAGTTGCTATGTTGCGGTCGCGGGTCGCGGCGTCCATGGGGCTCCTTTACGTCAGATGCTCTGTCGGTATCTATTGTAAAGGCGCACCGGTTGCCTTTATGCCACGGCCGTATGAAGAGCGGGGTCTACGAGACTTGCTCGGGCGCTCCTGCCATGCGAGCCTGTCCATGTGCGCGAAGGTGCGGAAGCTCGACGGTTGCCACCATGACGCCGGTGAGGATGAGGGCGGCGCCAAAGAAGGCGATGGGGCTCAGGACCTCGCCGACCAGGAAGAACGAGAAGACGGCGGAGCAGACCGGTTCGAGCGAGAAGGCGAAGCCGGTGGTCTCGGCAGGCACGTGGGGCTGCACGAGCGTTTGGGTGATAAAGCCGTAGGCAGAGCAGATGAGTGCGAGCGCGACGACAACGACGATTTCGCTCGGCGTGCTGGGAAGCGTGAAACCGCCAAAGGTGAATGCGGCGATGCCCGAGAACAAGCCGCCGAAGCCCAGCTGCCAAACGCCCAGAGCAAGCGGATTGACTTCTTCGACAAAGCGCTTGGCGACAATGATGTGTCCGGCGTAGACAAAGGCGGAGAGCAGCATGATGAGCGCGCCCGGGTTCAGGCTGGTGAAGTCGGCGCCCGAGAGCAGCAACATACCGCAGGTGACGATGGCGGTGCCGACGAGCACTTTGCGCTCGGGGGCGCGACGCAGCAGGGCGGCGTTGGCAAACGGTACGATCACGACCGTCAGGCTCTGCAAAAAGCCGGCGGTGGAGGCGGAGGTGAGGCTGGAGCCCAGGCACATGCAGGTGAGCTCGGTTGCCATAATGGCGCCGATGATGGCGGCACGGACCATAAGGTCGCGGTTGATGCGCAGCGCGTGCTTGTGGAAGAGCAGCAGGCAGACCACAAAGGCGATGATGCAGCGTAGCGCGACGATACTTGTGGCGTTCATGCTGTCCATGCCGATCTTCATGAGGGGGTACGAAAAGCCCCATGCGACGGGAACGGAAAATGAGAGCGCGATTGCTTTTTTGCGATCCATGGGA
Organism: Collinsella sp.; assembly: GCA_048416615.1. Taxonomy (GTDB): domain Bacteria; phylum Actinomycetota; class Coriobacteriia; order Coriobacteriales; family Coriobacteriaceae; genus Collinsella. The sequence goes on along the minus strand of DBFSET010000010.1, from coordinate 116,224 downwards.
CTCCTTTTGTTACAGAACGGTTTCGCAAAAAGGATTCTGCTCCCAGATTTGGATGTAGTAAAGCGAATGTATCTTCAGTATGATTAAGAAATGCTAAAGTAGGTACGAAAAGCGCTGGCAAAACGTTTTACGGCTGCATTGATGCGGAGGCACGATGGCATCGCGGTATCAGATTGTTTGTATGGTGGTCGATCGCGGCAGTCTTAAGGGCGCGGCGGACGAGCTGGGCTATACGCAAAGTGCGGTGAGCCAGGCCGTCAAGGCGCTCGAGCGCGAGCTGGGTACCACGCTTATCGAGCGCGGTAAGCAGGGCGTGTCGCTTACGCGCGATGGCAAGCAGTATCTGCCGTACCTGCGCCAGATCGTAACTGCCGAGGCCGAGCTTGAGGGCAAACGTCAGGAGTTGCTGGGGCTCTCCTCGACTGATATTCGTATCGCGACGTTTACCAACGTGAGTCGTACCGTGCTGCCGCGTGTGATTCGCGACTTTGGTACGCTGCACCCGGGCGTACGCTTCACCCTCAAACAGGGCGATTACACGCGCAACGCTCAATGGGTGCACGATGGCGTGGTTGATTTTTGCTTTACGGCGCGCGGATTTACCGCTGGGCTCGAGAAGCGCGTGGTCTATCACGACGAGTTGGTGGCATTGTTGCCGGCCGCGCATCCGCTGGCGGCAAAGGAAAAGGTGACGCTCGCCGACCTGGCGTCCGAGCCGTTTGTACTGTTGGATGAGGGCGAACAGAGTCTGGTGCTCGATGCATTTGCGGCGCATGGGCTGTCGCCGCACGTGACGAGTGAGGTGACCGACGACTACACCATCATGGCGATGGTGGAGGAGGGCCTAGGCGTGAGCATGCTCTACCGTCGTACTGTGGAGGGCATGCGAGCCGATATTCGCGTGCGGCCCATCGTGCATGCCCCCTCGCGCGACGTAGTGGCGGCCTGGCGCAGCTGGGATACCATGCCCATCGCCACGAGGCGCTTTATCGACTATATGAGCTCGCATATTGTCAATTAATGACTGGCGTGGCGTTGAGTAAGGTGTTTAGCGGGCTGTCGCTTTGGCTTTGGTGGCGCGATAGGTGCGTGCCGGGTGGCAGAGTAGTACCGCCACGACCATAAAGAACGCCGTGGCGCCCAGGCTGATGGGGTAGACCATCATGATGTTCGCAAAGGTGCGGAAGTGCGGGAACACGCAGAACACCCAATAGAAGCGGATGCCGCAGACACAGATCATGGTGATGAGGGCGGGCATGAGCGAGATGCCAAAGCCGCGCAGGTAGCCGGACATGTTTTCGTAGAACATACTAAAGGCGTACGCCGGGAAGATCGAACACACGCGGATATAGCCGATCGAGACGATGTTGGGATCGCTGTTAAAGAGCGACAGGATCTCGCGCCCCAGGCCGACAATAACGATGATCGTGGTGAGTGCAACGATACCGCCTTCGACCAGGCAGACCTTGAGCGTCTTGGTGCAGCGGTCGATCTGGCGAGCACCGTGATTTTGTCCCACAAAGGTGGTGCACGCCTGGCTAAAGCTGTTGAGCAGGTTGTAGCACACGTACTCCAGGCTCATGGCGGCGCTCGATGCTGCCATGACCTCGGTGCCCAGGCTGTTGATGGCGGACTGGATGATGATGTTGGCGACGGCAAAGACGGCGCTTTGGATGCCGGCGGGCAGGCCGATCTTGACGATGCGCTTGAGGGCGACGGGGTCGATAGCCAAGTCGCGTGGGGTGACGCGGACGACGGAGTCGGTCTTGAGCAGGCGGATAAAGAGCGTAGCGGCGCTGACGGTGTAGGCGATGGCGGTGGCGATGGCGACGCCCGCGACGCCCCAGTGAAGTACGGGGACAAAGATGAGGTCCAGGCCAATGTTGAGGACGGTGGACACGGCAAGCGCCTGCAGCGGCATGCGGGTGATGCCGACGGAGCGGAAGATCGCGGCTTCAAAGTTGTAGAGCAAGATTGAGGGCATGCTGAGCAAAAAGACGCGTAGATAGAGCGAAGCGAGCGGCATGGTTTCGGCGGGAACGTTGAGCGCGGCGAGCATGGGCTCGGCAAAGATCTCGCCCAGAGCGATGACGACAAAGCCCACGAGCGCCATTAAAATCGATGTATGGACGGCGCGTTTGACCATGTTCTGATCGTTGCGGCCGATAGCGTTGGCAATGACCACGTTGGAGCCAAGCGACATGCCAATAAACAGGTTGAGCATAAGACTGGTAAGCGGAACATTGGAGCCGACCGCCGCCATGGCGAGGGTTCCCTGGTCGCCCGAGAAATTACCGATGATGACCGTGGCGATGAGGTTCGACAGCTGCTCCAAGATGCTCGTGGCGGCCACGGGGAAGGCGAATAGGGGAATATTGCGCCACAGCGAGCCGGTGGTCATGTCAATGTGCTTAGATACGGTGTCAGCCATACGCTCTCAATCTCTAATATGCTCTTTCGTGCTTATTTGCGCAGACGATGATACTCCCAATGACTAGGTGGGGAAGGCGTGCGACAATGGTGGGCGTTGTGTTGTTCGCGCTAAGGAGTTGCCATGTTGTTGTGTCCCGTTTGCCATGAGCCGTTGGCGGACAATGAGCGCGGTGCTGCATGCGCGGGCGGACACCGGTTTGACCGTGCGCGCGAGGGCTATCTATACCTCCTACGCTCGTCCAAGAGCGGCGATTCCATGGGCGATCCCAAGTCGCAGGCGCGCAGCCGACGTGACTTTCTGAACCGCGGCTACTATGCGCCGTTGCGCGATGCGATGGTTGAGCTGGTGCGCGAGCGGGTGTCTGGACGTGCCGCGTCTACGAACTGTCCCATGACGTTGCTCGATATTTGCTGTGGCGAGGGCTACTACACCAGCGCCATGGGCGCGGTGCCGGGCGTGGACGCTTACGGGTTTGATTTGGGCAAAGAAATGGTGCGCCTGGCCGCCAAGCGCGGCGATGCGACCTATTTTGTGGCCAACATGAAGGATATCCCCGTGGCCGATGGCGCCTTCGATATGGTGACCGAGCTCTTTGCTCCCTTTAACGAGCGTGAGTTTGCCCGCGTACTGGCGCCAGAGGGCTCACTCTATACCGTGGTGCCAGGTGCCCGTCATCTGTTTGGGCTTAAGGAAGTGCTCTACGACACGCCATATCTTAATGACGAGAAGCTGCCGAAGACCACCGAGCTCGAGTTAGTCGGAACGCAGCGGGTATCTGCGAATATTACGCTCCAGACCCAGGCCGACATCGAGGCGGTATTCCAGATGACGCCGTACTACTACCGCACGCGCCCTGCCGACAAAGAGCGCCTGGCAAACCTGGACACGCTCCAAACCGATATCGACTTCATCATCGCCGAGTACCGCCACAGCTAACAACCTGCCAAAAAGGGACAGGTTTGTTTTGGTAGGTTTTGTCTGGGCAAACGTAAAGGGCCGACCGTGGAGATGCGCGATCGGCCCTTTTTAGTTGCTTGGCTGCAGAGCTTATGAGAAGCGAGCGCTTACAGGCGGTCCTTGTTCTCGGCCTTAACGGCGTGTGCCTGCTGAACAAAGAACAGGTCGTACACCACGATGACAAAGGCGCCAAAGTTGATGGCGTCGCCGCCAAACGCGGGAAGCGTGAGCACCGCTTGGGCAAGCGTGGCGACCGCGGCAACAATACCGAGCTTAAACGCGCCGTCCACCTGCGAAGGCTTGTTGGCGCCCTTGATACCGGCGACGCCTGCGGCAAGGTCGACGAGACCCTTGGCGATAAGCACGACCGCTGCGAGCGTGGCGTACGAACCGTACGTGGAATCGAGACCGCCCGTGGCGATACCGACGCCGGCGGTGACGAGGCTGGCGATGCCCAAAACAAAGTAGATGAGAGCAAGGATTTTGAGAGTCTTGCGAGTGAAGCTCATGGCTGGTCCTTTCGATACGAGTACGCCAACTTGGCGCACCCAATGTACTGCACATATGGTGAAGCACATTGTAGTTCAACGCAGCGATGCATGCGCCTGAAAGCGCTTTGAGCCCGCGCGGCCCAACCCAACCTTTCAAAAGGGAAAGCTGGACGTAAGCCAAATCGATGGCAGCTCATGTGCGGTGCTGAGATGATGAGGCCGTAACAAGGAGCTGGTCTCAAGGAGGAGCCATGATGTACGGAGCAGGGCAAGTGCGTGAGCCGCGGTCGTTGGGAAGGCGCATGGGTGATTCCGTGATCGCTGCTGTGTGCACGGGATTGATGGCGGTGCTTTGCATTGGGATGCTGTGGGCCATGTCGCATGTGGGACAATAGCGGACGGTTGGGTGCCGACATAAACGGTGCCCTGCGTATTCGTTTTGCTTGTTAAGGAGTGTCCATGGGCGTCGTCGATCCCTTATCTGTTGCTCGGGCCGCGGGGCTTGAGCTGATCGGGAAGCCCGAGGGCCTCACGCTCACCGACGGCACGATGGAGCTGCGCGCCGATTTTGGCCGCATGCTGCCGCGACTCAAGCAGGGCCGTCTGCAGCAAGAGCTGTTGGTAAAGGCTGCGCGCACAAAGGGCATCGAGCGACCATGGGCAATTGACGCTACGGCAGGCTTTGGCGAGGATTCGCTGCTGTTGGCGGCCGCGGGCTTTACCGTCGATCTGTATGAGCAGGACTGCGTGATCGCGGCGCTGCTCCAGGATGCCCTGGATCGCGCGGCAGATGATCCGGCACTTGCGACAGCCGTGACGCGCATGCGCTTACATGCGGGCGAGGACAGTATTGCCGGCCTTTGCCATGCAGCTGAGCTGATCGGGCAGGGCGAACTCACCGCTCCCGACGTGGTGTATCTGGACCCCATGTTTCCCGAACGCACCAAGAGCGCGGCGGTCAAAAAGAAGTTCCAGCTCCTACATCATCTGGAACAGCCATGCGCCGATGAGGAGACGCTGGTCGAAGCTGCGCTTGCGGTGCATCCGCGCAAGGTCGTTATCAAGCGGCCGGTGAAGGGGCCGCTGCTTGCCGGCGTTAAGCCGAGCTATCAACTTGCGGGCAAGGCCGTTCGATACGATGTTTTGGTGCCGCCGCGCCCGTAGCTTGCGTGCGATGGCTGGCGCTCCGTCAGTGCCGTGCCGATGTGGGGTCTATTTCCAAGGGTGCGACGTCAGGTGCCAGCCGCCGCAGTATTCGCATTTGTAGCAGGCCAAACCACGCCGCCCGCGGTTTTCGCAGTCGGCCATAACGGCCTCGGCCTCGGCGCGTGTGTCGTAACGGTTTTTGCGTTCGCACGACTTGTAGCGCCAAGCTTCATCGCGCTCGGCGTTCAGGGCGTCGCGGCGCTCGTCCTCGCGTGCAAACAGGTCGCTCATATCGCCGCCGGTAGCAGCGCCCAAAAACTCGCTTTTGGCCTTTGACCAGGCGGCTCGCTTTTTGCTTCCCATCTGCATCGCGCCCCTCTCCAAACGTTGGTATCATTGCTCAATCAAAGTGATACCAATAAACGTGAGGTCGCCGCGCGATGATCAGAAAAACCCTCGATACCGACATTCCCGCCGTCATGGCTATCTATGACGCGGCCCGCGCCTTTATGCGCGCGCATGGCAACGCCACGCAGTGGCCCGAGGGCACGCCTTCTGCCGAGCAGCTGGCTGCCGATATCGCCGCCGGTGGCAGCTATGTGTGCGAAGTCGACGGCCGCGTGGTGGCGACGTTTGCCTTTTTACCGGGCCCGGACGAGTGCTATGACGTAATTGAGGACGGTCAATGGCGTAGCGACACTCCGTACGCCGTGCTGCACCGTGTGGCATCCGACGGCACCGTGCACGGTATCGCGGCTGCGATGTTTGCCTTTGCCAAGGAGCGTGCCGATCACCTGCGCATCGACACACATCAGGACAACCTGCCCATGCAGGGTGCGAGTATTAAGGCGGGGTTTGAGCGTGCCGGCGTCGTCTATGTATCCGACGGCACGGCGCGTGTTGCGTTCGATTGGCTGCGCGAGGTGTGAAAGCCGGGCCTCACGGCAACAAGTCATTCGAACGAAAAATGGCCCCAAACGGGGCCAAATTAAGTTGATTGCGGCGTCTGGGGTGCTTGCCGTGTGGTTGAAAGTGCTGCGCCTACGCGACTATTCCTTGGGCAGCTCACTTCCGCAGTGGCAGCACTTGGTCGCGCCTTCGTGCACCTCTTCCAGACAATACGGGCAGACGGGTGCCGGCGCGGCTTCCTCGGCGGTGGTGCCGGCCAGCTTATCGCCAATCTCCTGCGCCTTGTTAAACGCCTTGACGATGGCAAAGACGATGGCAGCGACAATTAAAAAGTTGATGCACGCGCCAATGAACGCTCCAAAGTCGATATTGGTTCCCGGCACCACCAGCCCCGAGATCTCGGTGGCGCTGCCGCCGGCAATCACGGAGATAAGCGGGTTAATGATGTTATCGGTAAGCGAGGTCACGATGGCAGTGAATGCGCCGCCGATAATCACGCCGACGGCCATGTCTATCACGTTGCCGCGATTAATGAATTCCTTGAACTCGTTGAGCAATGCCTTCATGGTGACTCCTCGCTGTTGTGAGGCTCGCGTTGTTACTGCCCCAGATGAACCCGGGCAGACAAAAAGGGGAGGTGCCGGCTTTCGCAAGGCGCGAACCTACGAAAATCGCCGCGCGGCAACGCAGGGCGATGAGCTCGGTCGGGGGATAGGGCCTGCTTCGCCCGCCGGCCCGTAAATTGTATCATCCAGTGTGGAACGAGGATGCCCGTTGCCGCGTGCGGTGGGCTTGCAATAAGAGGAGAGCCATGTCGAAGCAAGCGGTCGTTGGAATCTTGGCGCATGTCGATGCCGGCAAGACCACGCTGGCCGAGGCCATGCTGTTCAACGCGGGTCGCATTCGCAAGCGCGGCCGCGTGGACGATGGCGATTCGCATCTGGATACGAACGCGATCGAGCGCGAGCGCGGCATTACGATCTTCTCGTCGCAGGCCATGCTCGACCATGGCGATACCCACGTCATGCTCGTGGATGCGCCGGGACATGTCGATTTTTCTGCCGAGGCGGAGCGCACGCTGCGCGCACTCGACTACGCGATTTTGGTTGTGGGCGCCAACGACGGCGTGCAAGGGCACACCGAAACCCTGTGGCGCCTGCTTGCGCGCTATGACATCCCGACGTTCATCTATATCAACAAAATCGATTTGGAGAATCCCGGCCGCGATGTTTTGCTGGCACAGCTCGGGCAGCGCCTTTCCGAAGGCTGCCTGGATGCCAACGAACTGCTGGCGGGCGGCGCCGTTCAGGAGGACGCTGCTGCGTTGGACGAGGCGGCGCTCGAGGAGTTTCTTGAAGCGGGCGAGCTTTCTGTCGCAACGCTGTCGCGCATGGTTGCCGAGCGCAAGCTTTTCCCCTGCTTTGCCGGCTCGGCGCTCAAGGACCAAGGCGTGGACGAGCTGCTGGATGGCATATGTGCGCTGATGCGCGAACAGGCATGGCGCCCGGAGTTTGCCGCGCGCGTCTACCGCGTGAGCCGCGGAGATCGCGGCGAGCGCTTGGCATGGGTTAAAGTGACCGGCGGCACGCTGCATGCCAAGCAGATGATTGACGGACGTTCCGGTGCCGAGGCGTGGGAACAGAAGGTCGATCAGGTACGCATCTATAACGGCGAAAAGTATGAGCTTGCCCAAGAAGTTGCTGCTGGCGGTATTTGTGCCGTGACGGGTCTTGCGCACGTTCGCCCAGGGGACGCCCTGGGCGCGGAGCCTGCGGGCGATGCGCCCGTCATTGCGCCAGTCCTTACCTATACGGTGCTTCCGGGCGAACATGATGTCCATACGGTGTTCAAAGCATTGACTGAGCTGGCGGACGAAGATCCCATGCTCGGCGTAAGCTGGAATACGCATCTGGAGCAGATTCACCTGCAGTTGATGGGCACCGTGCAACTCGAGATCGTGCAGCGGGTGTTGGCCGATCGTTTTGGCCTTTCGGTTGCGTTTGAGTCTGGCGGCATTCTCTATAAGGAGACTATTTCGCAGCCGGTCGAGGGCGTGGGCCACTTTGAGCCACTGCGCCACTATGCCGAGGTGCATCTGCGCCTGGAGCCGTTGCCGGCGGGCTCGGGCGTGCAGTTTGGCACCGTGACCTCGACCGACGAGCTCGATCTTAACTGGCAGCGTCTGGCGCTCACCAACGCCATGGAGCGCGATCATCTGGGTGCGCTGACCGGCTCGCCCATCACCGATGTGCGCATTACGCTCACGGGTGGCCGCGCGCATGCCAAACACACCGAGGGCGGCGATTTTCGCCAGGCCACGTACCGCGCGATTCGCCAGGGGCTCATGCAGGCGCGTGAGGCCGGCGCGGCGGTGCTGTTGGAGCCGTGGTATCGCTTTGAGCTCGAGGTGCCGGGGGAGTGCGTGGGCCGGGCGCTCTCGGATGCCACGCGCATGGGTGCCGAGTACGAGCCGCCGACGATGGCGGGAGACCGGGCGAAGCTTGTGGGTCGCGTTCCGGCATCTGAGGTGCAGGATTACGCGCTGGAGGTGGCTGCCTACACGAGTGGTCGTGGGCATCTGTACCTGGAGTTCGCCGGCTATGCGCCTTGCCATGATGCCGAGTGCGTAATCGAGACGGCCGCCTATGAGCCCGAGGCCGATCTGCCCAACACGCCCGACTCGGTCTTTTGCTCTCACGGCACCGGCTACACGGTCAAATGGTACGACGTACCCGCCGCAGCTCATGTAAAGGTTGATCCCGCCACCTTCCGCCCCTGGCGAGCGGCGGACGCCGAGTTTTTCGGCCATAGGTGATAGAGGGTCAGTCTCTTTGCCGCATCCTGTTGGTATAACTCGGTATAAGTTGGTATAACTGTTACCAGGGTTTGCCAATCTGAGGAGGCCGACATGAATCCAAATCCCTTTAAGCCCACGGCTGGCAAGCGGCCTCCGATACTCATCGGTCGCGAGTCGGTCATCGAGGATTTTGAGGAAGGGCTCGATAACGGCGCCGGAGCGCCGGGTAGGCTCATGCTCATTACGGGAAATCGCGGCTGCGGCAAGACGGTTCTCCTGCGGGAGCTGCAACGTCTAGCCAATGAGCGCGGATGGGCGGTTGTCTCCGATTCCGCTTCGCTTGGCTTATGCGACCGATTGGCCGACGCGCTTCGCTCGAATAAGCCCGTTGTGACGTCAATGGAGTTCGGTCCGTCGTTTGGCCGGATGTCGGTCGAGGCGGCGCGGGCAAAGGGCGAAACGTTGCGAGGGCTGGTCAACGAGCGCCTCAAGAAGCTCGGTCCAGGCAAGGGCATACTGTTTGCGATTGACGAGGCGCAATCGGCGTCTATCGAGGAACTGGCGGCTCTTGCCGTTCTCTATCAGCAGGTGCTCGGAGACCAGGATGCTACGGGCTTGCCCGATAGCGAGCAGCGCGGCCTTGCGCTGGTGTTCGCCGGCTTACCCAGTATGGTTGACGATCTGCTCGAAGAGCCGAGCGTAACGTTTTTACGGCGTGCCCAGCAGCGTACGTTGGGGGCGATATCCTTGCCCAAGGTGCGCGATTCGTATATCCAGACGGTCAAGGACGCTGGTCTTTACGTGGACGCGGGGACGGCGGACCTTGCGGCGCGCAAGAGCATGGGGCATCCCTATATGGTTCAGCTGGTGGGATATTACATGTGGCGCTCTGCCGTCCGGCGTGGCTCGCAGGTCATCGAAAGGTGCGATGTCGAGGCTGGCCATACGGATGCCGTCTCCGAGTTCTACGAAGCGGTCGACGCGCCCCTGTATTACGGGCTGCGCAGTCCACAGCGCCTCTTTATCGAGGCCATGGCGGTTGACGAGGGCAAACCGACGCGCATGGCGGATGTCATTGAGCGCTGCGATCGCACCCAGAGCTGGGCGAGTAAATATCGCGCAAGCCTGATTCGCGAGCGCGTTATCGGGGCTGCCGGATACGGTCTCGTCCGGTTTACCGTGCCCATGCTGGGCGAGTACATCCGCGATCGAGTTTTATGGCATGAGTAGGGTGATAAAGGTGACGGAACAGAAGATGAGCCCGCAGGCTATCGAGGTGCGTGGCGCGCGCGTGCACAACCTCAAAGACATCGATATCGATATTCCACTGGGAAGGCTTGTGGGCATTGCCGGCGTGTCGGGCTCGGGCAAGAGTTCGCTGGCGCTGGGGGTTCTTTATGCCGAGGGCTCGCGTCGCTATCTTGAGGCGCTCAGCACCTATACCCGCCGTCGTCTGACGCAGGCCGAACACGCCCAGGTGGACGAGGTTCTGCACGTGCCGGCGGCGCTCGCATTGCATCAACGCCCCAGCGTGCCGGGCGTGCGCTCGACCTTTGGTACCATGACCGAGCTCAACAACAGCCTGCGTCTGCTCTTTAGCCGTTGCGCCCATCACGTGTGCCCGCATTGCGGGGCGCGTGTGGAGCCGAGCCTTAACGTGGCTGCGGGCCTGTCGCTCACGTGTCCGACATGCGGCCGCGAGTTCTACGCGCCGAGTGCCGAGGATTTGGCTTTCAATAGCGGCGGCGCATGCCCCACCTGTGGCGGCACCGGTGTCATGCGCGAGGTGGACGAAGCGAGTCTGGTGCCCGACGAGTCAAAGACCATCAACGAGGGCGCAGTCCTTCCCTGGGGCACGCTCATGTGGGATCTGATGAAGCAGGTGGCAGGCGAGATGGGCGTACGCACCGACGTGCCGTTTAGCCAACTCACGCCTCAAGAGCGCGACATCGTGTTTCATGGTCCGGCGGTTAAGAAGCACATTCTCTACGTTCCCAAAAACGGCGAGGGCGCCACGCCGCTCGACTTCACCTATTACAACGCCGTCTATACCGTCGAGAATGCGCTCGCCAAGGTCAAGGACGATAAGGGCTTAAAACGCGTTGCGCGCTTTTTGCGCGAGGGAGCATGCCGCGATTGCGGCGGCACGCGTCTCTCCGAGGCTGCGCGCCAGCCCCAGGTGCGCGGTATCAATCTGGCGCAAGCAGCGGCCATGACGCTGGGTGAGGCGATTGAGTGGGTGCGCGGGGTGCCTACGTCCTTGCCGGCCGAGATGCGGCCCATGGCGACGGATATCTGCGATTCGTTTTTGAGTGCGGCCCGTCGTCTGGTCGACCTGGGTCTCGATTACCTTTCGCTCGATCGCGCCGGCGCCACGCTCTCCACGGGTGAGCGCCAGCGTGTGCAGCTCGCCCGCGTGGTGCGCAACCGATCGACGGGTGTGCTTTATGTGCTGGACGAGCCTTCGATCGGCTTGCATCCTGCCAATGTCGACGGCTTGGTGGGCGTGATGCGCGATCTGGTGGATGACGGCAACACCGTGGTTGTTGTCGACCACGACACGCGCGTACTGGCGGAAGCCGACTATCTGGTCGAGATGGGCCCCGTTGCCGGAGCGGGCGGCGGTAAAGTGATCGCTGCAGGTACGGTGGACGAGGTCGAACAATCGCAGGGCAGCCGCATCGCCCCGTTTTTGCGCGCAGACCCCAAACGCTTGCGCCCGCAGGTGACTGACGACGAAATGTTCGACCAGGGCCACATCCGCATGGCAACCGATACCATCCATACCGTCAAGCCGCTCGAAGTCGATATCCCGCGCGGCCGCCTTGTCGCGGTGACGGGCGTTTCGGGTTCGGGTAAGACGACGATGGTGCTCGAGACGCTCATCCCGGCGCTCAAGGCTCAGGCAACTGGCGAGCGCCTGCCAAGCCATGTGCGCTGGGTCGACGCCGAAGGCATTGCCCGTGCCAACCTGATTGACGCCACGCCCATCGGCGCCAACGTGCGCTCGACGGTCGCAACCTATGCCGACATCCATGATGAGCTGCGCCGCGCCTTTGCCCGTACGCCCGAGGCCAAGGCGGCTGGCTACAAGGCGGGTGCCTTTAGCTATAACACCGGCGCCTTGCGCTGTCCTACGTGCGACGGCACGGGATCGATATCGCTCGACGTGCAGTTTTTGCCCGATGTCGAGATCGTCTGCCCGGCATGCCGTGGTTCGCGCTACGCCGAGGCTGCCTCGCATATCCATCGCGAGGGCAAGGACGGGAGTCTGCTTACGTTGCCGCAGCTCATGGACATGAGTGTAGACGAGGCCATCGACGCCACACTGGGGCTCAAGAAGGTTCAGGCGCGCTTGCAGACCTTGCACGACCTGGGCTTGGGCTATCTTACGCTCGGTGAGCCCACACCGGCGCTTTCGGGCGGCGAGGCGCAGCGCCTTAAGCTCGCGAGCGAGATGGGCCGCGTGCAGGATGATGCCGTATTCGTATTTGACGAGCCCACGATCGGCCTGCATCCGCTCGATGTTCAGGTGCTGTTGAACGTGTTTGACGGCCTCGTTGCCAAGGGCGCCACGGTTATCGTGATCGAGCACGACCTCGACCTTATCCGTAACGCCGATTACGTGATCGACATGAGCCCGGGCGGTGGCGACGCGGGCGGGCAAATCGTCTGCGCCGGTACGCCGGGTGACATCGCGGCCTGCCCCGCAAGCATCACCGGTCGCTACCTATAGGCGATGCGACAAAGGGACTGTCCCTTTGCCTTATTGATGCCTATTTCACGCATTGAGCCGCGAGATAGTCGCGGAAGAATGGCAATTCAAATGCGACGAGCCCTCGTCCTCGTTCCCCGATGATGCCGGCATCTATCATGCGGCGTCGGTAGCGGGAGACCTGCTGCGGCGAACGCTTAAGGCGCTCGACAAGGTCGGCGGTGGTGGACTCTTCCTCGTCATCGAGCATGGCGATGAGGAATCGCTTGTCCTCTGCAGTGAGTTCCCGATAGGTTGCCGCGAGGATTCGGTCGTCCATCTCGTCGCGCGCGATTTTGATTCCCAGGTCAAAGTCGCGTGACGAGATTTCCTTCGAATCGCTTGTGAGATCCCAGGCACGGTAGCCTACGAGTTGCAATAGGAAGGGAAAACCAGATATCGAGCGAACGGCTCTATCGATTCCCTCGGCATCTGCCAGGCGATCGTTTTCCTGGATTGTGCGAATCAAGGCCTCGCGTACGTCATAGTCGGCAATGCGACCCAGATGATATTGTTGGGCGCGGCGAAGGAACGAGACCGTCTTGTGGTTCAGCAACGTCGAGACGTTGTTGGGAAGTCCCGCCATGAGCAGGGCGACGCGTTTCCCATCGGTCACAAAGTGCTGATACGTCGCTGCGAGCTGAATCATCTCGTCGAGTGTCGGGTCCACCTCGTCAACTGTGACGAGCAGACCGGTGCCAGCCTCGTTGAGCTGGTCGATGATGTCGCTCATGCGATAACGCCAGGTTGAGGCATCGTGAACGCGATTGACTTCGATGCTGCCGAGCGGTGCAATTCCGAGACCGGTGACTTCGAAGTTCTTAGACGGGTCGATAAGATGGCCGGCAGCACGTTTCGCCCCGAACTCGATTTCCTCAAGCATTCCCGGGAGCGCGGTCGTCTTTACGGCAATCCAGCCGTGGGATTCCGCCCTTGTCGCGAGCGACGACATGAGAGCGGTTTTACCGGTTCCACGCGCGCCTGAGAAGATCGAGGTCAATTCTGGGCGCCTACGCTGGCTCAAGAAGGCGCGGTCCAAATCCCGAATAATCTGTTGTCTGCCAGCGAGATGGGCAGGAACCTCGCCAAAACTGGGGGTAAACGGGTTTTCGAGGTATTCCACAATGCCCTCCTTTAGCGTCTCGGGTTAACTTCATTTTATTCTAGTTAATTTAAATTAAAAGTGATTAATTACGTTTAACGCTATGGCGGTCGAATGTGACAAAGGGACTGTCCCTTTGTCACATGCCGGCAAAGCCGGTCTGGCGGAGAGCTTCGTAGAGGACGATGGCAGCGCTGTTGGAGAGGTTGAGTGCGCTGATGCGGTAGTCGTCAGGGTTGACGAAGTTGCCGCAGATGTCCTGTTGAAGGATGGCCTCGTGGCTGTCCTCGGTATGCCCCAGCGATTCCTCGTGAGCTTCCCAAGCTTCGGCGTTATCGAGTGAGTCGCAATCGCGCAGCATCGGGATGCGCTCGCAACGCTCGGGCGCCGCGGCAAGCAGTGGCTCGGGAATGCCCGAGCTCTCGCTGCCAAAGACCAAGTAGTCGCCATCGCGGTAGGCACTCTGCGCATAGGTGCGGCGTGCCTTTTTGGTCAGCAGATGCAGGCGACCATCGGCGGGGGAGAGATCGTTGCGCGCAAGGAAATCCTCCCAGCCGGCATAGGTCGTCACGTCCAAGTTTTGCCAGTAGCCCAGGCCGGCGCGACGCACCGTCTTGTCGTCGAGTGAAAACCCCAGCGGCTCCACCAGATGCAGGCGGGCGCCGGCAACCACGCAGGTGCGGCCGATATTGCCCGTATTGGCCGGAATCTCGGGCGCATACAGCACAATGTTGAACATGAATCTCCTTGGCTCAGAACGAAAAACCACCACGAAGGGGACAGGCACCTTCGTGGTGGTTTGGCGGCTACGTAGGCGGAAAATGCCCGCTTGGATAAACCTAGGCGCGGCGCCAGTCGGTCAGGCAGGCATCGAGGGAGGCGATGAGCGCGTCCTTGTCCATGTGACGGCCGATGATGCACAGGCTTGTCATGCGGTCTCCCGTCTCGTCGTCCCAAATCTGCATGATTTCGGGGTTCTCGTCGATGATCTTCTGCTTCTCGCCCTCGGGCGCCGAGTCAACGAACAGGCCGTTCTCCATCAGGCGCATCTGGTGGCCGGCCTGCTCAAACATGTAGCACATGTCCGGATCGCCGGTCTGCCACAGCGGACCCTTGACGCGAATGACCTCGTTGGGCCACTCCTGCTCAACAAAATCGGTGAACTTCTGCAGGTCGAACGGCTTGCGGCGCGAGTACACAAAGGTCTCGATGTCGTACTCGAGCACCTCGGGGTCGTCGTGCTCCTCGGGATGCTCCATGGCCTCGATCCAGGCGGCGGAGTTGTAGGCGCGCATAAAGTCGAAGCGGTCGGTGTCGAGCAGCTCCTCCATGGGGACCTCGCCGTTTTGAGCCTCGACAATCACAGCGTCCTTCTGCAGGCTGCGCACGATGGCCTTAAGCTCGGCGATCTGCTCGGGCGTCACGGTATCGGTCTTGTTGAGGATGAGCGTGGAGCAGAACTCGATCTGCTGGATGAGCAGGCTCTCGATGTCGTCCTCGTCGATATCCTCGGCCAGTAGGTCGCGACCGCCGTTGAACTCGTCGTACATGCGGGCGCAGTCGACCACGGCCACGATGTTGTCGAGCGCGAGCTTAGGCTCGCCGCCCACCTTGGCCTCGTCGCAGAAGCTCGAGATGGTGTAGGCGATGGGGATGGGCTCGCAAATGCCCGAGGCCTCGATGATGATGTAATCGAAGTTGCCCGAATCGGCGATGCCCTGCAGCTGGTTGGCCAGGTCATCCGAAAGCGTGCAGCAGATGCAGCCGTTGGTGAGCGGGATGAGGTCGTCGGTCTCGGAAAGGCCGCCGTCGGCGATAAGGCTGGCGTCCACATTGATCTCGCCGATATCGTTGACGATCACGGCGGCGCGGATACCGCCGTCGTTAGCGAGGATGTGGTTGAGCAGCGTGGTCTTGCCGGCACCGAGGTATCCGGTAAGCATGATGATCTTCACGGGTTTGTTGGGCATGTGCCCTCCTTTGTTAGACATGGCTTACAGTTGAATCTTATGCCAAACGCCTGCTCTTATACCCACGCGCCGGCAAATAACACAAGCTACTCCCAGGCTCCCCATACATCGGGGCAATAACCGACGGTGGCCTTTTTGCCGTTGCGCACGATGGGTTCGGCCAAGACCTGCTGGTTCTCGAGCAGCTTGTCGAAGCGCTGACTGGGGGTAAGGTGCTGGATGAGCGCGAGCGTTTCCTCGTCCTTGGCTTTGGGGTTGAGCAGCTTGTCGATGCCGCCGACCGCTTGCATCACGCTCGTGAGCTCGCCCTTGCTCATCTCCTTTTCCTTAAGGTCGATAAACTGCACCTTAATGCGGCGCTCCTTAAAATAGCGCTGGGCCTTTTTGGTGTCGAACGACTTCTTAGTCCCGAAGATTTGAATATTCATGGTTCCGCCGCTCTATCGAATGAAGTTGGTCGTTGCGTGATCTGCCTCGGGTGCGTTGATGCCGGCGGCCTGTCCTGCCTCGATGCAGCGCAGGAGCCACGCCATGTTTTTGCCGATATTTCGCATGGTGGCAAGGCCTTCGGCGTCCCCATCGGCGTCGCCGGGCACGCGGCCAAACACGTTGTTCCAGTAGGTGGAAGCAACTACGGGCATTTGCTTAATGGTGAAGTACTTGTTGAGCACATCGAACGTGGTTGACGTGCCGCCGCGACGGGCGACGGCGACCGCGGCGCCGGGTTTGTGCTCAAAGGCATGCCCGCCTGCATAGAAGGCGCGATCGAGGGCCGAAAGGATGCGTCCGCTGGGGTGCGCATAGTAGACGGGTGAGCCAAAGACAAAGCCATCTGCTTGCTCGGCGGCAGCGATGAGCTCGTTCACCACGTCATCGTCAAAGGTGCAGCGACCGCCAAGTTTGCCGCACTGGCCGCAACCGATGCAATCGCGAATGGGCTTGGCGCCCAGCTGAAACACCTCGGTATCAATGCCTTCGGCATTGAGCTGCTCGGCGACCTCGGCGAGTGCGCGGGCGGTGTTGCCGTTTGCCTTGGGGCTGCCATTGACCAAAAGAACCTTCATCACAAACTCCCTCTGCTGTCGGTGACTTCTGCGGAGGATTATCGCACGAGAGGGTAGATGGCGTGGGGCGCGATGTGAAACGGCTTGTGTTTCACATCGCGCCCCACAACGCTAGTCCAGCTTGGTGCCTGGTACTTGCGGTGCCTCTTTAAGCAACGCTTTGAGCTCGTTCAAAATGGAAACGGGCTGTCGATCGACAGCGTCCAGATGAAGCGTCGCCACACGAATGGGTGGCTGATATTCAAGCGAGCCGATGAGCACAGGAGAACCCAGGAACCGCTCGATTTCGTCTGCGAGCTCGTCGATTGCCTCGGGGCCGAGCTCATCGAAAAGCGCCACGAATGTCGGCCCCGTCGAGCGGAACAGGCGACCCTTGCCGCGCGAGCAATCCATGAGACAGGCGGCGCTTTCGGCGAGCACACGGTCGCCCGCATCGAATCCAAAGCGGGTATTGACCTCGGCGATATCGTCGACCTTAATGGCAATAAAGCCTGCCTCGCGCGCCACGCGGCGCATCTCTCCAATGGCGTTGACCAGGGCGTGAATATCGCCCAGGCCGGTTACGGAATCGGTCGTATCTGCCAAGCTTCGGTTGATGATAATGCCCACGTACATGTTAGGCTCGGTATCGGTGCCGTCCAAGCGGTAGCCCGTGCAGTCGCAAAGCACGTATTTTCCGGTGGCATCCATTACGCGATACTGCATGTAGTGGAAGTGCCATGTGCCGTGTATCACCATATCGAGCTCGGCTCGTACGTTGTCGCGGTCCTCGGGATGAACGCGGGCAAGCCACATATCGACCGAGTTAAAAGGGTGCTGGGAAGGCAGGTCAAAATCGCGCACGGCGTTGACCGACCATTGCGATTCTCCAGTATCGAGGTTAAGGATGAACGGATGGCGCGTCTCGGAGCTCATGGAGATCGCTTGGAACACTCGGTCGTTGCAGGGAAGCTGATCGACGATTGGACGTTGCGGCACATCATTGTCTTTCGGTTGCTGCACACGATGCATAAGCTTATAGCGATACATCTTGCGATCGGCATCCATCGTCATCTGGCGGCGCGTGTCGCCGGCAAGTGGATCGACGCGCGAGCAGCCAAAGCTAAAGCTGCCGATCATGGGCGCCTTGCCACCTGAGCTCGCCTCGACCAGCCCGGCGCGTATCTGCTCCAAGCGCTGCTCGAGTTCAGTCTCGTTTGCGGAGAGCGAGATGAGCACAAACTCGTCTCCACCGATACGGAACAGCATTTCATCGTGCTCCATGGTTTCGGAGAGCGTGCGGCAGATGCTCAGAATATAGCGATTGCCTTCGGCGTGGCCAAACCTATCATTGCAATGCTTGAGATGGTCGATGTCAATATAGGCGCAGGTGAAGGGGCCGCCTTTGCGCCAGAGTTGCTCGACGTGACGGTCGAATCCGTTGCGGTTGCCCAAGTTGGTGAGCGGGTCGATATAGGCGTTGCTCTCAAGCAGCCGGCGCTCTTGTTGCAGGATGGCATGCGTCTTTTTCAACTGCTCGCCAATGCCGCGCAACTCTACGGGCAGGGCGGCAACGTCAAGCTCGGCGGTCGAGACGCCATTCGCAAGTCGCTGAAGATAGACAATAATCGATTGCTCGCCCATGCGGTACGACTCGTTCATGATGGATAACCTCCTTGGGCGGAACAATGGTTTGTATCATATCCCCAATTCGGTTTGAATTGGGGATATAAGTTAGCTAATGGAGGCAAATTCCCCCTTCGGCGGTGGCGTTTTGCGCGCGAGCGTGTCAGTTGTTATTGCCACCATCGAGCAATGCCTCAAAATCCTTCGCCGGCATGGGACGGTAGTAGAGGAAGCCCTGAGCGTAGCGGGCGCCCATATGGCGTAGCATGTTTGCCTGCTCATTTGTCTCGACGCCTTCAACCACGACGGGCAGATGGAGCGACTGCGCCATCTCGAGCATCGATGACACGATCTGCGCGCTGCGGCCTTGATCGCGGTCGGTGGGCACAAAGGTGCGGTCGAGCTTGATGACGTCGACGTTGACGTTCTTGAGCATCGCGAGCGTGGACTGGCCGGTGCCAAAATCGTCCATGTAGGTCGAGAAGCCACGGGTGTGCAGATCCGCGGTCAGCTTATCCACGGCCTCGGACTCTCCGGTATAGGCGGTCTCGGTGATCTCGATGTGCATGAGTTCGGGCGGCAGGTTGTACTGGGCGGCGAGCGACCCCATATGCTCGGCGACATCGCAGGCAAGAATGTCTACGCGCGACACATTGAGGGAAATCGGAACCACGCGAAGTCCTCGATTGAGGCGCTCGCGGAGCCACATGGCGACGCCCTGCCAAACATATTTGTCGAGCGTCACTACAAAGCCGCTTTCCTCGAGTGCGGGGATAAACGTTGCGGGCGAAATGAGAGAGCCGTCCTTGTCAATCCAGCGGGTGAGTGCTTCGGCGCCAATAATCTCGCCGGTTTCCATATCGACCTGGGGCTGAAGATAGTACGTGATGCGACCATTTGACAGCGCGTACTGGAATTCGGCCAGCGTGCGGTTGAACACGATTTCGCGCTTGTACTCCTCGGGGCAAAAAATGGCAATGCGCTCCTTAAAGTCGTTTTTTGCGCGCCGATTGGTAAACATGGCCTTTGCCTGCGCATCGATGGTGATCTCCTCATTGGAATCGATGGGGTAAACGCCCATGGACGGCCAAAAACCTACGCCGCCATCATGCCTGGCTACTGCCTCGCGAACGCGGTTGTAGATTTGATGGACGGTGATGTGCTTAAAGGGGATGAGTACGCAAAAGTCATCTTGGCCCCAGTACCCTGCGACGCCCATGCCGGCATTCTCGATGTCCTTGAGGACCGTGCCCACATCGGCAAGCAGGCGGTCGCCTTCGGCCTGTCCATACCATTCGTTAAACAGGCGCATGTGGCCCATGTCGACCGTGGCGATGCACCAGGCGCCGTCGCGCCTTGCCTCGAGAAAAGCGTTGGCGCGCCGCATAAACTCGCTGGGTCGATAGAGACCGGTGAGCATATCGATGCGTTCGGCGATTGCGCTTTTGCGTTCGACCTCGGGTATAGGGAGACTGTCGTTGGGGACAAGCCCGCCAGCTGTGCGAAGACGACGGTCAAGTTCGCACAAGACAGCAGATGTTTGGTAATCCAGGCGCTCGTAAAAGACTGGGGCGACAATACAAACGGGAGTGATGGTGTCGCCCGCGATCTGAACGGGGGCAAAAATGGTCTCTTTTAGACGGTGGGTCAGGAGTTCAAATGCCCCGTGGTCCAAATCGTTGCTGAGCACGACGAACTGGACACTTCGTGAACGGAAGACTCTGCTCCTGCCGCGGGTGATCGACAGCATACGGCCTGCGTATTCGGCAAGCACGCTGTCGACCGCCTCGGCTCCATAGAGCTCGTTGAGTTTCGTCGTGCCGCGAACGCGCACGGCGATGAGTCCTGTTTTGCAGTGGTCACGGCGACAGGCATCGATAGCGTTGACCAGCATGCGTTGCGTTCCAAGCCCCGTGGCAGCGTCGACAGTCTCGGCAAGGGAATGATTGACGAGCTCGCCGACATAGAGCGAGGGCTCGTTTTCGCCCCCATCGATGCGAAAACCGCGAGCACGGCAGAGCACGTAGTCGCCTGTGGCGTTGCGTACACGATACTGCATGACTCGATGGTGTTTGGAGCCGTTATAGACTTGGTCGATGTCGTCGGTAAAAGCCTCAAGGTCATCGGGATGGACGCGCGTTTTCCAGTAATCGCGGCAGTTGTCTATATGCTCCGAAGGAAGACCGAGGTCGCGCAAGGCACCTTGTGACCAAAGGGTGCGATGTTTGTCCAAGTTCTCGATAAAGAAATAACGACCTTCGTTGAGCATCGAAAAGGCGTCGAAAACGCGGTCGCTTATTTCGAAGTCGTCGGCGTGGACTTGCGTGATATTGCGCCGATCGAGGTGCATGGCATGACGTAGCTTGTAGTCGTACATGCGATGGTCGGCATCGAGTGTCATGCGATTGGAGGCTTCGCCCAGGGCGGGGTCGGCGTGTGCCACTCCGTAGCTAAACGAGTGGGGCATCTCGGAATCGTTGTTTTTGAGCAGGATCGTTCGGCAGTGTTCCAGACGTTCGGCGAGGTCGTCTTCGGTCGCAATCGTAGATAGGATGGCAAACTCGTCGCCGCCTATGCGAAACGCCGCCTCGTCCACTTTCATATATAGCTTAAGATAGAGGCTTACCTGCAAGATATAGCGGTTGCCCTCGTCATGGCCAAAGACGTCGTTGCAGTGCTTGAGATTGTCGATATCGATGAACGCCATGGTAACGGGGGTGTCCTGCTCCCAGAGCTCCTTGAGGGAACGGGCAAACCCGCAACGGTTACCAAGCCCGGTAAGCTGGTCGGTAAAGGCAGTCCTGATCAGATCCTCCTGACGCTTGAGAAGGTCGCGGACGGTCTTTTCGAGCGTTTCGGTGTAATTGCTGACAGTATCCATGTCGTAAGCGGCTTTCTGAGGTCGGGCGAATTGCGTCGGGCGAGCTCGTTGTGCACACGCGTTGTTGTTCGGCGCTTTGCGTGTATCCAGGCCCCCGCCTTGCTGCGTTGTTGGGTTAATTTACCGGCTAATGTTCGCTGTTGATAACTGCTGAGTAGTATAAACAACAGTGCAGAATTATATATGGGTGTACATGCTACGGGCGGCTATTATTCGCCAAACTGCAACGCCTGGGTGCGCATGAAAAATGCGACTGGGGCGGTATATGTTGACGGGTATACTTGTCCCGGTTTTAAACGCAGGAACGGAGATGGTCGCATGACACAGCCAAATACGACGCACACGGTGGGGCTGGCACTCGAGGGAGGCGGCTACCGCGGTTTGTATACGGCGGGCGTGCTCGACGTTTGGATGGAGCACGGCTTAACTTGCGACCATATGGTGGGTGTCTCGGCGGGCGCGGCGTTTGGATACAACTTTAAATCGCGCCAGATCGGCCGTGCCATTCGCTACAACAAGGCCTATTGTGCCGACAAGCGCTATGCAAGCGTGACCAGCTGGCTGCGAACTGGCGATATGTTCAATGCCGATTTTGCCTATCACGAGGTGCCCATCGAGCGCGATCCCATCGACCTGGAGACATATCGCGCCTGCCCCATGCGGTTTACGTGCGTGTGTACTGATATCGAGACGGGCAAGGCCGTCTACCATGACCTGCCTTATGGCGATGAGCGCGATATCGAGTGGATCCGGGCGTCGTCGGCTATTCCTGTGGCGACGCGTCCCGTTGCTATTGACGGACATAAGTATCTTGATGGTGGCGTGGCCGATTCCATTCCCAGCGCTTGGTTGTTTTCACAGGGGTATGACCGCAATATCGTGGTACTCACGCAGCCGGCGGGCTTTGTGAAGCAGCCCAACAGCGTGATGCCCATGCTGCGTCGCGTGTTCCGTCACTACCCGGAGTTTGTCGCAGCGCTTGAGCACCGGCATGAGGTTTACAATACCACGCTCGATGACCTGGCACGTCGTGAGGCCGCCGGCGATATCTTTGTGGTGCGTCCGAGCGAATCGGTGAAGGTGCCGTCGCTATGCCGCGAACCGGATGAGCTCGAGCGCATCTACCAGGTCGGTCGCCGCGATGCGGAGGCGACTTTGCCGGCGTTGGAAGCATATCTGGCGGGGTAAGGGTCGCATGCGGAAAGTGCATCCCGGAATGGAGGTCCAAACTGGGATGCGCTTTCCGCTATTGAAGATATGAGGCTGCGGAGCAGCTGCTCGGCCTAGGCTTATGCCTGCTGCCAGGTGTCGACAAGCTCCTTGGCGGCAGCGTGGGGGTCGTCGGCACTGCAGACGGCGCTTACCACAAAGAAGCCATCGACGCCGGTGGCCTTGAGCTGCGGCAGGTCGGCCGTCTTGACGCCGCCGCCCACTACGATGGGCACGGGGCTTGCCGCGTGGAGTGCGGCCAGATCCTCAAAGCTCTTGGTGATGATGGAGCCATCGGCTGCGCGTCCGCAGTCGCGCTTGGTCTCGGTCTCGTGGAGCGGGCCGATGCCCAGGTAGTCGACCAGCCTCATGTCGGCGGTCTTGACGTACTCGAGCATCTCCTCGCAACGGGCCGAAAGGCCCACGATGGCATCGGGGCCCAAAAGTTTGCGGCAGACCTCGACGGGAATATCGCTCTGGCCTACATGCACGCCATCGACAGCAATACCCTGCTCGCGCGCGGCGAGTACGCAGTCCAGGCGGTCGTCGATTAACAGGGCGACCTGACCGGTCTTGCCAGCCTGTGCGATTGCCTGCGCGGCGTCGCCGGTCAGTGCGATGATCTCGCGGGCGCTTGCCACCTTGGAGCGCACCTGGATGCAGGTAAAGCCTGCGTCGAGCGCCTGGGCCACCACATCGCCCACGGGGCGTCCCAGCGTGTTTTCGGGGCCGAGTACTAGATAGGCCGAGATATCAAGGTTGTCGCGGATGCTCATCGTGCTTCCTCCTGCTTCTTGATCTGTGCTTCCATGCGCTCGAGCTTGCCGGTCATGGTGTCGGTAAATCCGGGACGAATATCGGCTTTGAGCACGACTTCGGTGCGGATGCCCTTGTTTGCCAGAACAAAGGTCGCGTCGCGCACGACCTGCATGACCTCGTCCCAGTCGCCTTCGATCTCGGTAAACATCGAGGTGGTGCGGTTGGGAAGGCCGCTCTCGCGTATGACGCGCACGACCTCGGCGACCTCGGCGGAGAGCTCATCGCCGGTGCCGCACGGGGCGATGGCCACGGCGACGAGCGTGTTCATGCCGGCATTGGTTGTGGGCTCGGACATGGCCTATGCCTCCTCGAGCTCGAGTTGGTTATCGGCAATGTCCTGGGCGGTTGCGCGGTAGAGCTCGTCGATAAAGGCGACCTTAAAGCTTGCCGGGGCATCGGCGACAGCGGCGGCGCGCGTGCCGGCAACGTTGTAGACGGCGGTGCCGCAGACGGCTGCCGTAAACGGATCGGCAGCGCAGGCGTACACGGCCAGCACGCCGCCCTGCGAGCAGCCGCAGCCGGTGATCTTGGACATGAGCGGGCTGCCGCCGTGGGACTTGGCCACGGTCGTGCCGTCGGTGATTAGGTCGACTTCGCCCGAGACCACTACGGCGCCGCCGGTGTAGCGAGCGAGCGCCACGGCAGCATCGCGGGCGGCGTCGACCGTGTCGGTGGTATCGACACCGCGCACGCGGCTCAGATCAGCCGCCTCGCCCTCAAGGCCCCACAGGCCGGCGAGCGCGATGATCTCGGAGGCGTTGCCGCGTACGATGGCGGGCTTGTACTGCTTGAGCTCGTTTACCAGCTGGGTGCGCAGGCTGCCGATGCCCAGGCCCACCGGATCGAGCACCCAGGGCTTGCCGGCGTCGTGTGCCGCCTTGGCCGCGCGGGGAATCGTCTGCTCGTAGATGGGGAAGAGCGTGCCCATGTTGAGATAGATGGCGCCGCCGCCGGCAACGAGTGCCTCGCCCTCGTCGGGCAGATAGACCATGGCGGCCGAACCGCCCACGGCGAGCTGCGCGTTGGCGACAAAGTCGATCGTCACCGTGTTGGTGATGGAGCCGGCCATCGGATTGGTGGCGCGAATCTCATCCACGGCCTTGACCATATGTTGCTTAAGCTGTTCCGAATCAATCACTGCACATGCCTCCTTGGCATAGAAAAGGGGCGCTGTGCATAGACAGCGCCCCTGTAAAGGCGGCATGCTCCCTACGCCAGCATTAACTGACAGGTTCAAAGGATTGGGCCCCATGCCCTCTCAGCCTTGTGGTTTGCACCGCCGGCACTCCCGCATCGAATCTGTTGCTCCCTATACTAGCGCACCTGCCAAATAGGGACAGGTTTATTTTGGTAGGTGGCAACAGGGGCGTTGCATTTTCCCAGATAAAACCTGTCAAAATAAACCTGTCCCTTATTGGCAGGTCGTTACAATGGTTACGGTGGAAATGACGGGGGACTCTATGATCAAACTTGTGCTGACCGATATGGACGATACGCTGATTCCAGCTGGGCATGACGGCGCCAGCGACTACGCCATCGAGGGCATTCATGCCATGCAGGCGGCGGGTCTGCACTTTGGCCCGGTTTCGGGTCGCCAGCCGTCCGCGATGGGCTGGATGTTCAAAAAACGTTCCGAGTGCTTCTCGACCGGGGCGTTCTGTAACGGCCAGGTGATGTTTGTCGACGGCGAAGTAGTCGCCTCGCGCGCAATCTACAACGATGCTCTGACACGTTTGGCCGACTATCTGGAGCAAGAGACCAACGATACATTTCTAAAGGTCTATAGCCTGGGCGATGACTTTTGGGGCAACGATGCCTATTGCGTGACGAGTGACCCCGAGCGCGTTCGTCGCGCCATGGGGTCGGGCGGCAACGCATGGCTCAAAGGCGAAGAGGCTCCGTGCCGTCCCGTCGTCGACGACGCGCCGGTGTTCAAGGCGAATATCTGGAGTGCCCGTTCGCGTGAGGAGCTCGCGGAGCTACGCGAGCGCGTTGCCGCTGAGGTGCCGGAGCTCTCGCTTGTGTTTCCCAACAACCGAGTGCGCCTGTTCGACATTCTTCCAGCAGGTTGGGACAAGGGCTGCGCTGCGCTGGAGCTGGCGCGCGCTTTGGGCCTGACGCCCGATGAGGTGGCCGTATTTGGCGATTCCGATAACGATCTGCCCATGATCGATGCCGTTCCCAACTCCGTTGCAGTCGCCAATGCCAACGACGCCGTCACGGCTGCCGCGCGCTGGCATATCGGCGCTGCGGCAGACGATGCGGTCGCCGGGGCTCTGCATCAGATTGCCGCCTGTGCCGCGACGGGGGAGATGCCGCCGTTTATGCGTCAGATGAGCACGACGGGTTTCGGCGTCACGAACGTCTAGGGAGAAAGCTATGAAGCTTCAGCAGCTCAGGTATGTCGTCAAAGTTGCCGAATGCGGCAGCATCACCGAGGCCTCGCGCCGGCTCTTTGTGTCGCAGCCTTCGATTACCGCGTCAATCCGCGATCTCGAAAACGAGATGGGTGTGCATATCTTTGAGCGCACCAACAAGGGTGTCGTTGTGTCCGAGGAGGGCGAGACCTTCTTGGGCTACGCGCGCCAGGTGCTCGACCAGGCCGATCTGCTCGAAGGCAAGTACAAGGGCGCGTCCGAGCAGGTGCCGCACTTTAGTGTGAGCTGCCAGCATTATTCCTTTGCCGTTAATGCGTTTGTCGATGTGATCCGCGAGTTCGATGCCGCGCGCTACGACTTTACCCTGCGCGAGGAGCAGACTCACGAGATTATCGAGGACGTCGCGCATATGAAAAGCGAGCTGGGCATCCTGTACTTATCCGAGCATAACCGCGAGGTTATCGAGCGTATGCTCGCCGCCAACGAGCTCGTATTCGAGGGACTCTTCTGCGCCACGCCGCACGTTTTTGTGTGCGCCGACCATCCGCTGGCGGGCCGCTCCAGCGTGACGCTCGAGGACCTGGAGGACTATCCCTTCCTGTCCTACGAGCAGGGCAGCTACAACTCGTTTTACTATTCCGAGGAATTGACCTCGACGTTTGAGCGCCGCAAGAATATCCGCGTGCGCGACCGTGCGACGTTGTTCAACCTGGCCATGGGCCTCAACGGCTACACGGTGTGTTCAGGCGTGATCAGCCACGAGCTCAACGGTCCAGGTATTATCTCCATTCCGCTCGATGTGGACGAGTACATGGAGATCGGCATCATCACGCGCAAGAACACGACGCTCACGCGCTACGGTCAAGCCTATATCGACGCGATCCGTCAGCATATCTAGACTGCTGCGTCCTGTACAGGTCAAATCTCTTCATGGCAGTCCCAACTGATATAGGAAGCATCTATATCAAACTGTTATAAACGTATATTTTACGATGGCTATATGAGCGCTCATACTTTGTCCCAGTAAAGCAACCAATGCAAAGGGAGATATCTATGAGTGCTTTAACCACGCTGAACGCGCCGTTTCGCGCCGATATCGTCGGCAGTTTTCTTCGTCCGCAGGCCGTGAAGGACGCCCGTGCCGCCTACGCCGCGGGCACACTCGACGCCGCCGGCCTTAAGGCCGTCGAGGACGATGCCATTCGCGATTTGGTGGCCAAGCAGAAGGCCGCCGGCCTGCAGGTCATCACCGATGGCGAGTTCCGCCGTAGTTACTGGCACCTCGACTTTATGTGGGGCCTCAATGGCATTGAGCGCCGTACCTCGCGTACGGGCTATATGTTCCACGACGAGGAGACCACGGCCGATACCGCCGTGGTGACCGGCCCCATCAGCGGCGAGAACCACCCCTTCGTCGAGCACTTTAAGTTTGTCAAGGCACTTGAGGGCGAGGGCCACGTTGCACGCCAGACCATCCCGGCGCCGATCCAGACGTTCTCTGAGGTCACGCTCGATCGCTGCGACGGCCAGCAGGAGAGCCTGCGCGCTGTCTATAAGACCGATGAGGAACTTGCCGACGCCATTGCAGCCGCTTATCGCACGGTGATCGCCGACCTGTACGCAGCAGGCTGCCGCAACATCCAGTTTGATGACTGCACCTGGGGCATCTACTGCGACACCGATTTTGTCGCCAAAACCGGCATGAGCCCGGTCGACCTGCAAAAGGTAAGCGAGCTGGGCGTGGCGCTCAACAATGCCGCCATCGCGGACAAGCCCGACAATCTGGTCATCAACACGCATGTGTGCCGCGGCAACTACCACTCCACCTATGCCTTCGAGGGCGGCTATGACCCCATCGCGCCGTACCTGTTCGCAAACGAGGATGTCGATGCATTTTACCTGGAGTTCGATACGCCGCGCGCCGGCGGTTTTGAGCCGCTCAAGTACGTTGCCCCCGGCAAGAAGGTCGTGTTGGGCCTGGTGACCACCAAGGCCGCTGAGCTTGAGGACGAGGATGCCATCGTCGAGCGTATTCACGAGGCCGCAAGGTATGTTCCGCTCGAGAACCTGTATCTGTCGCCCCAGTGCGGCTTTGCCAGCTGCGAGATTGGCAACAAGCTGACCGAGGACGAGCAATGGGCAAAGATCGCGCTGGTCAAGCGCGTTGCCGAGCGCGTTTGGAAATAACGGTAACGTTCGCAGGTGGCGGCGCGTGCGAGACATGGCGTATCGCGTACAATGGTTCGGATCGTATCGTTCGGGCAGGTTATCCGATATGCCCGATCACCCTTCCATTCGAAAGGACATCCATGTCCCAGTCTTCGACGCCCGCCGTCACTGATGCCATCTACGATGCATCGTCGCTTGGCCGCCCGCGCATGTTCCTGCTCGGTCTGCAGCACCTGTTTGCCATGTTTGGCGCCACCGTGCTGGTGCCCGTGCTCACCGGTCTCTCGGTTTCGGCGACGCTTTTGTTTGCCGGCTTGGGCACGCTACTGTTCCACTTCTTGTCGCGCGGTAAGGTGCCGGCATTTTTGGGCTCATCGTTTGCCTTTATCGCAGGCTATGCCGCAATCGCGCCCAACGGCGAGGCCGAGCTATTGCCCTACGCCTGCCTGGGCGTAGCCTGCGCCGGTCTACTCTATCCGGCGCTGGCGGCCCTGTTCCGCGCCTTTGGTGCCAAGCGCGTCATGCGCTTCTTCCCGCCGGTGGTGACGGGCCCTATCGTCATTTCCATCGGTCTGATCCTGGCAAGCTCCGCTATTGCTAACTGCCAGACCAATTGGCTCGTCGCCGTTATCGCCGTGGCAGTGATCGTCATCTGCAACATCTGGGGCCGCGGCATGGTCAAGATCGTGCCGATCCTGCTGGGCGTTGCGGTGAGCTATACCGTTGCGACTGCGCTGGGCGAGGTCGACTTTACTGGCGTCGCAGCCGCTCCCTGGGTTGGTTTGCCCGTCGAGTGGGACAACACCGTCTTTGCGCTCTTTGGCCCGCAGTTCGATAGCGGCCTTGCCACGACGGCTATCATCACCATCATGCCGTTGGCCTTTGCAACCATGATCGAGCATATCGGTGATATCTCCGCTATTGGCTCCACCTGTGAGCGCAACTACATCGCCGATCCCGGCTTGCATCGCACACTGCTCGGCGATGGACTCGCCACGATTCTGGCTTCGCTCTTTGGCGCTCCGGCCAACACCACGTATGGCGAGAACACCGGCGTGCTTGCCCTGACGCGTGTGTTTGACCCGCGCGTGATTCGCATTGCCGCGTGCTGCGCTATCGTGCTTTCGTTCTGCCCCAAGTTCGCTGCCGTGATTGCCGCCATGCCGGCGTGTGTAATCGGCGGCGTGTCGCTTGTGCTCTACGGCATGATCAGTGCCGTAGGCGTGCGCAACCTCATCGAGAACCAGGTCGATTTCCAGAACAACCGCAACGTGCTGGTTGCCGCGCTGGTGCTCGTGCTTTCGCTCGGCATCGCGTACAGCACCGCCGGCGCCATCGTGTTGGAGCTGGGCGGCGTGACCATTTCGCTGTCCGGCATTGCCGTGGGCTCACTGGTGGGCATTGTGCTCAACGCCATCCTGCCGGGTAACGACTTTGAGTTTGATGTCTCCGAGCTTGAGGAGGCTGCTGAGTAGCAGCTGCGTTCAGCTAAAACAAGATATGGTGCCCATGCGTATATGCGTGTGGGCGCCATTTTTAATGCGTCAGTGTCCAGTGTATGCCGCGGGCCATGCGCAAGTCGGTTTGGGTAAAGTGATTGCCGGGGTTGAGCTCCAGCGTTGTTGGAATGCCGCGCTCGACGAGCAACGCTTCCATCGCGCGTGTGTCGTCGAGCACGTGCCTCATCATGCGGTTGGGTGTCTTGGTTTCCTTTTTGCCGAGTGACAGGTAGACGGCTTGCGGTCTGCTGGTAAAAGGGGCCGTGCTGGCGCGATCGACAAAGTCGGGAAACCATAGCGACCCCGATGCGCTCGCGGCGCGGTCAAAAGCGTCGGTTTGCCAGAGAGCCCAAAGCGAAAAGAGGCCTGCCAGCGAGTAGCCAGCAATGCCGCGCCAAACAGGTGGCTGTGGGAGCGACGATTCGACCCCTGGGATTATCTGATTCAGCAGCTCATCAAGAAAATCGGCAGCTTGGCCGCCGAAAGGCTCGGCATCGCGTACGGTCCCGTCGCATGCCCAGGGGCTCAGCTCGCGATTCCAATCGAGCCCGCCAATGGCGACAAGGGTGAACGGCGAACAATCGAGTTCTCGGCAGCGGCTGTAGACCTCGCTGCCGTTGCCCATGACCACGGGAAGGTAGATGGCAGGTGCGCTTTCCGTATGCTCCGAATGAACGGTTATCTGCTTTTGATGCGCTTCCATGGCCTGCTTCTCTCAGTGTTGTGATATCGGCAGCCCCAATTGTCGCACGCCAGCGTATGCCGGTTGAGCTAGACCAAAGACAATCTCGTGCATCCCCTGCGGACGCATATGGAAAACGCCACCGCCGGAGGGGAGCTCGGCGGTGGCGTTGTTAAACGGTGCTGGGGCTCGGGGCCTTCGCGGGAGCTGCCATGTGCGCAGAGGCGTCTAAGAACGCTTACGGCTCGCCATGGTGCCTGCGGCGATAGCGGCTGTTCCCGCAAGGACGGTTGCCACGATGGCCGCACCCGAGGTGTCGCCGGTTGCCGCGAGCACGCCGGTAGTCTTGGCTTTCGTGGTTGAAGCCGCAACGGCCTTGGTCGGCTTTGAGCCCTCAGGCTTGGGGTTCTGCTTGGACTCCGCGGGCTTGCTTTCTGCGGGCTTGGTCTCGTCGGGCTTGGGGTCTTCCGGCTTGGCTACCTCGGGAGGTGCGATGGTCGTACTTTTGGCGACTGCTTTGATATAGAGGGAGTCGACCGTGGCGTCGCCCGTGCCGATGGCTTGGCCTGCCTCGTAGATGCCGTCACGGAGCTTGCGATAGTCAATGACCTTGCCGCCTTCGGGCGTCTGGATGGCGGCGTTCTCAATCTTGATGGTGCCGATTGTCTTGCCGTCAGCGCTCATGGCACGGGCAAAGATTGCCGCTGTATCTCCTTCGGCCGTTACCTTGCTGCGGATGATCGAGATGACTGCGGGTGTGACGCCCTCGCTGGTCTGGGCGATGATGCCGATGTTCTCGCCTTGGGGTTCGCGCCTCGTCTCGCCATCTTGGTTTTCGCTGTAGGGGATGGGGCCGTCGCCGTTCTCGACATAGCGGGCTATGGCCTTGACAACGGAGTCGCTGATGTAGATGTGGCCGCCCTTCTCGTTGGGTCGATCGTTTCTGGTGGAGAATGCAGCCGAAACCTCGCCTTCCGCAAACGCGTCCACGGTGGAGCCGTTCTTGATGTCGATGTCGCCCCCGTCAGTGATGAGGGCGATGGCCTGGCCGCCGTTCGCGCTGGTACGGACCGTCACGGTCGCGTGATCGAGCGTAACGCCCTTGTGGGCATAGACGCCATATTCAACACCGCTTGCGTCAAGGGAGGCGTTCGTGACCGCGAGACTGCCCTCAGTGTCGACGGCAAGATATCCCTCGGCGTTTGCCTTGACCTGGCTGCCGTCCGAGATGTTGATATTGCCGCCGCTCCAAAGGGCCTCACCATCGGCTGAGCTTGCCTCGACCGTCCCGCCACCCTTGATGGTGAGGTTCTTGTCGGCTCCAATACCCTTGTCCTTGGTAGCCCTGGCGGTGACGGCTCCGCTGTCGTCAATCGTGATATTGCCGTTTGCCCTGATGCCATCCGATGCACCCGTGGCGTTGACGTTGCCCGAACCTTTGATAGCGAGATCACCTCCGGCATTGATGGCATCAAACCCAGTGCTCGTGGCGTAGACGGATCCGGCTCCGTCGATGTTGATATTACCCGTGGAGAGGATAGCGTCCTCAGTAGATGTCACGCTGAGCGTGCCGCCCTCGTCGCCTTGGATATTGAGCTCGGCATTCTCGTTAGTGCCATGAGAAACGTTGATGCTTTCGATCCATTCGGCAGTGACGATGTTGGTTCCCGAGTAATTCACGTTGAGCTTGCCTGCGGCCTGGATCTCGCCGCCGTTATAGTTGTTGAGCTTCAAGTCGTCGGCGCCGTCCCACGACCAGGTACCGGCCTCGTCGCTCGCCGCGGTGTTGTACTTGTTGCCGCCGACCTTGACCCATTCCGCTGCGAGCGAGACGCTCGGCATGAGCAGCGAGCTCACCGTGAGCGCGCACACGGCGCCCGCGACGATGCGGCGCGTCACGCGGCGCCAGCTGCCGTGCGCGAGTCCTATGCGACGGCGAACGTCGGGTTCGGCAACATGGGTTCCGGCGGTAGTGTCATTGCGTTTGGGGGTCGTGAACAAGGCTGCCATGGTTGCTCCCGTTCTCATAGGGCCTATACGACTAGATTCAGCGTATCTGCTGGATGTTGCCGGCGGTAGTGCCGTTTGGAGGGCAAAATGGCCAAAATGGGGGAGAAATAGGCCGCACGCCGGCGCAGGGACCGGCGCTAAAAGAAAAGCGCGGGGCCGCATGGCGACTCCGCGCTTTATTGTTCAGCTTTTGCAGCCTTGCCCTTACGCTACGAAGAAGTAGACGAGGAAGGCAAGGGCCGCGATCCACCCGTCCCGTGCGAAAAAGTGTTTACGAGCGCTTGCGGCTCACCACGGCGCCTGCGGCGATGGCGGCTGTTCCCGCAAAGGCGGCTGCCACGATGGCTGCGCTCGAGGCGTCGCCGGTTGCCGCGAGCTTGTCGGTGGTCTTGGCTCCCGTGGCTGCAACTGCAACGGTCTTGGTCGTCTTCGTGCCTTCGGACTTGGAACCCTCGGGCTTGGTCTCGCCGGGCTTTTCCTCGGGTTTGATCTCCTCGGGAGGCACGATGACCGTGCTCTTGGCGACAGCGGCGTCATAGGGGGAGTCGATCGTGGCGTCGCCCGTGCCGATGGTTTGCCCTGCCTCATAGATAATGCTGCGGCTGTACTCTTGCTCGTAGCGATAGTCAATGACCTTGCCGCCTGCGGGCCTCTGAATGGGAGCGCCCTCGATCTCGATGGTGCCGATCGCCTTGCCGTCCTCGCTCATGGCAAGGGCGAAGATTGCTGCCGTGTCTCCCTCGGCCGTGACCTTGCTGCGGATAATCGAGATGGTCGCGGTCGTGATGCCCTCGCTGGTCTGCGCGAAGATGCCGATGTTCAGGCCCTCGGACTCAGGGATGACCCCGCCGCTTTGGTCGTTGCTGTAGTGATCGGGGCCGTCGCTACCGGACTCGACATAGCGGGCTATAGCCTTGACAACGGAGTCGCTGATGTAGATGTGTCCGCCAGCGACGTTTGGCTGGTGGTTTCTGGTAGAGATTGCAACCGAGAATTTGCCTTCCGCGAACGCGTCCACGATGGAACCATTCTTGATGACGATGTCGTCCCCGTCAGTGATGAGGGCGATGGCCTGGCCGCCGCTCGCGCTTGTGCGGACCGTCACGGTCGCGTGATCGAGCGTAACGCCCTTGTAGGCATAGACACCATATTCAACACCGCTTGCGTCAAGGGAGGCGTTCGTGACCGCGAGACTGCCCTCAGCGTCGACGGCAAGATCTCCCTGGGAGCTTGCCTCGACCTGGCTGCCGTCCGAGATGTTAATGCTGCCGTCAGCCCAAATCGCCGCTTCTTCTATCGAGCTTGCTTCTACCTTGCCACCGCCTTTGATGATGAGGTCACTGCCCGCGGAGATGCCGTAACTTTCGTTTCCTTTAGCGATCACTGTGCCAGAGGAATCGATGGTGGTCTTGCCCTTGGATTGGATGCCTTCGGTGCCGCCCGTAGCATTCACGGTGCCCGAGCCCGTGATAGAAAGATTGCCCTTTGCCTCAATTCCGTCGGCAGTAGCGCTTGTGGTGTTCACAGTGCCTGGGCCAGAAATGGAGAGGTCGCCTGTGGATTTAATTGCATCGGTCTCGGCTGTCACATTGAGCTCATCCGTGCTATTCGAGCTCGTTATGTTCAACTCTGCTTTCTGGCTAGTGCCATCCTGCGCTTTGATGGCGGCTCCGGTGTAATCGGGCTCGGTTTTCATGGTGTTCTTGCCCTCGTAGGCAATGTTGAGCTTGCCCGCAGCCTGGATTGCACCGCCGTTATAGCCGTTGAGCTTCATGTCATCGGCGCCGTCCCATGACCAGGTGCCAGCCTCGTCACCCGCCGCGGTGCCAGCGTCATACCGGCTGCCGCCGACGTCCACCCACTCGGCCGCGAGCGAGACGCTCGGCATGAGCAGCGAGCTCACCGTGAGCGCGCAGGTCAGGTCGCAGACGATGCGGCGCGTCACGCGGCGCCAGCTGCCGTGTGCGAGCAGCGTGCGACGGCGCACGTCGGGCTCGACAAAATGGGCTCCAGAGGTTTTGTCATTGCGCTTGGGGGTCGTGAACAAGGCGGCCATGGTTACTCCCATCCTCATAGGGCCTATGCGATTACGCCCAGCATATCTGCAGGATGTAGCCGGCGGTAGTGCCGTTTGGAGGGCAAAATGTCCAAAACTCGGGAAGCAATATATCGCGCGTCCGTGCGTTGCCTGGACTTAAAAGAAAAGCGCGGAGCCGCTCGATGCGACTCCGCGCTTTGGTGTTCTGCTTTGGCAGCTTTGCCGCTACGCTACGAAGAAGTAGACGAGGAAGGCGAGGGCTGCGATCCACATGAGCGGCTTGATCTTGGAAGCCTCGCCCTTAAAGAGCGCGACGACTACGTAGGCGATAAAGCCCAGACCGATGCCGGCAGAGATGGAGTAGGTGAAGGGCACGCCGGCGACAATCATGAACGCCGGGAAACCCTGCGACACGTCGGACCAGTCAATCTCGGAGGCCTCGCTCATCATGAGGTAGCCGACGTAGACCAGAGCACCGCAGGTGGCGGCGCTGGAAACGATGGTGACGATGGGGGAGAAGAACGCGGCGAGAATGAACAGCACGCCGGTGGTGACGGAGGTGAGGCCCGTGCGGCCACCGTCGGCAGCACCAGAGGTGGACTCGACGAAGGTGGTGATGGAGGAGACGCCCATGAAACCGCCCACAGCAGCGGCGGCGGAGTCGACGATCAGAATCTCCTTGATATTCTCGACGTTGCCGTCGTCGGTGAGGAACTCGCCCTGCTTGGCCACGGCCATCGCGGTGCCCATGGTGTCGAAGAAGTCACTCATGAGCAGCGAGAACGAGATGACGAGGAGCGCGGGGTCGGTAAGGACCTTGACGATGGCGGGCACGCCGCCGGCGTCGGCGATGGGGCCACCGATGCTCGAGAAGTCGAGCGGGGCGATGAGGCCCTCGGGGGCGTGGGTGACGCCCAGCGGGATACCGGCGATAACGGCGACGATGATGCCGATGAGCAGCGAGCCCGGCACGTTGCGGGAAGCCAGGGCAACCGTCACGACGATGGAGATGATACCGACGATAAAGGTGGGGGAGGCGATGTCGCCCAGGCCGACGAGCGTACCGGCGCCAGCGGTGATGATGCCGGCATCGCACAGGCCGATCATGGCGATAAACAGGCCCAGACCCACCGAGATGGCGTGACGCAGGACAACCGGGATGGCGTCCATGATGGCCTCGCGCAGGCCACAAAGCACGAGCAGCAAGATGACGACGCCCTCAAGGAAGATGACGCTCATGGCCACGTGCCAGTCACCGCCGCAGACGGTGGTGGTGATTCCAGCGATCATCGCGTTGACGCCTAAGCCCGACGCGCAGGCGAGCGGGCGGTTGGCGAAGATGCCCATGCAGATGGTCATGATGCCGGCGCCCAGGCAGGTGGCGCAGGCGAGCGCTCCCGCATCGATGCCAGCGCCCGAGAGCACCGCGGGGTTGACGGCAATGATGTAGGCCATCGCCAGGAATGTTGTCAGTCCAGCGCGGAGTTCGGTCCCGATTGTGGACTTGCGCTCACTGACGTGAAATAGTTCGTCCATGCATACCCTTTCCTTGTTCGGCCCCGAGTTTAGGCCGATTGACACGAACTCACCCACTATAGCCCCTTTACGACGCTGTTGTTCCTCGCATGTTGATGTTCGGCGCTTTGTAGCAGACGGACGGTATTTTTCGCATGAAAATGTGTGGGTACCGTATACTTAAGCGGTTACAACGACCCCTATGGAGGAACGTATGATTAAAGAGCTTTGCCACGACGAGGCTATTCTGTCCCAGCGTTGCGAGGTCGCGACCGTCGAGGACGAGTCGGTGGCACAGGACCTGATCGATACCATCAAGTCGCTCGACGATGCCGGCTGCCTTGCCGCCAACCAGATTGGCGTTACCAAGAAGGTCTGCGTCTATCTGGACGACGCCGGCGAGCCCCACGTGCTCTACAACCCCCGTCTGGTGTTTGGCCTGGGCGCCAGCAAGATGGAGGAGAGCTGCCTGACGCACGAGGAGGTCACCAAGTCCACGCGCTATATCAAGTGCAAGGTCGCTTATGACGTGATCGTCGACGGCAAGATGCGCGAGCGCAAGCAGGACTTTGTGGGCTTCGAGGCGCAAATGGTCCAGCATATGATCGACCACTGTCTCGGCAAGTTGGTCTAAGGGGATCAAAGCACCGCACCTTGCCGCTCAATCGTCGCTTGCGTACCGTTAGTACGCGGCGCTCCTCTTTCGTGGCAATCTGCGGCACTTTGACCCCTTAGACGACCTGCGGGGTTAACTTGGTTGAGTTTATCCTGTTTGAATAGTCCGGGCGTGACATTGTTGTCATGTCCGGGCTTTTGTGTTTAGCGCCTTTTTGTTTGGAGACAATGAACTTAGCAGGAACGTAAAGCTAGGAGGCGCTATGTGTACGAGTATTCGATTTACCGATAATTCTGGTCACATGTATCTGGGCCGCAACCTCGACTGGAGCTTTGACTACGGCCAACAGGTTCGCGTGATGCCGCGCGGGTTTCACATTCCGTATTCGTTTATCGACGACGCGACAGCGGCACACGCGGTGATCGGTATGTGCATCGATTACAAGAACTACCCTATGTTCTTCGATTGCGGCAACGATGCGGGCCTCGCCGTGGCGGGCCTCAATTTCCCGGGTTATGCCGAGTATGCCGAGGGGCCGGTTGATGGAAAGACCAATATCGCGGCCTATGAGTTTCCCCTGTGGGTGGCAGCGACGTTCTCGACGGTCGATGAGGTCGAGGCCGCGCTGCGCGACACGGTGATTGTTGCCAAATCTGCAGGAGAGGGGCTGGGCGTGTCGCTGCTCCATTGGATTATCGGCGACAGCCAGCGCAGCATCGTGGTCGAGATGATGGCTGACGGCCTGCATGTATACGACGATCCGGTCGACACCCTTGCCAATCAGCCGACCTTCCCGTGGCACATGGAAAACCTCCGCACCTATATCACCGCCACAAGCGATTTTCCGCAGACGGCGACATGGCGTGGCGCCGAGCTCAAGCCCTATGGCGCGGGTGCCGGCATGCGCGGCATTCCGGGTGACTGCTATTCGCCGAGCCGTTTTGTAAAGGCGGCGTACCTCAATGCCAATTACCCGCAAAAGGAGAGCGAGACCGAAAACGTCGTCCGCATGTTCCGCTCGCTCGAGGGCGTGGTGATGATCGAGGGGGCGTCCAGGATGGGCGATGGCAAGTTCGAGAAGACTATCTACACCGGATGCTTTAGCGCGCGCACGGGCAATTATTACTACGCGATGTATGGGGATCCGTCGATTCGCTACGTGAGCCTGATGGATGCCGAGGGCGCGAGCCCCGATAGGCTCGTGGTTCCCGAGCCGCGTCGTTCGTAGTCGCTAGCTTTACTGCAATGCAAAGCGGCCCTGCATCTTCCGTGAGGTGCAGGGCCGCTGTCGTTGATTTGTGACGTCGCTAGAAGTTGGCGTCGTTGAGCTGTTCGATCTCGAGACCGTCGAGCTGTTGCTGTTCGGGCGTATCGGCGACGCTCTCGAGCAACTCGGTGGGATCGACGTTCATGTCCTTACCGCCTGCGTTGCCGTTGACCAGGTCGTCCGAGAAGATGTCGACTTCCATTTCCTCGGCCTCTTCGATCAGGATCTCGAGCGGCACCTGGGTGCGTACGAGCTTGACTGCCGGACGCATGCGGGCAAAGAGCGGTACGTACTCAATGATGATGGCCGAGTTCTCGAGACCGTACCAACGTGCCGGGCTTCCGCAGGCGCGGTGGACGGCGTACTTGATGGCCATGACGCGATGGTCGTTGCGGTTGATGTCCGTTTCGGGGGCAAGCATCTTGCGCAGCATGCAAAAACGGAAGTCACCCACGTTGCCGCGTGTCTCGTAGATGGAGTAGGTGTGATGCTGCGGCGGCAACTCACCCGATGCCATCAGGTCGCCAACGATTTGGCGCAGGTAGGCGTTGATGCGCTGATTGACCTTAAAGCCCAGGTCCAAGCGTACGCGGAACAGGAAGTCTGTGCCAAAGGTCTCAACGGAATACTCGTGCGTATAGGGCTCGTCGGTAACGTGCACGTTGATGAACCAATATGCCTTGGCACGCTTGGGGTGCTTGTCCAGGATGGAATAGAGCACGTCGCGGTCGAGCGTGAGCGGGTCGGGGCTGTTGGTGAGGAACACCAGATTGTCGGCGAGCACGGGATAGGTCTCGTCATTGCGCAGGCGATTGAGCTGGTCGATGTACTTGGAGACGGGCAGCAGAATCGTCTGCGTGCGCTCGATGGCGGTGCCGCGACGCCACACATACATAAGGCCAAACAGCAGCGCGGCCAAGAAGATCATGACGTAGCCGCCGTCAAAGAACATGGTGAGGCACGAAGCGAAGAAGCACAGCTCAATGGCGCCAAAAAGCAGGGCAAAGACGCAAGCGCCCAGCTTGTGCTTGAGGATGCCGGCGATATAGCTCGTCAAAAGCGTCGTGGTCATGAGCATGGTCACGGTAATGGCGAGGCCGTAGGCGCTCTCCATGCGCTCGGAGTTTTGGAACAGCAGCACGATGAAGATGCAGCCGACCCACATGATGTTGTTGACGAGCGGAATATAGAGCTGGCCCTTGGTGTCGCTGGGGTAGTGGATGCGCAAGTGCGGCATAAGGTTGAGGCGCGTTGCCTCGGATACCAGCGAGAACGAGCCGGTGATGAGCGCCTGCGAGGCGATGATGGCCGCCACGGCCGAAAGCACGATGGCAAAGGGGCGCAGGGGCTCGGGAAGCATCATATAGAACGGGTTGACGATATCCATCGCGAGCATCTGGGGATTGGAGTTGTTGGCGAGCAGCCAGGCGCCCTGACCCAGATAGTTAAGGATGAGGGCCGCCTTTACGAACGGCCAGGATGCGTAAATGTTTGCCTTTCCCACGTGACCCATGTCCGAGTAGAGCGCCTCGGCACCGGTCGTTGACAGGAAGACGAAGCCGAGCACCATGATGCCCGAGTGGTTGATGGGCGAGAACAGGAACATGATGCCGCGGATGGGGTTGAGGGCGCGCAGGATGGACAGGTTGCCGAGCATGTTGAACAGGCCGGCGCCCGCCAGGAACAGGAACCATAGCGTCATGAGCGGGCCGAACAGCTTGCCGATCGACGAGGTACCGGCGCGCTGCATGGCAAATAGGCCGCAGATAATGAGGATGGTAATAATGATGACGTTGGTTTGCCCGTCACCCAATAGCGTGTGGCCCCACTCGATAGTGCGCAGACCCTCGATGGCTGTGGTGACCGTGACCGCGGGGGTGAGGATGCCGTCGGCGAGCAGCGCCGCGCCGCCGATCATGGCGGGGAGAATCAGCCACGGCGCCACCTTACGCACGAGACTGAACAGGGCGAAGATGCCGCCTTCGTTATGGTTATCGGCCTTCATGGCGATTACAACGTACTTGACCGTGGTCACGAGTGTCATGGTCCAGATGACGAGCGAGAGCGCACCCAGGATCATGTCCTCGCTGACGGTACCGATGCCGCCGTTGTTGGCGACGATTGATTTCATGGTATACATGGGGCTCGTGCCGATGTCACCGTAGACGACGCCGAGCGTTACGAGCAGCATGCCAGCGGAGAGGGGAATGGCTCCATGCCCGCCTTGACTACGCTGGTCTTGGAGGCTTGCCTCCAGCTTGTTGTGTGCCACGTGGACTCCCTTGGACATCTGGCCTCTGCCATGAGCAGTAGACCTTTATGCCATCTTTATACATATAAGAGCAGTTTGGCACATCGGGGTGTTTTAGACAATAATCCCCATCTGGGGATTATTCATGTACGCAGGTAGTATTTCAGAGCAGGGGCTATTAAGCACGTGCTGTCTGGGCGATGCCAGCCTTGGTGTTTGCGCGTTTGCCGGCGAGTTCGCAAAAAATCGCGCCGCCGATGATAAACGCGGCGCCCATCAGGCGGACCGGTGTTATGGTTTCGCCCAAAAGGACGGCCGAGAACACGACGGCCGAAAGCGGCTCAAGGTAGCCGACGACGGCGACGGTCTGCACGGGCAGTTTGGCGACGGCGCTAAAGTAGAGCAGGCAACCGAGTCCGGTGTTGACAATGCCGAGCATGGCAACGGCGCGCC
This sequence comes from Collinsella sp., assembly GCA_048416615.1. Classification (GTDB taxonomy): domain Bacteria; phylum Actinomycetota; class Coriobacteriia; order Coriobacteriales; family Coriobacteriaceae; genus Collinsella. The sequence goes on along the minus strand of DBFSET010000010.1, from coordinate 76,208 downwards.
AATCGATGCCGGCGGCAATGCTGGGGGAGAAAAACGAGGGGGCACCTTGCGTGAAGAGCGTAAGGATCAGCGCGGTCACAAAGGCAGCGCTTACCTGGAGCGCGGAGTTCTCGAGACCCTCGATGTGCGGCGCACCCTTGCTAGCGATGACCATCAATGCATAGCAGAAGGCCGAGGCGATTCCACAGACGATACCCGCAATGGGCATATTGCCGCCTAGACCTTGCGCTGCAATGAGAAAAGCACCGCAGGCGACGGCGATAAACCCGGCGATTTTGCCGCCGGTCAGTTTTTCGCCAAAGATGAGTGGGGAGAGCGCCATGACAATGATGGGGCCGCAGTAGTACAGCAGCGAGGATACGCCGACGCCGATCGTCTGGTAGGCGCGGAACAGAAAAATCCAGCTGGCGCCCAGCGCGGCTCCCGAGAGGAGGAGGGCTGCGGCTTCGCGGGGGCGAGATGGCGCCTGCAACTTATGGCGTTGGGTGATAGCGAGGACGGTGACAAGCGAGAGTGCGCCCAAAAACGTGCGCAGGAGCACGATATCGGAGCTCGGCAGCGCGATGGCAGCGGCGATGATGCCGTTGGAGCCAAACAATAGCAATGCTGCTAAGTACGTAAACAGTCCGTTGTTCATGCGCTGACATCCCCTCTATATCCGAACATGTTCACTATGGGTGAACTGGCTTTAGAAGAAAAGCGAATATAATGCATAGATAACATGACAAAAACTCATGCAAGGGTGGAGGCGCGTCGTGGAAACGAATATTCAAAAGATGCAGGCGCTGCTCGAGACCGTGCGCGCCGGCAGCTTTACGCGTGCTGCAGAGCGGCTGAGCTATTCGCAATCGGGCGTGAGCCGCATGGTGGGCGACCTTGAGGCAGACTGGGGTTTTAAGGTGCTTGATCGCAGCCGCGAGGGCGTGGTGCTTTCTGCCGACGGGCGGCAGGTCATGCCGGCGGTCGAGGCGTTATACGAAGAGTTTGGCCGTCTGCAGCGACGCGTGGACGAGATGCGAGGGCTCATGCGTGGCAAGATCTGTATCGGTACGTTTTCGAGTGTGGCGACCCATGTGTTGCCGCCGGTGATTGCGCGGTTTCGCGCCGATCACCCGGACGTTAATTATGAGTTGCTGATGGGCGATTACTCAGAGATTGAACAATGGGTGTCAGAGGGCCGCTGCGACCTGGGCTTTATTCCGCGCGAGCCACGCGGCGCCGGCATGGCGTCGCGGCCGTTGGTGCGCGACGAGTTAATGGCGGTAGTGCCAACGGGCTCTTTGCTTGCCGCGGCGGAGGTCGTCTCTCTTGCCGATTTGGCCAACGAGCAGTTTATTCTGCTGGAACGCGGTAGCGACGACGAGATTACGCCGCTGTTTCGTCGGGCGGGACTGACAGTGCGCTCCAGGCTGTCGACCTGGGATGACTATGCGATTATGGCCATGGTCGAGGACGGCCTGGGCGTGAGCATTCTTCCCGCGCTCATCTTGCGCCGCTGCCAGTTCGATGTTGCCGTGCGTCCGCTCGAGGGGCATCCCCATCGGCAGATCAACGCCATATACCGCACCGCTGACGTTTCGCTCGCGGCCGCTCGATTCCTTGAATACCTCTAAACGTGTACACGTCATTGTCCGCTTTGGGACAATTCTCGGGGTTCGGTACATTTTCTTGTGAAATTGAACTTCCGGATAATGCGCCGCGCTATACTGCTGCCTAAATTGAACTCAGGTTCAATTCGTGTTCTATAAATTGAACTTTGCCAGCAAGGAGGTTCTAGTGGCCCAAGAGACGTTTAGCGATCGCCTGCGACAGACCATGTCCGATCGCGACGTTCGCCAGTCGGACGTAATCCGCGCATCGGAGATGCTCGGCAAAAAACTCGGCAAGAGTCAGATGAGCCAATATGTGAGCGGCAAGACGATTCCGCGGCGCGATGTGGCAGAGCTACTCGCCCGCGTTTTGGAGGTCGATGTTACCTGGCTGCTTGCCGGTGACGCCGATCAAGGCGAGGCATCATCGCCCCGTAACGTTTCCAAGCCCGAACCCCATCCCTTAGCTCAAATTCCAAGGAGCACCACCATGCGTACTTTTTCTAAATCCACCAAGCTTGATAACGTCCTGTATGATGTGCGCGGTCCCGTCGTCGACGAGGCCGCCCGTATGGAGGACGAGGGCGAGCGCATCCTCAAGCTCAATATCGGCAACCCGGCGCCCTTCGGTTTCCGCACGCCCGACGAGGTCATCAAGGACATGCGCCAGCAGCTGCCCGACTGCGAAGGCTATTCCAACTCGCGCGGCCTGTTCTCTGCGCGCAAGGCGATCATGCAGTATTCGCAGATCAAAGGCCTGCCCAATGTTCAGATGGAGCATATCTACACGGGCAACGGCGTGTCCGAGCTCATTCAGCTTTCGATGAACGCGCTGCTCGACAATGGCGACGAGATTCTGATCCCCAGCCCCGACTATCCGCTTTGGACGGCGTGCGCAACCCTTGCCGGCGGCCATCCCGTGCACTATCTGTGCGATGAGCAGGCGGATTGGTATCCCGACCTGGAGGATATGGAGTCCAAGATCACGAGCGCGACCAAGGCCCTCGTCATCATCAACCCCAACAACCCCACGGGCTCGGTCTACCCGCGTGAGGTGCTCGAGGGCATCGTTGAGGTTGCGCGCAGGCACCAGCTCATGATCTTTGCCGACGAGATCTACGATCGTCTGTGCATGGACGGCTACGAGCACGTCTCGATTGCCTCGCTCGCTCCCGATCTGCCCTGCGTCACCTTTAGCGGCCTTTCCAAGTCGCACATGATCGCGGGCTATCGTATTGGCTGGATGGTGCTTTCGGGCAACCAGCGCTGTATGAGCGACTTCATCATGGGCATCAACATGCTCTCCAACATGCGCCTGTGCTCCAACGTGCCGGCTCAGTCGATCGTCCAGACGGCGCTCGGCGGCCATCAGTCGGTTAACGACTACATCCGTCCCGGCGGCCGTGTCTACGAGCAGCGCAACTTTGTGTATGAGGCGCTCAACAAGATTGACGGCATCTCGGTGGTTAAGCCGCGTGCAGCGTTCTACATCTTCCCCAAGATGGATGTGAAGAAGTTCAACATCACCGATGACGAGCAGTTCGCCCTCGACCTGCTGCACGAGAAGAAAATCCTGATCACGCGCGGCGGCGGCTTTAACTGGGCCGAGCCCGACCACTTCCGTATCGTGTACCTGCCGCGCATGGAAGTACTCAAAGAGTCGCTCGAAGACCTCGCCGACTTCTTTGATCACTACCGCCAGAGCTAGTGGGATAGAAGCTCCGCACTATGAAAAGCTCCCTGCAGTTGTTTTGCTGTAGGGAGCTTTCTTGAATCGGCGGAACTAGATCACGATCCCGTTGCAGTGGTCGATTTCGTGCTGGATGATCTCGGCGGTGTAGCCCGAGAAGTTCTTGATGCGGTGGACGAAGTTCTCGTCCAAATACTCAACCTTAATGCGGCGATAGCGGGTACAGGGACGCTCGCCGACCAGCGAGAGGCATCCTTCGCTCGTCTGATAGGCATTGACCTGCTCAAGAATTTGCGGGTTGTACATCAGGAGCGCCCTGTTGCCGTCTTTTACGCAGATGATGCGTTTGCGCACGCCGATCATGTTGGCGGCGAGGCCCACGCACTCGCGCTCATGCTCGTGGAGTGTATCCAGGAGATCCTGCCCGGTCGCGGCATCGTCGGGTCCTGCGTCTTCGGAAGGCAGACGCAAAAAGAACTCGGATTTCATGATGGGCTTAATCATGGCGGGCTCCTCATGTCTTATGCTTTCGTGGACTTTTAATAATAGCGCGAAAGGAAAGCTGCACGTCCGCGTTACAATCTTTCGACGTTGGACCATGTTGCTAGATTCGTCGTGTACGGCGTCTGGCGTAAGTCTAGGGCTCATTTTCGCCCTGGACCGTTCCTCTGGGGCGATGCGATTGTCGTTCTAAGAGGAAGGAATTTCATGGGGACCAAATCCCAAAAGCAAACTCAATCACCGTCGACAGCCTCGGCGATTCTCGTCGCAATGTATGTTGGAGCCTTTGTTGCCGCGTTTAACGAGAACATCATTAACGTGGCGCTGCACGACATTATGGCGGCCTTTTCGGTGAGTGCCACCACGGCGCAGTGGCTCGTTTCGGGCTACATGATCGTGACGTCGATCTTTACGGCCATCATGGCCTTTCTGTCCGGCCGTTTCTCGACGCGCAAGCTGCTGTTTTTCGCATGCGGATGCATGGTCGCCGGCGAAGTCCTGTGCCTGGTCGCTCCGTCGTTTAGCGTTTTGCTGCCAAGCCGTATCCTGCAGGCTGCGGGATCGGGCATCTTGTTTCCGCTCATGATGAACGTGGTACTGTCTTGCGCCCCGCGCGAGAAGCTCGGTTTGTATCTGAGCCTGGGCGGTGCCTGCATTACGCTGGGGCCGGCGTTTGGGCCCGTGATCAGCGGTCTTATGTGCACGTTGTTTGGCTGGAGGGCGGTGTTCGTAGTGCCGCTGGTGGGCGGCATTGTGGTCGCTGCGGCGGGCGTAAAGCTTGTCCAGAATGTCGGAGAGCGTTCGAACACCACGCTTGATAATCTGTCGGTGGTTTTGCTCGCTGCCGGTATTACGGCATTTGTGTATTCCGTAGGCGAGTTCTCGACCAATCTGATTGCCGGCATCGCGACGCTCTTCGCCGCCATTGTGCTGCTCGGCCTGTTTGCGGCCCGCCAGCTCAAGCTCGAGCATCCGGTGCTTAACGTGCGTCCCATGGCGAGTGTTCGTTTTTGGCCTGCGTGCTTGCTTGTGGTGGTATCGATGATGACGACGTTCTCGATGAGCGTTTTGTTGCCGCTCTATTTTGAGGGCGCATACGGCATGACCGCACTTGTTGCGGGCTTGCTCATTTTGCCGGCGATTGCCTGCAATGCTGTGACCTCGATTGTGGGCGGACGCGTGATGGACGCCCGTGGCGCATGGCCGCTGCTGCCGGTCGGCTTTGCCCTGATTGCTGTGGGGCAGACTGCAATCTCGATGACGGCCGCAAGCATGAACATCGGCCTCGTCGTGGCGCTGACCGTTGTGGTGTATGCCGGAGTCGGTTTGGTGCTGAGCCCCTCGCAAACGGCCGGCTTGGAGACGCTGCCTGTCGCCGAGCATCCTCACGGAACGGCATTGCTCAACACGTGGAACATGATTGCCGCATCGTTTGGCCCGTCGCTGTTTATCGGCCTGCTCTCGAGTTCTGCGGCGACTGCCGGCGCCGCTGGCGTTGCGACCGACGTTGCCCAGGCGATTGGATTTGCGGCAGCCGTGCGTGTGGCGGCTGTAATTGCCGTGGTCGGATTTGTGGTATCGGTTGTGTACGCTCGTCGCGAGTCGCACATGTCGCATTAATGTGTGCACATAGATTCTGCAGCTAGATTAGCGGGCGACACCATAAACTAATGGACGTTTTGCCGAGAGGCATGAATGTTTAAAGCGCAAAGAGTGCGCGACGGGCCCCGCGAATGGGGCGATGATGCCCGAGAGGGCCAAGAAGGAGTCTCATGTCTGAGAACGAAGAGATCATGAACGAGACCGAGAACGAGACCATGGCTGCCGAGGTTGAGGCAGTCGAGACCGTGGAGACCGAAGCTGCCGAGGTTGAGGCTGCTGACGAGGTTTCCGCCGAGGAGGAGGCCGAGGTTGCCGAGGCCGCTGTTGATTACGATGACGAAGAGCTGATGGACAAGATGCAGAAGGCCGCCCGCCTGCTGCGTAGCCGTCGCTTTGCTATTTCCAAGGAGGAGGAGGCCAAGGCCGAGCGCATGGCGAACATCGAGCGCGCCATCAAGCTTCTTGACCTCAAGCCCAAGATGGAGCAGAAGGAAATGTCCGACCTGCTGGGCATGCGCCTTCGTGAGCTCGATGGCCTGATGGCCGAGGCCGAGGCTGCCGATCTGGTCGGCCGCATCGACGACGCCGAGGGCGATATGCGCAAGATCGTCGTCTTCGCTGCCGAGGATGCCGCTGAGGGCCTGGTCGAGCTTGCCAACAAGAAGGAGAAGCTCCTGCCCGAGCTTTCTTACGAGGAGGCCACCGAGCTGATGGCCGCTCTCGATAAGGTTATCGCCCCGCTCGTCGCCATGGGCCTGGACGAGGACCGCGGTCCTCGCGGCGGCCGTGACGACCGTGGCGGCCGTGGCGGCGACCGTGGCGGTCGCGGCGGCTTTGGCGATCGCGGTGGTCGTGGTGGCGACCGTGGCGGTCGCGGTGGCGACCGTGGCGGCCGTGGCGGCTTTGGTGACCGTGGCGGCGACCGTGGCGGTCGCGGCGGCTTTGGCGGCAACCGTGGTGGCTATGGCGACCGCGGCGGCAACCGTGGCGGCTTTGGCGGCAACCGTGGTAACGACCGTGGCGGTCGCGGTGGCGACCGTGGCGGCCGCAACGGTGGCGGCTTCCGCGGCAATCGCTTCTAGGGGTTACGCGGTTCTACGAACCGCGTAACTAGTTGACGCTGCGCGCCCACCAGAGCGACAACTTGTCATTCAAAGAGGACGGCATGACCAGAAGGTCTATGCCGTCCTCTTTTCATGTCAATTTGTTCGCTCTGGTGGGCGCTCGCTGTCGGTACCAAAACATCGGCATCCCCAAGGAATCATTTGTACCAAAAAATGAGAGTGATAATCTCCCGGTATGAGCCCATATTCATGCTCAAGGTGGGAGATTATCCACTCTCGTTTTGTTTGTTGATTTTGATGCCTACATTTGTAGGAACAGTTCGTGGAGGCGGGTGTCTTCATCGAGCTCGGGGTGGAAGGTGACGCCGAGCTGGTTGCCCTGGCGGGCGGCGACGATGCGCCCGTCGACTTTCGCTAAGGCCTTGGCATTGCCGCGCACCTTGACGATGCGGGGCGCGCGGATAAACGTCAGCGGCACTTCACCGTCGATGCCGGCTACCTGCCCCTTGGTTCGAAAACTGCCGAGCTGCCTGCCGTAGGCATTGCGCTCTACGAGTACATCCATGGTTGCCAAACGCGGCGTGCCCTTATCGTCATGGGCGGCAAGGTCGTGAGCCAGCAGAATCAAGCCGGCGCAGGTGCCCAGGACGGGCATGCCTTCAGAGATACGGGCACGAAGCTCCTCGAGCATGCCCAACTCATCAAGCAGCTTCCCTTGAACGGTGGACTCGCCGCCGGGAAGTACCAGACGGTCAAAGTTCTGCTTCAAATCAGCCGCCTGCCTCAGCTCAATACAACGTGCGCCCAGCTCGGACAGCCTCGCCTCGTGCTCGGCAAAAGCGCCTTGGACCGCCAGTACGGCGACCGTTTGATCTGCATAATCGCTCATGTGCGATCCTTTCTGCTGGACTAGCGCCCGCGCTCCTCCATGATGATTTCGATCTCGTCGGCGTTGATGCCCACCATGGCCTCGCCCAGGTCTTCTGAAAGCTCGGCGATGAGCTTGGCATCGGTGAAGTTTGCCACGGCCTTGACGATGGCGGCGGCGCGCTTGGCCGGGTCGCCGCTCTTAAAGATGCCCGAGCCCACAAAGACGCCCTCGGCACCCAGCTGCATCATCAACGCGGCGTCGGCAGGGGTTGCCACACCGCCAGCAGCAAAGTTCACGACAGGGAGCTTGCTCGTGGCATGGACCTCGCGCACCAGCTCGACCGGAACCTGCAGTTGCTTGGCTGCCTCAAAGAGCTCGTCGTCGCGCAGGGCAACAACGTCGCGGATCTGCTTTTGGATCTTCCGCATGTGGCGCACGGCCTGGACCACGTCGCCCGTGCCCGGCTCGCCCTTGGTGCGGATCATCGTGGCGCCCTCGGCAACACGGCGCAGCGCCTCGCCCAGGTCACGGGCACCGCAGACAAACGGAACGTCAAACTGGGTCTTGTCGATGTGGTAGACATCGTCGGCGGGGGAGAGAACCTCGGACTCGTCGATGTAGTCGATATCGATGGCCTGCAGGACCTGCGCCTCGACAATGTGACCGATGCGGCACTTGGCCATGACAGGGATGGAGACGGCCTCCTGGATGCCCTTGATCATCTTGGGGTCACTCATGCGCGACACGCCGCCTGCGGCGCGGATGTCGGCCGGGATGCGCTCAAGTGCCATGACGGCGCAGGCGCCCGCCTCCTCGGCGATGCGTGCCTGCTCGGGCGTGGTGACGTCCATGATGACGCCGCCCTTGAGCATCTGCGCGAGCTCGCGATTGAGTTTGACGCGATCGGCTTTGCTGGTCTGTTCTGCCATGGTTGCTCCCTTGGTTGGCATGTGCATTGCTTGACGGAACATCCTATCTGGGAGCTGGGTATGGCGAAATACTCAGTTTTCGAGATAATGACAAGGTCAGACTAATACCAGATTGAATGACTTAATAAGGTCAGGTGATAGGCTCATGCTTGACTACAATTTGGAAAAACGCGGCGGAACATCGCTCTATGAGTATGTTTACCAGCAAATTCGAGATGATATCGTTGCTGGACGCATTGCGGCGGGGGAGCATTTGCCGTCTAAGCGCGCCTTTGCCAGTCATCTGGGAATCAGTGTCATTACCATCGAAAATGCATATAGCCAGTTACTTGCCGAGGGCTATATTTGTTCAAAGCCGCGGCGTGGCTACTACGCTTGTGAGCTTCCGGATGCACCGGTTTTGGCTTCGGCTGCGGAGGGTATCGACCGAGATGCCGTTTCTGCGGGTCCCAGTGCGCATGGTGTCGACGGACAGGTCGAGCGATTCGATGCGCTTTCTCCTTCCGCTTTGGAGGCGGCGCGGCTTTGGCAAAGCGCACTGCGGGCGACGCTGGCATCCGAAGACGAATGCGAGATCTTTTCGCCCGCGCCAGCACAGGGCACCGCTCGGCTACGACGCGCAATTGCTCATCATCTGCGCGGGACAAGGGGTATGAATGTCGACCCCAACAACATTGTTATCGGCGCGGGCGCCCAGCTGCTCGATACCATGTTGGTTCAGCTGCTTGGAGCCGACAAGGTGTATGCCGTTGAAGATCCGGGCTATTTGCGCCTGACGCGCATCTATCAGGCTATGGGTTGCAACGTTCGGCATATCCCGTTGGATGATGACGGCGTGGACCTGAGTGCTCTGCAGAAAACTGGGACCGATGTTCTTCACCTGATGCCGTCCCATCAGTATCCGACCGGCCTTGTGACGAGCATTGCACGTCGCTATGCGCTGATGAGCTGGGCCGCCGAGCAGCCGGGCCGATATCTCATCGAAGACGACTTCGATTGTGAGTTTCGCCTTGCCGGCAAGCCGATTCCTGCGCTCGCGTCGATCGATGCCGCTCAATCGGTTATCTACACCAACACGTTTTCGAAGAGCCTGTCATCGGCGTTGCGTCTAGCGTACATGGTGTTGCCCGATGAGCTAATGGAGCGGTTTAGGCGCAACCTTGGCTTCTACGCCTCGTCGGTGAGCTCTGTTGACCAGGTCGCTTTGGCTCGCTTGCTGGAATCGGGTGATTACGAGCGACATGTGAACCGCGTGCGCGTGCGCGCTCGCGAGGCACGCGATGGCCTAGCGGCGCTTGTGCGGAAGGCGTTTCCGGCAGGGGAGGTTTCGATTGAGCATGAGGACGCGGGCCTTTACTGCACCGTGGTTGCGGAGCGCGGAACGGACGGAAGCTCTTTTGCGCAGGCCCTCACGCGCTCGAGTGTCCCTTTTGTCGATATCAGTGACTGTTATTGGTGTGCCGATGGCGCATCTGCCCCTGAAAACTCAAGTCAAATTCTTGTCCAGTATGACGATTTGAGTCCAAAAGTGCTAAATACCTTGGAATTGCAGCTCATGGAGGCACTCTGCAATCTAAGTGAGTAGACTTTTGGAACTTTGGCGACCAGGCAGTTTTGTAACAAGCTATCTACCTGCGGTTTTGAAAAGCAGGATGACCGGCCTGCTCGGGATGTTCAAAAAAGTCTACTCACTTGCCGCGCAAAGCTTCTGCATGCGAAAAAATGGGGTTTTCAACAGGGCTTCGTCCAGCTTTTGGCAAGCTTTTGGCCAGTTGGGGAGGGCTGTTGAAAACTTAACAGTCCGTTCGGTGCCATTTTTGGTGCGTTCGCGCCGCATCGTGACTGACTGGGTTGAAATTCGTGTTTTCCTGTGCCTATGAAAGATCTACTTTGTGACATATCGGCTTTTAGGTACTGGCGTTTGCCCCCTCAGGTCCGCGCTCTGTGTCCGCCGCTTCCACGGCCGGAAGAAGACCGGCAGCGATATGGCCTCGTCCGTAACCCGACGGCTGCGGTTGTGCTCGGTTTTCCGTTGCATACATTGGTTCGGACGAGAAACAAACGGACTTGTCCTGCCAGCATTAGACAGCGGCTGTTTCTTGGTGAGCTCCCCAGGGAATCCGTGCTGGAAACGGAGCATGGATTTTTGATCACGTCTCCTCTACTGACGGCATTCATCATGTCGCGGCATCTGACGGATCTTCAGCTTCTTTTGGTATTGGCGGAGATGTGTGGCTTGTTTGCGGTGTGCGCTCTACCGGCGGCACTTGAGGCGGAGCTTACGCGTGCAATTGATTCGGGTACGATTTCGACAACGGTCGGTTGGGTGCGCTGCCCGTCCGAGGACGGCACCGCTTCTAATTTATGGCGTCGAGACGCTTTGGTTTTGGGCAGAGACCTTGACCGTTTTTGTTCAGATGTTTGCGGGATGCGCTACGGCAATAGATTTATGGCGGTATCGCAACTCGTTCCATTGGGTGCCGCGTCGCCTTTTGAGGTCGAGGCGTATTTGTTGCTTGGACTGCCGCGAACCCTGGGAGGCGAAGGGTTTTGCGACATAGAGCTCAATGTCGAAGTGACGCTAAGCACAAGTGCTCGAGCGATTGTGGGAAAGTCCCGTGTATATATCGACCTACTTCTTTCTTCGTCGGACGGAAAGCGGCAGGTAGCCATTGAATGTCAGGGAAAGGCCTCGCACGGACGCGCAGGGGATGGCTTGCGTGACGCCGACCGCATGACAGCCCTTCAGGCCATGGGCTACGATGTACTTCTCCTGACACACAGACAGATATCCGATGAGGATAGATTCCGCGCCGTCGTTAAGGCCGTATGCAGGATGCTCGATGCTGAATATCGTGATAAAAGCTCAGATGAGCAAAGGGCTGAGACATTACTCCGGTCTGAACTATTCGTTGACTGGACAAAATTGGGAGTAATCGACGGAAAGATGCCCGTTAGACGCAAAACTGCTCGATCGTGGACGGCTGCGGTTCTAAGTGAGTAGACTTTTGGCACTTTGGCGACCAGGCCGTTTTGCAACAAGTCATTTAGCTGCGGCTTTATAAAGCAATATGGATGGTGTGCTCGGCAAGTTCCAAAAAGTCTACTCACTTAGTTTTTGACGAGCAACTGATGCCGAAGGCAGTCCTATTTCAGGGCGTTAACGAGTCCTCGAGACGCAAAAAGGCCCGAACCAATACGGTCCGGGCCTTATCGAGCTAAAGATTGTCTCTCAGGCGGCTGGCTTAGCCAAAGTAGCGCTTGAGCAGGCCGGCGAAAGCCTTGCCGTGACGGGCCTCGTCGCGAGCCATCTCGTGCACGGTGTCGTGGATGGCATCGAGACCAGCGGCCTTGGCGCGCTTGGCAAGATCGGTCTTGCCGGCGGTGGCGCCGTTCTCGGCCTCAACGCGCATCTCGAGGTTCTTCTTGGTGGAGTCGGTCACGACCTCGCCCAGGAGCTCGGCGAACTTGGCAGCGTGCTCGGCCTCCTCGTGGGCAGCCTTCTCCCAGTACAGGCCGATCTCGGGGTAGCCCTCGCGATGAGCGACGCGAGCCATGGCCAGGTACATACCGACCTCGGAGCACTCGCCCTCAAAGTTGGCGCGCAAGTCGGCAACGATGTCCTCGGAGACGCCCTCCATCTTGGCGACGCCCACGACGTGCTCGGCAGCCCACTCGAGCTGGCCCTCCTCCTGCTTCAGGAAACGAGAACCGGGAACGCCGCACTGGGGGCACTTGAAGTCCTCGGGCAGCTGGTCGCCGTCGAACTCTTCCACATAACCGCAAACGGGGCAAACAAACTTCATGATTCGATCCTTTCGATCGATGGCGATTGTGCGCTCGTCCGGTCCCGTAAGGGCCCTCTCCGGACGTGCGTCTTGACGAGTTCTATTATCCATAAATGCAACCAAATGTGAAGCCTATTAGGAATGATTTTTAATAAAACAATTTTGAGATATGAAGATGTTGATTGATTAACGATTGGCATACCGTCTGCGATCTCCGCTGAGTACAATCGGTCGAGCAAATGTTGACCTATCAACAAATGAAGGAGTTTCCTTTATGCATCTAGCCCGTCGTGCCTGGTGCCGAACATATCAGACGGTTTTTCGCATTGCATTGCCGATTCTGCCCTATACCGAGCCGCGCATTTTGGAGCATGCCGAGGATGTGCCCGCGGTGCTTCAAAAGCGCTCGATCCAGAAGATCCTTATCGTGACAGACCCTGGTATTGCACGTTTGGGGCTCACGGCACCACTCGAGCGTGCGCTTACGGCTCAAGGGATTGGCGTTGCGGTCTATGCCGAAACGCGTGCGAACCCCACGGTCTCGAATGTGGAGGAAGCGGCGGCGCTGTATCGCGAGAACGACTGCCAGGCCATTATCGGCTTTGGTGGCGGTTCGGCCATGGACTGTGCCAAGGGTGTGGGGGCGCGCATTGCGCAGCCAAACAAGCCCATCAACAAGATGCGCGGCCTGCTGCGGATTCATCGTCGCTTGCCGCTGCTCATCGCCGTGCCCACCACGGCAGGCACGGGAAGCGAGGTCACGCTTGCGGCGGTTATCACCGATGACGAGACGCACTATAAATACCCCATTAACGACTTTGTGCTCATCCCGCGTTTTGCGGTGCACGACCCCGAGTTTACGCGCGGCCTGCCCGCCTCCATTACGGGGCAGACGGGTATGGATGCCCTGACGCATGCTGTCGAGGCCTTTATCGGCCGTAGCACCACGCCCTACACGCGCAAGATGGCACGTCAGGCGGTACAGCTCATCCGCGACAATTTGCTCGAGGTCTATGAGCATGGCGACGACATGCGTGCACGCCGCAATATGCTTTCGGCGGCGTATAAGGCGGGCGTTGCGTTTACCCGCTCCTATGTTGGATACGTTCATGCCATCGCGCACAGTCTGGGCGGCCGATACGGAATTCCGCACGGTTTGGCCAACGCGATCATCCTGCCGCACATGCTTCGCGCTTATGGTGACGCTGCCGCCCCCAAGCTTGCCGATCTTGCTCGCATGGCGGGCATTGCGCCGGCTACCGCGCAGGACAGTCTTGCGGCCGAGGCCTTTATCGATTGGGTCGACCGCATGAACGCCGCTTTGGATATTCCCAAATATGTGACGGGCATTCGCCGCTCCGATATTCCGCAAATGGCGGCCCATGCCGATGCTGAGGCCAATCCGCTATACCCCGTTCCTCTTTTAATGGACCGACTGGAGCTCGAGCGTATGTACGAGGTCGTCGCGGGTGGTATGTTTGAGGACGAGAACTAGGAGGGTCCATGAACACCGAGGAAATTGCGCGCATCGTCGGCGATCAGCGCGCCTACTTTAAGACGCACGCCACGTTTGATGTCGACGCTCGACGTCGCGCACTGGTGCGCCTGCGCAATGCGGTTCGTGCGCACGAGGCCGATATCACCCATGCGCTCAAGACCGATTTGGGAAAGTCGCATGACGAGGCATATATGTGCGAGATCGGCACGTCGCTTTCCGAGATTCGCCATCAGATTGCGCATGTGGCCCGATGGAGCCGCTCGCGCTTGCGCCCCTGCGACCTCGCTAACGCCGTGAGTGTGTGCAAAACGCAAGCCGTGCCCTATGGCGTCACGCTCATCATGGCGCCCTGGAACTATCCGTTTTTGCTGACGCTCGAGCCGCTCGCCGGCGCGCTCGCTGCAGGCAACACCGTGGTCATCAAGCCGAGTGCCTATGCGCCGGCTTCGAGTGCGGTGCTCAGGCAGATTTGCGAGGAAGCATTTGATCCGCGCCTGGTGACGGTCGTCGAAGGCGGGCGTGCCGAGAACGAAGCGTTGCTCGATGAATGCTGGGACAAAATCTTCTTTACCGGTAGTGTTCCGGTCGGCAAGCTCGTCATGGAACGCGCGAGCAAAAACCTCACGCCCGTGACGCTTGAGCTGGGCGGAAAGAGTCCCTGCATCGTGGATGCGACGGCAAACTTGAAGGTCGCGGCACGACGTATCGCCTTTGGTAAATGGCTCAACGTGGGGCAGACCTGCGTGGCGCCCGACTACCTGCTGGTCGATACGCGCGTGCACGATGAGCTGTTGGGCCTCATCAAGGAGGAGGTCCGTCGCATGTTTGGCGAGCACCCGCTCGACAACGAGGACTACGGTCATATTGTCAACGCCAAGCATTTCGCGCGCGTACGCGGGCTGATCGACCCCGATAAGGTTGTGCTGGGAGGAACGGCGCGCGAGTCGTCGCTCAAGATTGAGCCGACGATCCTAGACGGCGTGGCGCCTGAGGACGCCGTGATGCAGGAGGAGATTTTCGGCCCCATCTTGCCGGTGCTGACGTTTGAGAGCTTAGACGAGGCCGAGACGTTTATTACGGATCGTCCGACGCCGCTGGCCCTGTATATCTTTAGCCGGGACCGTGCGGTTCAGCAGCGCTTTGTGCGCTACGTGCCCTTTGGCGGCGGCTGTGTCAACGACACGATTATGCACTTGGCTACGAGCCATATGGGCTTTGGTGGCATGGGCGCGAGCGGCATGGGGCAGTACCATGGCCGTGAGAGCTTCGATACGTTTAGCCACAAGAAGAGCATCGTGAACAAGGCAACCTGGTTGGACGTGCCGTTTCGGTATGCGCCCTACGCAAGCTGGAAGCACAAATTCGTGCGCATGTTTGTGCATTAGGAAATGGCAGGTAATACGAACAAGTGTTCCTATTACCTGCCATTTACGTTAGACTACTACTATGGGGTACGGATGGGCCAACTCCCTTTAGAAGGGAATTGGTATGAACGTAAGCGATGTTATTTCGTTACTGGCGTTGTTAATCGCGGCTATCGAACTCGGCCTGTTTATCGGCCGAATGAAATAGCCGCCCCCGCGTAAGCGAAGACGGCCACTTCTCACGATGAAAACGTGTATCGGAGTTGGCAAGACCCGCTGCAACGGGTGCCATCCGTACCCCTATCTTATCTGTAAGCGCTCTGTCTCGCAAGCGTTGCGGCGAGCGATTGAAAGGCGCGGGTGGGGCGAATCTGTGTCCGCACGGACCCGTAGACTTCTCAGTAAGGTTAAGCGCTGGTTTATCCGGCCGTTAGGGGAGTTGCTATGTACGAGCCTTCACGTCTTCTTTTGTCGTTTCACATTGCAGGATTTCAGTATGCCGACGGTGCCTTGGTTCTGGGCGATCTTAAAGCGGGCGATAAGCTGACGCTGTGCGCCGAGCGCGATAACCCCCATGATCCCGAGGCAGTTGCGATTTACTATGGCAAGACCAAACTTGGCTACGTTCCGGGAAACGAGGTCGGCCCGCTGTCCTTGATGATGTATTACGGCCATGAGGACGTATTTGAGGCTCGCGTGCAACAGGTTGCTCCCGAGCGCAGCCCGTGGCATCAGGTGCGCGTTGGCCTCTACGTGGTGGATGCCCGCTAGTCGGCAATGGAGGCGGCCATGTTTGATGACGACGACCAGTTCGATCTGACAGACGATCCGTTTGAGTGGGATCTGCTACTCGACGACGATGAGTTGGAGCAGGATCGTAAGAAACGGCAGGACAAGAAAGCTCAGAGTGACGCTTCGAAAAAGAAAGACAAGCGCCGCCGCGGACTGTTCGGTGGGCTCTTTGGATGACCGCCGCATCGCTGCGTCTGTATACTTAGCACGAGTTGAACGCGTTGCGAAATGAGGGCATAGACGATGATGTGGTTTACCGCCGACCTGCACCTGGGCGATACGAATATCTTGCACGACATGGACCGGCCGTTTGGCTCGGTCGAGGAGATGAACCGCAAGGTCATCGATGTCATCAATGAGTGCGTGACTGCGGATGACCGTCTCTACATCCTGGGAGACTTTACCTATCGTTTGCCCCTAGCGGATGCCGTGCACCTGCGCGAGCGTATCGAATGCAAGAATGTGACGCTCATCCGCGGTAACCATGACGGCGACTGGGAAGATCCGGACGCGCCGCAGATTTGGGAAGACGTGCGCGATTACCTGGAGATTGCCCCTGGCTATGCCAAGGGCCATCGTCTGGTTATGAGCCACTACCCCATGCTCAGCTGGAACGGCAAGGCGCGTGGCGCCATCATGCTGCACGGGCATATCCACAGCAGGGGAGACCGCACCAACGCGCGCAACCGCGATCGCGAGCGCCCTATCTTTCGCTACGATGTCGGTCTCGATGCCAACGAGTACAAGCCCGTAAGCCGGGATCAAATCCTGGGCTTCTTTGGACTGTAATGCTCGAACCACCATAAAGGGGACAGGCACCTTTGTGGTGGTTCTGGCGCCGTTGCCATTATGGCGGCGGCGTCTTTTTTGTCCGCGCGGCGCGGTAGAGTGTAGGCGGTTGAAATTTGCGTCCATCGAGGAGCTGCTATGAACGAGATCAAGTGCCCGCATTGTGGCGAAGTTTTTAAGGTCGATGCGTCCGGCTATGCGGATATCGTCAAACAGGTGCGCGATGCCGAGTTCTCGCGCGACCTGGATGAGCGTGTGAAGGCAGTCCAGCGCGAGGGCGCACAGGCGCTGGAGCTTGAGCGCTCGCGTTCGACGGCTGCTTTGCAGGAGGCAGAGTCTCAGCGCAACGCTCAGCTTGTCGAGCAGAAGAACACTGCGGATCAGAAACTGGCGCAAGAAGTCGCCAAGCGCGATGCTGAGCTCGCCGAGCTGCGCGCCAAGCTCGAGGGCGCTGCCGCAGAGCGCGAGAGTGCAAGCCAGCGCGCGGCGGTTGAGGCCCGTGCCGACGCTCAGAAGGAGAATGCCGAGCTTCAGCGCGAGATCGACAATTTGCGTGCGCAGCTGGGACGCAAGGATGACGAAGCCAAGCTTGTCGAGTCGGCGGCGCGCAACGCTGCTCAAAACGATTTAGCTGCACGTGATGCTCAGATTGCCGAGCTGCAGGCCAGGCTCGCCGCGGCGGACAAGGCCCAGGAGATGGCGCTTGCCGCTGCCGCGGCCGAGTCTCAGCGTGAGCTCGATGCCGCTCGCAGCGAGGCCGAGCGCGCGCTAGCTGACTATCGCGTGAAGGTACAAGAGAAGTTTTCCGCCGCAAAGGCTCAGTCCGAGCAAGAGGCCGAGGGTCTGCGTGCCCAGTTGCGCGAGCAGGAGCTGAGGGCAAAAATGAACCTGTCAGAGGCGGTCGCCGCGGCGGAACGAGAGCGCGATGAGGCACGTGCCAAGCTCACGAGTGAACTGGCGGTGCGCGATTCTCGCGAGGAACAGGCCAAGGCAGCCCACGAGCTTGAGCTTGCGCAGGCCAAGCGCGCGAGCGATGACCTGATTCGATACAAGGATGAAGAGATTGAGCGCCTTAAGGACATGAAGGTCCGCCTGTCCACCAAGATGGTGGGCGAGTCGCTCGAGCAGCACTGCGAGACCGAGTTCAACCGTCTGCGCATGACGGCGTTTCCTAACGCGTACTTCGAGAAAGATAACGATGCATCCGAGGGCACCAAGGGTGACTTTATCTTCCGCGAGTGCGACGCGAGCGGCAACGAGGTCATTTCGATTATGTTCGAAATGAAAAACGAGAACGACGAGACCGCAACCAAGCATAAAAACGAGGACTTCTTTAAGAAGCTCGACCACGATCGTCGCCAAAAGGGCTGTGAGTACGCGGTGCTCTGCACGCTGCTCGAGCCCGAGAGCGAGCTTTACAACGCCGGCATCGTGGACGTGAGCTATCGCTACGAGAAGATGTACGTGATTCGTCCGCAGTTCTTTATTCCCATGATTACACTTCTTCGCAACGCCGCTATGGGTTCGCTGCGCTATAAGCAGGAGCTGGCGGAATACAAGCAGCAGAACATCGACGTTACGAACTTCGAAGCCAAGATGGAAAAGTTCAAGAATGATTTCGGTCGCAACTACGAGATCGCGAGCCGCAAGTTCCAAACGGCAATCGATGAAATCGATAAGACGATTAGCCATCTGCAGAAAACCAAGGAGGCGTTGCTGTCCTCCGAGAACAATCTGCGCCTAGCCAACAAGAAGGCCGACGATCTTACCATTCGCAAGCTCACCTGGGGCAACAAGACCATGAAGGCGGCGTTTGACGAGGCACGCGGGGCTGCGCCGGAGACAAATGATGAGCCAGCCGAGGCGGATTCGTATGAGGTCGAGGATGCCGAGTAAGGCATAGCGTATAGTGCAAAAGCGGGGCCGCTGGCGATGTTACCAGCGGCCCCGCTTCGTTTTGTTCCAGTATGTGCGGCTAGTCCTCGAGCAGGTCCTCGATAAAGCCGACGCGGTAGTTTTTGAAGATGACCTCGCCGCCGTCTTGCGTGGCGTCCAGATCGACATCGCCCATAATGCCAAAGTCGTGGTCGCCATCCTCGTCGGCAAAGATCTGGTGCACGTGCCACACGTGTGCAGCCTTCTCGTCGGACTCATCGATGGAAAACATCGCGGCACTGCGGGCATCTCCGTCGGTGAGAATTTCCTCGTGCTGCTCGTGATAAGCATCGAGCGCCTTTTGCCAGCGGATCTCGCTCATGCCCCAGTCGTCGTCGAGCTCGCCCAGGTCGCGAACGTGCTCGCGAGCGGCAAGGGTCACGCGACGGAAGAGCGCATTGCGCACCAACAGCGTGCAGCCGCGGCGGTCTGCCACGACCTCGTCGATGCCCTGCGGCGGCGCGGCGTCGAGTGCTGCCGGGTTGCCGGCGTTCTCCCACTCGTCCACCAGGCTCGAGTCGACCGAGCGCACCACAAAGCCGAGCCACGAAATGATGTCGCGCAGGCGCTCGTCGCGCTTCTCGATGGGTACGGTGCGGTCGAGCGAACGGTAGGCCTCTGCCAGGTAGCGCAGCAAAATGCCTTCGGAGCGGGCGATGCCGAGCTTTTGAATATAGCCCTTAAAATCGCTTGCGCTTTCCAGCATATCGCGCAGGACGCTCTTGGGGGAGAGCTGGTAGTCGTTTGCCCAGGGCACTTCCTGGCAGTACTTGTCAAAAGCGGCATCGAGCAAGTCCTCGAGCGGCTTTTCGTAGGTGACATCCTGGATGCGCTCCAGGCGTTCCTCGTATTCGACGCCATCGGCCTTCATTTCGGCCATCGCACGGTCGCGTGCGGCGCGCTCCTGTGCGCGCAATACCTGCTTGGGGTCCTCGAGCGTAGCCTCGACCATCGAGATGAGGTCCATGGTATAGGTCTCACTCTCGGGGTCGAGTAGCTCCAGCGCGGCAAGCAAAAACGGCGAGAGCGGCTGGTCGAGCGCGAAGTCCTCGGGCAGATCGACCGTCAGCGCGTAGTCGATGTCCGCTGCGGCATCTGCGGGAGCGTCGGACGCAGGCGGCACCTCGGTGCGAACGACGACGCCGGAATCGATGAGCGTGGCGAAGATTTCGTCGGCGCGAACCTCGAGCTTTGCCTTTTCCTCGGGGGTCTGCAGGCTTGTCTCGATGAGGTCGTGTACGCGGGCACGGGCGTCGCCGCCCTGCTCGACCACGCTAATCACCATGGAGTGTGTGATGCGCAGACGCGGCTTGAGCGTTTCGGGCTGCGTCTCGATCAGGCGCTCAAAGGTCTGCTTGTTCCAGGTGACAAAGCCCTCGGGGGCCTTTTTCTTTTTAATCTTGCGGAGCTTCTTGGGGTCGTCGCCCGCCTTGGCCATGAGCTTGGCGTTCTCGATCTCGTGCTCCGGGGCCTCGGCGATCACCATACCCTCGGTGTCAAAGCCCGAGCGGCCGGCGCGACCGGCGATCTGATGGAACTCACGGGCGCGCAGGCGACGCATTTTGTAGCCATCGAACTTGGTGAGCGCGGTGAGGACCACGGTGTGGATGGGCACGTTGATGCCGACGCCGAGTGTGTCGGTGCCGCAAATGACGGGCAGTAGGCCCTGCTGCGCCAGGCGCTCGACCAGCAGGCGATAGCGCGGCAACATGCCAGCATGGTGCACGCCGACGCCGCAGCCAAGCAAGCGCTTGAGGATCTTGCCAAAGGCCGTCGAGAAGCTCGTGCCCTTGGCCGCCTCCTTGATGGCCTCGCGTTGCTCCTTGCTGGCGATGCCAAAATTGGCGAGCGACTGTGCCGTCGCAAGGGCGGCATCCTGGCTAAAGTGCACGATATAGAGCGGGGCCTCGCCGCGGCGCATCGCGAGCTCGACGGTGCCCTCGAGGGAGGTCGTCACATAGTCGTAGCTTAGCGGTACGGGACGCGGGGCGTCGACGACTAGGTCGCAGGTAGCGCCGGTGTGTTCCTCGAGCGAGGCGGCGATCGCGGTGACGTCGCCGAGCGTGGCGCTCATGAGCATGAATTGCGTGTGAGGCAGGGTGAGCAGCGGCACCTGCCAGGCCCAACCGCGGTCGGGGTCGGCAAAGTAGTGGAACTCGTCCATGGCGACGCAGCCAACATCGGCATCTTCGCCCTCGCGCAGTGCGTCGTTGGCAAGGATCTCTGCCGTGCAGCAGATGACGGGCGCCTTGGTGTTGATGTGCGTGTCGCCGGTGATCATACCGACGTTATCGCGGCCGAGCACCTGTACCAGGTCGAAGAACTTTTCGCTGACCAGAGCCTTGATAGGAGCCGTGTAGTAGCAGCGCTTGCCCTGCGCCATGCCCATAAAGAGCATGCCCAGCGCGACAAGCGACTTGCCCGATCCGGTCGGTGTTCCCAAAATGACGTGATCGCCGGCGGCAAGATCCATGAGGGCCTCTTCTTGGTGGTCCCACAGCTCAATGCCGCGGTCGCTCGTCCATTCAAAGAAACGTTCGAAGGCCTGATCGGGCGTGAGCCATGGCTCGGGCTCGCTACCATCCTCGGGCTCCCACCAGGTGGGGGAGAGCGCACCGAGCGAGCCGAACTCGGCTTCGGTTCCCGTGCCGCCCGAGAATGAGCTGGCGGCCCCGGCGCCGGAGACGGTGCTGGCGGTGGTATCTGTCGTGGTCTGTGCCATGTGGTTTGCTTTCTCTCGCGTTTGTCCGCCAACTATTATGGCGTAGCGGCGGCGCGGGGTGCCAGCGCGCGAGAAAATGCAGGAAATGGGCGTTCTGTCCAGCTGTTTGGTGCAGTTGCCAGCTAAGTGAGTAGACTTTTTGCGATATCGCGAGCACATGGCTTTTGCGCAAGGGATCTACCTGCGGTTTTAGTTTTCGTTATGCGGGTTGTGCTTGGCTATTGCAAAAAAGTCTACTCACTTAGGTTTGAGGGCCGTTTGCTGGCGCCTCTTTGCGCTTGTTTGCGCTTGTTTGCGCTTGTTTGCTGACGCCGCGACCATCAGAGGCCCCTAGGACTCCTGCGGCAGGCGCTTCTTGCCTTTGCGGGCGCGGTTTTTAAAGTTCTCGACGGCCTCTTCCATGCCCAGAGGTACATAGGTGAGCTCATCGAGGTTTTCGGGCAGGTAGCAGGCAAGGCTTTGCTCCTGCATGCGGCCCGTCGTGAGCTGTTCATCGCTGGGCTGCGCGCCGGATGTGGCACAAATGCCATAGACGACGGCACCCATCTCGCGCGTGCGGCATTCATATTCGGTCTGGGGATGCTCGGGATGGTTGCGGCGAACGTCGTCGCTTACCCAAAGTGTGTCGTAGCCGGCCGCGGCAAACTGTCCCAGGGCGTAATCGCGCAATGGCTTGCTGTCGGTGCGCAGCGTGACGGTGGCGCCGGCTGCAAGGAGCGGGCGGTAGAGCATCAGATGGTCGACATGGACGAGGCGCTTTTTGGCGTACTTGGCCTTGGGCTGCGGCGTGGGAAAGTTGATGGTGATGGCATCGAGCTCGCCTGTGGCAAATAGCTGCGGCAGCGATGCGGCGCCTCGAGGCAGAACGAGTGCGTTGGTCAGTTCATGCTCGCAGATTTTCTGTGCGGCATAGGCGATGCAGATGGGCTCCTGGTCCATACCGACAAAGAGCGTGTCGGGTTCACGGCGAGCTCGCTCAACCAGATAGGTGCCTTTGCCACAACCAAGATCCAGGTGAAGGTGCTCGAAGGGCTTGCCGCCTGCGGGCGCACAGGCCTTGCGCCAATCTCCGGCATAAGCCTCGGGGTTCGTCTCAATCGCATCGGCGTAGCGCTCCAGGCGCTCCTCGAGCACAAAGTTCTTAGGCGTGCGAACGTGGACGGCTCCCATGAGGCTCCTTGGTCATAAATATGGAACGCGTAGCTGCGCGTTCCGTCAATGGGTTGAAAAAGGGTGGGCATAGTTTGCCCGAAAGATGCGGTGCGGTTCGGCGGCGAGTCGCCGATACCTACAGGCGCTTGAGAATCACATAGCGGTTGAGCTCGCCGCTGCGACCGTCAGCATGGAAACGCTCAAGCTCGCGCACGGGGACCTCGCCGCTCTTGTAGAACGTACGGACGCCGCGCACCAGGTCGGTGATCTGCTGATCGTCAAAGTGATGACAATAGCGGTAGGCGTGGCGGTCGTTTTGCCAGCCAATGAGGTGGTCGCCGGCTTCAAACTGCGCGGAATCGTAACCCTCAAACGGCGGGGTGAGCTCGGCGCGGGCTTCGGCTCGAACGGCCTTGCGCGCCATGCGCTCGTCGTTCATAAACTCCCAAAAGCTGATGGCGATGATGCCACCTGGGCGCGTCTGGCGCACCAGGGCGTCGAGCACGCGTACGCGGTACTCGCACGACGGCACGTGGTGCATAAAGCCAAAGCAGACCGAGATGTCGGCGAGCGGGGCGTCGAAAAGCACGTCGGGCGTCTCGGCGGGGTTGAGCTTCATGAGGGCGTCGAGCACGTCGAGTTCCTGGAAGTGCAAGTTGGGAATGCGCAGCGCGTGGCCATGTGCATCGATAGCCAGGTCTTGGCACGAGTCGACACCATAGAACTCAAACGGGCAGCTGGCATCTGCCGAGGGGTTTGCGCCGTCGACGCCCTTGGCGGCAAGTGCGCCGCCGGCGGCAAAGTTCTCGAATCGCATATTGCCGCAGGCAAGATCGAAGACGCGGACGGGATGCTCGATCGTGGCGGCGTTGAGCTGCCCGAGCGCGATGTCCATGGTGCGCACCCAGCCGGGCCACGGGGCCTGGCGCGTATCGGAGAAGGAGGCGGAGTGCTCGCGATAGAAAGTGTTGTTGAGCTGGATGAGCGATGAGGCGAAATCGCGGTTCACGGCGCGGGACTCCCTCCGTTGGCGGTGCGGAATAAACAGTACGACCATACTACCGTTATCGCCGCAACGGGGACAACCGAGCTACGGGTCATTGCTTTGTTTGGACACATTTTCGCAGCTCACATGCACCCGCAACCGCCGGTTGTCAAAAATCTCACTAGAATAGGTGGCATGCTTTTGGCGGTGGCGGATAGATTTTTAACTGTGCAAGGCGCCTTAAGAACAAAAACGGTCCGGCGGCACGGCTGGCATCACATAGGAGGAACCATGAATGTAGAAACTGCGCAGCGGCTCGCCGACCTTCGCCGCAGCCAAGGCTTTAGCCAAGAAGGGCTGGCGCGAAAGCTGGGGCTGTCGCGCCAGGCGGTCAGCAAATGGGAGCGCGCGGAGAGCTCGCCCGATACCGAGAACCTGATCTCGCTCGCCAAGCTTTATGGCGTGAGTCTGGACGAGCTGCTCAATCCGAGCGACGAGATCGAGGACGATATCGAGTTTGAGAACGAGGACCGCGCCCGCCAGCGCGAGGCCGAGGCGGCGGAACGTGCCCGCACCCATGAGGCAGCGGCGCGTGCGACTGAGGCGGCAACACAGGCGAGTGATGCTGCGGCTAAGGCGGCGCAAGCGGCAAGCTGGAGTGCGCAGGCCGCCAATGCCGCGACGGCGCAGGTGACGGGCGGCGGCGCGGCCGCTCCGACTCCGGTGAAGGGCCCCTTCCAGTCGTTCCCGTATTGGGCCGTGTGCTGGCTGCTGTTCTTTTTGCTGATGTTCCTGGTTGGTGCCAGCCCTTTTCCCGCACTGATCTTCTTTACGATTCCCATCTATCACTGGGTGGCGCGTGCGCTCGATGGCGATTGGGCGCGCGGGGATATCCAGGTTGGTCCGGCGCCGGTCGCGGTCAAGGCCCAGGGGAAGGATACTTCTGCGGAACCTGATGCTGACGTGGCTACCGCAGCCACCGCTGAGCCGTGTGCCAAAGAGAGTGACGAATGATGAGGCTTTCGCATGAATCCAAGCTGCGTCTGGGCGTTGGCATCGGAGCGTTTGTGCTCATCATCGGGCTTGTTTTTGGCATTTCGCGGACTTTGATTCATTTTGATGGCCCGTGGGATCTCGACGATGTCGTATCCGGCTTGTCTGGTATGGACGATGCGGTTGACGAGGGCAATCTCTTGGACGACGACAGCTATTCCGCTCGGCCTCAGCAGCTTTCGTGTACGACCTTTGATGCCGATGAGTTTCGCTACCTCGATTTCGATATCGATGCGGCTACGGTGGACGTCAAGGTTGTTGATGGCAACAAGGCTCGCGTTATCGAGCGGGGACGCGTTGCCAATGGTATGGATGCCTCCAAGGCCGCGACGCAGAACATCGCATCCGTCGAGGACTCGACGCTCAAGATTTCCCGATCTGGAAGTGATGACGGTAAGGCAATTGACCGCTCGGTCACGGTCGAGCTGCCGCGCCGTGTTGCCGAACATCTGAAGGGAGTCAACGCGCACGTGGGCTCGGGTGATCTGCAGATTGCCGGTGTCATCTGTGATGGTTTCGATCTTTTCCTGGGTGCGGGAGATGTAGAGTTTACGGGCAGCGTGACTGATGCGCTCAGCGCTGAGGTCGGTTCGGGCGATGTGACGTTCGAGCTTTACCAGGCCCCCACGAAGTCGATGGACGTGAGTGTGGGCTCGGGCGATGTGGAGATGACGGTTCCGAACTCGACGGGCTTTAAGGCGAGCCTCACCTTGGGAAGCGGCGACTTCGAGAGCGATTTCCTTCCGCTTGGCTACGACGGCGAGACCATATTGAATCATGAATTCGACAACGGTGATAAGTCTGCCACGTATCGTTTTAAGGTCGGTTCGGGCGACATGTCGTTTGATCCGGAGTGACGACGGCGGGCTAAGTCCGCAAACATAGATGCTTAGATGCGCTGTTTGATGAAGGCGTCGGGGCCGCGGTCGGCTTCGGCGCCTTTGCCTTTACAATGGGGACATGGAACAGATTATCTTGAACATACTCGACGCTCTGCGTCGCGGTGAGACCGTGGACGACAAAGCGCTCGTCAAACTGATACATGCCGAGGCGCGCCGTGAGGGTGCCGACAAACGCGATTTGGCCAAGCGCCGCCTGCTGCCGTTTTACCAGCGGGTAAAACGTGAGGAGCCGGCCCGGTGGGCTGCGTGGAATGTCGATGCCGAGCTGGAGCGGCAACTGCTGCAGGTGCTGAGGATGAAGCCTCGTCGCACGGCTTCGGGCGTGGCGACCATTACCGTTATCACCAAGCCGTGGCCGTGCTCGGGCGATTGCCTGTTTTGCCCCAACGATCTGCGAATGCCTAAAAGCTATCTGCACGCCGAGCCGGCGTGCGCCCGTGCGGAACAAAATTGCTTTGACCCGTATCTGCAGGTGAGCGCTCGTCTGACCGCGCTTTCGCAGATGGGGCATGCGACCGACAAGATAGAGCTCATCGTGCTTGGCGGTACCTGGAGCGACTATCCGGAAGGCTATCAGACATGGTTTATGTCGGAGCTCTTCCGTGCGCTCAATGACGATGCTGTGGCCGGCGTGGCGGCCAACCCCATGTTGGCGCGTCCGGGCATCAGCCGTGCCGAGGCGGGGCGCATGCTCGACGATGCGCCTGCCGATGCCCTGCCGCCGGTGGTGGCGGAGCGCCGCGAGCGCTATCGGGCTGCCGGCATTGCGACAGACGAGGCTGAGCTCGCTGCCGGCGTTGCCGACGAGCAGGGGCGTGTGGATGCTTCTGTGGGCGGCTACAACCGCGCGGTACGTCGTCTGTACGGTCCTGGTACGCCGTGGGACGAGGTCGCCGAGTGGCAGACGGCCACGATGGAAGAGCTTGAGCGCCAGCAGCGCATCAACGAGACGGCGAAGCATCGCGTGGTGGGGCTCGTTATCGAGACGCGCCCCGATGCCGTGACGCCACAGGCGCTCACGCTCATCCGTCGTTTGGGCTGCACCAAGATTCAGATGGGTATCCAGAGTCTCGACCAGCACCTGCTCGATATCAACGAGCGCCGCATTTCGGTGGCTCAGATCGAGCAGGCGTTTTCGCTTGCGCGCCTGTTTGGCTTTAAGATCCATGCGCATTTTATGCTCAACTTACCGGGCGCCACACCCGAGGGGGACAAGCGCGACTACGAGCGCTTTATGACCGAGGGGGCCTTTATGCCCGACGAGGTCAAGGTCTACCCGTGTGCGCTCATTGAGGGCTCGCGTCTGGTGGGCTGCTATGAGCGCGGCGAGTGGCGTCCCTATACCGAGGAAGAGCTGCTCGATGTGCTGGCCGACGACATCGTGGTGACGCCGGCGTTCTGCCGCATCAGCCGCATGATCCGCGACTTTAGCTCCGACGACATCATGGTGGGCAACAAGAAACCCAACCTGCGTCAGCTCGTCGAGAACCGCCTGGCGGCTCGTGGGGAAGGCGCGACGGTGCGCGAGATTCGCTATCGCGAGATCAGCACGGCTGGTGCCGACCTGGACGAGTTGACCCTTGACGAGGAAGTTGCGTACGAGACGCCGGTGACTTACGAGCGCTTTTTGCAGTGGGTGACGCCGCAGGGCAAGATCGCGGGCTTTTTGCGCCTGTCGCTGCCCGACCGTTCGTTTGTTGCCGCGCATGCGGACGAGTTGCCGACGACGCTGGACGAGGCGATGATTCGCGAGGTGCACGTGTATGGCATGGCGGCGCGCGTGGGGTATCAAGGCCAGGCGGCCCAGCACCATGGGTTGGGGCGTCTGCTCGTAGAGCGTGCGTGCGAGATTGCCCGGGATGCGGGTTATGCGCGTATCAACGTGATTAGCGCGATTGGTACG
The DNA here is from genome assembly GCA_048416615.1 of Collinsella sp. Taxonomy (GTDB): domain Bacteria; phylum Actinomycetota; class Coriobacteriia; order Coriobacteriales; family Coriobacteriaceae; genus Collinsella. The sequence continues at coordinate 49,079 of DBFSET010000010.1, read as the reverse complement.
CGCGAGTACTATCGCCATTTGGGTTTTTACGATCATGGACTCTATCTGCAAAAGGAGCTGTAAATGAACAAGCCGAGTGTTTCTACTGGCGTCGTTGCCGGCGTTGCTCTGGGAGCCGTGGCGCTTGGTGCGGCCGCCGTTGCTGTTCGTGCTGCCTGTCTGCAGGTTGCGCGAACCCGCAATGGGTTGGCGCGTGTGAAACGCGTGCACGATGAGGACGGCGACGAGGTTCGCGTGTTGGTGCAAGGCGGCGTCTACCAAAGCGCAAGTTACGTTGGCGAGCGTTGGGCGGAGCCCGTCTTTGCGTACTATCGTGCGTTTGACGACGTGTTTGAGGCCGAGGGCGCAATGCGTGACGCTTATGGTCACGGTATCAACTGCATGCTTATGCTGGGCGGTGGCGGGTTTGCCTATCCTAAGTTCGCTCTGATGTCGCACGAGAGCTTGCGCATGGACGTCATCGAGTATGACGGAGAGATTACGCGCCTGGCGCGTCGCTGGTTCTACCTAGATGAGCTGGAGCGCGCGGCGGGCGATCGCCTGCGGGTGATAACCGCCGAGGCTCGCTCGCATCTGGGCGTGACGAGCGTGGGGCATCGTCGCTACGACGTGGTCGCGAGCGATTGCTTTGGCGGTGCCGAACCCGTACGTGAGCTGGCGACGGTTGAGGCGTTGCGTTTGGTGCGAGGCAGCCTGAACCCCGGGGGTATCTACGTTGCCAATATCGTGAGCGCAAACGAGGGGAGCGACGTGACGTTCCTGCGCGACTGCGCTGCCACGGCACTCGAGGTATTCTCCCACGCCTGGGTGGTCCCATGCGGTGATGCGGAGTTCGGCGGCGAGGAGAACTACCTGCTCATCGCCAGCGACGGCGACTACGCTTTTGCCGAAGCTGTGCCTTTCGATGCCGACTTTCTCGGTGCCGCCCTCCACGACCAGCATTGGGAGTAGTCAATTTGTGACGGGCTCTATGGTTTTGTCAATCATACGCTTCATCTATTTTCAGCATGACGCATCTGGACGCCCGGCGCCAACGCGCCTCATCTTCGGTTGATTCCGCCGCCCGCTAGGCCAAAATTGTCATCGGAAGTATCAAATGAACAAGCAAGCCACTACGCAACTGCACGTCTATTCCGCCTTTTTCGTTCTCACGGGATTTGTTTTAAATCGGGGAGTGTTTCTACTTTTCCTTGCGGAGAAAGGAATGTCTGTCACGGAAATCACGCTTTATCAAGCCCTGTTCAACATTGCAACGGTCGTCCTCGAGCTACCAACAGGGCTGGTAGGCGATTTCTTTGGAAAGAAGTTTTCGATTCAAGTGGGCGTGCTGCTGCTTTTCTTCCATACGGCCGGCATGCTGTTGCTCTCAGGTCCCTTTCTTGTTGTGCTTTCCCTTGTTGAGGCGCTCGCCTACTCCCTTCAATCGGGATCCGAACAAGCACTTTTATATGAAATTGTTCGAAATGCCGGTCAAGGAGAGCGCTTCCTCACCATCAACGCTCGGCTGCTCGCCGCGCAATCAATCGCTACGGGAATAGCAATTGTACTCGGGTCTTTCATTGCCCAAGTGTCTTGGAGTGCCCTCTACATATGTGTCTTCGTTTTCTATCTCCTGCAGCTTTTCCTCCTGTATCCCATTGAGAGGACGGAAACGACCCGTTCTGAAAGATCAGAAAAGGGGAGGTTTGACGCAGCCAAGATGTTCAGGAGCGAAACCTGGCGCGTTGGAGAATCCGCATTTGCGACATTGCTTCTCCTCATCGGCACAAGCATGCTCGACGGATTCTACGGGAGTTATTACAACTTGAATCAGTTGGTATTCGACGCGTTTCATGCTCCCGTCTCCATAATAGGAATCTTTTTCGGTGCATCCTATGCAGTAAATGCGACGGCCTACATTGCAGCAGATTTCTTCTCATCGCGTTTCGGGAAAAGAAATACCATGCTTGGCTCGATGCTAATCGAGGCGGGCCTTTTCTTGATTCTTCCGTGGTTCGCTTCAAATCCTTTGTGTTTGTTTGGCCTTAGCATGGTGCTTTGTTTCCTCCCAGAAGTGGTGTACATCACTTCGGAAAACTTAATCCAAGACGGGATAGCGGACGATCTCCGTGCGACGATCCTTTCCGCCGCGTCTCTGGTAAGGGCCCTCTTTTCCGCATTGTTTTTCTCCGTATTTGGACATGTGTTGGGGTTATATCCCATTCAGATGGCGCTCGGTATTATTGGCGCAATCGCGATAGCGATTACCGCCGTTGTTTCATTAAAAATTGGTGGAATACATGCCTTCAAGAATTGATGTATCGATTGATGAGCTGCCAGAAGTTTCGAGCCTTCTTGATGGCTACGGGTGTACGCGTTAGCTTTGAATCGGTGGGCCTTAATGCCGAGGAATATCAGCGTTTTATCGATGCTGGCGGAATAGTAATGGTCTCGGGCGAAGATTGCTATATCTTACCAGGGGTGAACCGTTTAATCCTGCCCCAGACTAGTGACTTATAATTGCGGCTTCCCGTCTACGTCTGCACTAGACGTGGATGCGGGAAACTTCCCCTTAATGCAATTCACAATATGTTGAAAATTCAGGTCGCGGAATGCGATAGGTCTTAGTTTTTGGGTGCTGCAGTCGGCAATTTACTCTGCGGGTTTTGGCACTATGAAGGAATTTAGACTTTTCTTGTAACATTAAAATCACAACGATTGGTGGTTGCAGCCCTGCTTGGCAAATCTAATTCCTGAATAATAAGCACCTTACATGACAAGTGTACTTTACCGTTCTGCCCCTTTTTGCCCGTAAAGACAAGGGGTCTTCTGCCAGTTACCTTTTGTTTTTGCAGGGGAGGGGCTATTTTGACGGCTACTACATACGAGATTGATCTTATTTGCGGTCCATCGAAATCGTTGGACGACATTAAGTAGCTAAAATAGCCCCGTTCCAAAAAGACTGGTTAACAAACCCCGTGCCAAAAAGATTGGTCTTAGGCGTGGTCGCGCCAGTCGAGAACGCGCTGCTTCATGCCTTCGATGTCGAGCACGCCTTCGGCAAAACCCTTGCGCACGAGCTCTTCGGGAACAAACTCGTCGTAGCGGTCAAAGTAAGGCACCTCGCCGGGATAGACGAGCTCGATGGGGTCGAAGTCCTTCTCGGCCTCGGCGGCGAGCACCTCAAAGAATGTCTCCTCGTCGGCCTTCATCTTAAATTGCATAAAGTACGGGCGCGACGGGTCGAGTCCGCGAAGGCCCAGCTCCGCGGCACATTTAATCTTGAGCATGCGCTCGAGTGCCAAAAAAGCGTAGCTGCCCAGCCAGGGGAAGAGCACCCAGGTGTCGCCACCCAGGTTGATGAGCGGCTTAGTTCCCGCGCCCGAAATCTCGGCCGTATGGCGAGCCTGCGCCAGACGGGCCCGCGCGTTACCCATCAGGTACGGATACGCCGCGTGCTCGTTGAGCGCCTTGCGCATACGCTCGAGTACGTGTGTATTGATGTCGCCGGGGCAGTCGCCAAAGTAGGCCGGCACCCGGCCCTTGACCTGCGTGGCAAAGACGGTGTGACGCTTCCAGTCCACTTCCTCGACAATCCAGCAATGGCCGGCGATGGCAATGCGCTCACCGGGCGGGGGCGGGTTGACAATCGTGCCCAGCTCGGCCGATTCGCTGCGAACGGTGAACTCCTCGTTTTCCTGGAACACGGCGTAGAACTTAAAGTTGTTGATGATGCGCTCGCCCGCGAGACCCACGATGAGCCCGCCGCCCTCGGTGACTTGGATATGGTCGATCTTAATGAGGTGACGCAGCAACACGCGATAGTCATCGGCCGAGATGCGATGGAAATAGCTGAGTGTGAGCACGCGCTGGGCAAGCTCTGCCGGCGTGAGTTCGCCGGTGCTGGCAAGCGTCGACATAGTCTGGTGGTAGAGCAGGCTGTAGGGGAGTCGATCGAGCTCGGGCGGCTCGACCCACTTTTCCTCGCGATAGAGTTGTACGAGCGCGATGCCCTGCAGGAGCTTCCACGGAATGGTCTCGGGCATCATCGTGCGCGGCTCGGGTTCCTCCTCGCGCATGACAAACCACATCTCGGGCGGAAGATCGCGGCGCCCCGTGCGGCCCATTCGCTGCAAAAAGGAGCTGACGGTAAACGGCGCGTCGATCTGAAACGCACGCTCCAGACGGCCGATATCGATACCGAGTTCCAGCGTGGAGGTGGTGACGGTTGTCTGTGCCTGCTCCTCGTCGCGCATGAGTTCCTCGGCCGTCTCGCGCAACGATGCCGAAAGATTGCCGTGATGGATGAGGAAACGGTCGGGCTCGTGCCGGCTCTCGCAGTAGCTGCGCAGCATGGAGCATACGGCCTCTGCTTCTTCGCGCGAGTTGGCAAAGACCAGGCACTTGCGCCCGCGGGTGTGTTCAAAGATATAGCCCATGCCGGGATCGGCGTTTTCGGGCGCGGTGTCGGTGGGGTTGAGGAGTGCCTGTTCGGGTGCTCGGGGGATGTCGACTTCGCCCTCGGGGGCCGAGGAAGTTCGGCGGTCCTTGGGAGCGGCCTTGCCCCGTGCCCGCTCACGACGTTGACGGCGCTCCTCCTGTGTGAGCTGTCCGCTGTGGCGCATGTCTTGTTCGGATGCGGGCAGCGCCGCGGGCGCCGCTGCCTCGATGCGCTCGCACGCGAGTACTTCGGCCTCTTGAGGATCTGTGCCCATGAATCCCCGCTGCTGTGCCTGGGGGCCCGAGTTGTAGAAGTGCTCCATGGAGATGCGCCACACGCGGCGCGGTTCCTCAAAACGGGGGATAACGCAGTCGCGTCCCGTTCCCTGCGAGAGAAAGGCGCCCGTGCGTCCGGGGTCGCCGATGGTAGCGGAAAGGCCAATGCGGCGAGGCTGTACGCCGGCCATGCGTGAGAGTCGCTCGATAAGGCAGAGCGTTTGCCCGCCACGGTCGCCGCGCATGAGCGAATGGACCTCGTCGATGACCACATAGCGCAGGTCGCAGAACATGCGCGGAATCGCCATGTGCTTATGGATCAGGAGCGCCTCGAGCGACTCGGGCGTAATCTGCAAGATGCCGCTCGGCTTTTTGATGAGCTTAGCCTTGTGCGACTGCGAGACATCGCCATGCCAGTGCCAGACGGGGATATCGGCCTCTTCGCAGAGGTCGTTGAGACGGACGAACTGATCATTGATGAGCGCTTTGAGGGGGCCGATGTAGAGGGCGCCCACGCTCGCGGGCGGGTTCTCCCAAAACTCGGTCAGGATGGGAAAGAAGGCTGCCTCGGTTTTGCCAGATGCCGTGGATGCCGTCAGGAGCACATTGTCTTGCGTGTTGAAGATGGCATCTGCCGCCGCAACCTGAATGGAGCGCAGGCTCTCCCAATCGTGGGAGTAGATGAAGTCTTGGATAAACGGGGCGTAGCGGTCAAAGGCGTTCACGGGGCCTCCTTTCAAAAGCTAATCTCTCAACGCGGTGGGCGGTGGTTTGCTGCATTGCTGCTTCAACGTTTGCCCAGATAAAACCTGCCAAAATAAACCTGTCCCTTTTTGGCAGGTTAGATGGTGAACTCGGCGAAGTTGCGGTCGTCGCCTGCGGTGCCGGTGTCGTCTGTTGCAGCTGCCGGCGCCAGCGCGTCGCCACCGACGCTTTGCAGCAACTCGGCCACGTTAGCATCGGGGTTCTGACACAGGATATCGAGCAGCTCGATAAAGTCGCGGATGACCTCGCGGGGCGTCAGATGCGTGTCGGCCCCCACGCGGCCGAACTCGATTTTGAGGAAGTCCACCAAGTCGTTCTCGGTAAGCGTGGGCGTCCAGCCAAAGTAGCCGGCATGGATCTGCATGAGCTTTTCGATGAGCACCAGCAGCTCCTCGTAGGTGAGCGGCTGCAGGCGGATGATGGGCGCGAGCATGTCTTTGAGGTCCTCGCGCGCGAAACGGCCCTGAGCGAGTCGGCTGCGCAGGGCCTCGTAGGAGAACACGCCGCGGCGGCGGTCTTCGATGGAGGTTGGCGTGCCGCCCATGATCATGCCCAGGTACTGCGCCTTGCCCTGGAGCGTGTCGTTGTACATGGTCAGGATCTTCTCGTAGTTGTATTGGCGTGTGATGGCGTTGGGAATCTTGTACAGATTCACGAGCTCATCGATGAGCACCAGCATGCCCTTGTAGCCGCTGCAGACCAAAAAACGTGCGATGAGCTTGACATAGTCGTACCAGTCGTCGTCGCTGATGATGGTCGAGGAGCCCAGCTCGGCGCGCGCCTCGCTCTTGGTGCGGTATTCGCCGCGAATCCATTTGGTCACGCGACTCATAGCTTCTTCGTCACCCTCCGAGACGGCCGTGCGATAACGGCGGAGCATGCGGGTGAAGTCGAAGCCGTGGACCATTTCCTCGAGCGGGGCCAGTTGGGCATTGACGGCCGACTCGTCGACGTCGGCACACGAGGCGACCCAGCGATCCAGAATAAGGTTGAGCGCACCGCCCTCAGGGCGCGTCTTGGTCGATATGTTGCGGATGAGCTCACGGTAGGTGGCAAGGCCCTGTCCCTGGCCGCCCTGCAGACGGCGCTCAGGGGATAGGTCGGCATCGGCCACGACGAATCCCTCGCCCATGGCGTGCGTGCGGATCGTCTGGAGCAAAAAGCTCTTGCCGGCGCCGTAGCGACCGACTAGGAAACGGAAGCTTGCGCCGCCATCGGCGATGAGGCTCAGGTCGGTGAGCAGAGCGCGAATCTCGACCTCTCGCCCCACGGTGATATAGGGAAGGCCGATGCGCGGGACAACGCCGCCCTTGAGCGAGTTGAGAATGACGGCGGCGACGCGCTTGGGCACGCGGGGTGCTGCGGATGCGGTATCACTCATGGTCTAAGTATCCTCTCACGTCTGCTTCGTAGTCCTCGATAATGCGCGGTCCTGCCGCGCCAAATTCAATTACGGTGTCACCCACCAGGTCAAAGAGCGCTTCGTTGATGCTGTCGACGAGCATGTCTTCACTCTTGCCCGACTTTGCCACCGCCGATGCCGTCTGCGCTGCGTTTTGCTCGAGTAGTGCTCGAAGATAGGCGTTTGCTGCAGGATTGAGTGCGGACGCAGTGTCGGCGGGCGTGGGCGCTGGTGCGAGGAGCGGGGCTACGACGCCAAACTGCTCGGTGGAGATGGTCGGCTCGCTAGCCTCGTCCTGCTGCATGGTCGTCGCGACTGGCTCGGCGATCGTGTCGGCCACGGGCTCGGCTTCCCGTCGTTCGGCAACTGCCGCCTCGACATCCGCAAGCGTGCCGTCCTCGCGCTCCTCGTCGATCAAAAGCGCCTCGCGCGTTTGTGCGGCGGCGCTCCGAATGTGCCCCAGCTGGCTCAGGTCGATATCGATCTTGACGGGCTGATGTGCGGCATCCCATGAAAGCCATGCCACAATCTCGTCATCGATAATCTTATCCAGATATTTGGGGACCTTCTCTTCCTTAAGGGGATGGCCGGGATCCAGTGCCAAGCGCAGGCGCTGATCGCAAGCGCGCATCATCTCACCGAGCTTGCTGCTTTTTTGTCTGCTGCCGTGGATGCGCATGCATTCCCAAAAGCCATTTTGGCAGCGGTAGACGTGAATGGGGTCCAGACGATATTCGCAGTCCTCGTGGCGCTCGGGCGCAAAGAACACGGCCGAGGCAAACATGGTGTAGGGCATGGCCGTCTCCTCCCCAAACAAGCTCGCCACGATACCGGTCTTTCGGTGCGTGTCATAGTAGCGCGCCATGCGGACGTACACGGCGCATGCCACGTGGCGCAGATCGCGGTGGTGGCTGCGATCGAGCCGTGAGTTATTGAGGTTGTACGTGGAGAGCGCGTTGATGGCGGCCATGAGCCGCTCCTCGCGCGCCTCATCGGGCGGAAGGGGGAGTGTGGGTTCGGAGGCCTTGCGACGCTTGGGGGCTTGGGTCGACGGTGTCGGTGCAGGTGCAAGGTCTCGCGCAGCGCGTCGCAGCTCGATAAGGGCGTTGTCGAACATGACGGTTTTGGAGTCGCGAAGCAGCTTGGGATCGAGCTCGTGGAACACGGCGTAATCCTGCAACCACACGCGTGCAAACCGATCGATGCCGGGCTCGAAGGCGCGATAGGCATCCCAAAAAGCCTTGATCTTGTTAAAACCATCGAGCGGATTATCTACGCCAATGCCGCAAATCAGCTCATAGAGATACAGAAAGGCAAAGGACGTAGACGTTTCCTCGACAGTTCCGCGGCGCACCTGAGCGCGCCAGGTAAAGTAGCCGCGCAGCTGCCGATCACTCATGGCATTGTAGGTGGGAAAGTACGACTTAAAAGTGCCGTTGTAGGGGCAATCGTCCTCGAAGTCGGCCATCAGCAGGCCTTGGCGGTAAAAGAGCTCCGCCTCCGATAGCCAACGTCCCGCGCCGCCTTTGGGATCCTCTTGCCAGCGTGATATCTCGCGCATCTTGCGGTACTGGTCGGGGAGGAAGTTCTGCATCTGACGACCGGTCTTGAGAATCGGCTCGTCAGCATAGATTTCGTTTGAGAAGCGGGCGGACTGATGGGTCCGGGCCTCGGCCATAATGCGCTCGATAAGCATCTTGACGTCCTGGTCGGCCACCGCTTCTCCTCTCCTAACGCAGCTTTGGTGACCCCATATCATAGCACAGCATCAAACAGGTGTTCGGGATACCGCTATGTAGATAGTTTAGAACAGGAGGGCGTAGATGACCGCCACGACGACGGAGGGGAGCATGTTGGCCGTGCGGAAGGTCTGAGGCCGAATAAGGTTAACGCCAACACAGAAGATGAGCATGGAGCCCACAAGCGAAAGGCTGTTGAGGGCTGCGGTGGTCATGATGGGGGAGAGCGCGCCGGCAAAAAGCGTGATCGTGCCCTGGAATACGGCAACGGGCAGGGCCGAGAAGATGCAGCCGCGGCCAAGCGAGGCAGTCATAGTGCAGACGATGATGCAGTCCAGCGCGCCCTTCAGGGCAAGCGTGGACCAGTCGCCGAGCAGACCGTCCTGAATCGATCCTACGATGGCCATGGCGCCGATACACACGGTGAGCGATGTCGAGACAAAGGCATTAGTGAACTCGTTGTCGCCTTCGCTGCCGGTTTTGCGCTTGAGCCATTCGCCGAGGTTCTCGATGGCGGCCTCCAGGTTGATGGCCTCGCCGATGAGCGAACCAAGGGCAAATGAGACGATAAGCATGGTGGTGCCGGTGGTCGCCAACGTCTCTCCATCGATAACGAGCATCTTTTGCATGGTGCCGCCCAGGCCGATAAACAGAACGCACAGCCCCGACGCCTTCATGAGCGTGTCTTGGATGCGGGGCGTAATGAAGCGCCCACCCATGAGGCCCAGCAGACCGCCCGCGATCAAAAGCGCGACGTTGATGATCGTTCCTAAACCCGGCATGAGCCCTCCTGTAATTGATGCCAACGCGGCAATCGTAGCAGAACGGGGAGGGGAGCGCTCAGTATCCGAGCCAAGCGGCGGTTAGCGGTCTAGGATAGGACGGGGCTAAAGTCGAAGCGCAGTGTCATGAGGTGCTGTGGGGACTCGATGGCCGCGGCAATGATGTCGGCATCTCGTGCGCGATCGAACCCTTCAAGTTCCATTTGATAGGGGAAGTCTTCTTGGATACCGATGCGACGAGGAACCAAAAGCTTGGTTCCGTCGAATTCTTCGGTTCGCGTTCCGTCTGCTGCAACGGAATAAAGGTGTAACTTGGCGGTCGTTGTGGCATCAAGTGCCGAGATGGCTTGGATATCGTTCGATGCGCTCCTTGCTCCCACTGCTGTAAGTGCCGTGGGCGCGACGACTTCACCCGAAGGTAAAAAGACGAGCTCGACGGTATTGGGAAATGCGATGAGGATATTTTTGCGGCGGGGCGCATTGGCAGCGACTGGCTCAATGCTTGCGGCATCGACGGTTTCCGTGTGGTCGAGCGCGACCATCATGCAACAGTTGCCTTCGTCGACATCTGGGGGAGCGGCAAAGTCCAGGCCGTCTTTCGGTTGGGGATCGCCTGGTTCGGTGGCGGTGCCGCCTGGCTTCTCGAGAGGGGCCGCAGCGTTGCCTTCTGATGATACATCGTCTGCATCGTCAACATGCGCCGGTGCGTCCGCGATCTCGTCTTTGGGGGATTTGTCATTATCGCTCGATATAGGAGCGGCAATCCCGACGGACCCCACTCCGTGCCATGTCATTTGGAGCAGCGCCGGATCGGCGAGAATGCGCTGCACGCCCGGCTCCTGGGCATCGATATTGATGGGGGCGGGTTCTGATCCGCGCGTGAGGGTAAGCGAGCCCTTCTGCCTGTTGCTTTGAGCTTCTTGGTCATCCGCGTCGCCAGTGTAGAACAGCAAAGGCGCATCTCCCGTTGCGATGGCTTCGGTGTTCGCCTTGGTCAGTCGCAGCGATACCGTAAAGGAGATGATGGGCTGCGCGCCATCGACATTCGAGGGAACGCAGCCCAGACATACACCCCCTCCTTCTTCTTCATGGGCCGCGCTATCGAAGACGACCTTCGCCCCGTTCGCCGAGTCATCGACCGAGGCAATATCGATGCGCAGCTCTAAGTCGCATGGGTCGCCATCGGCGTCGACTGCAGCCGATTGCCATGTGCAGATGGCACAGCCTGTCTGGGGACCGTTCTCCTTGTCCGGCCGCTTGATATCCACGACTATCGAGTCGACCGTATTGCGGTGAAGACATCCCGAGGTTCGGACCGTGGCGCGTGCGAGCGAAAAACGTTGGCAGGCGACGATACCCGACGAATCCGCCACGGGGTTCAGAGCTTGCGGTAAGGAGTTTGCCGTGGCGGGCGTCGCCCAAGCGGCGAGAGGCATACCGCTTACCAGTGCGCTGCAGAGCGCGGCAACGGGCAAAAGGTTTTTGGGTGCCATGGTTCTCCTATCTATTCCGCGTACTCCGGTTGTGCTTGGCTATTGGTTGCGTTTGATGTGCAGGCCAAGGCACGTCAGTCCTGCCCCCGCCGTGGTGAAGCCTACCGCAATGAGTTGCCGGGTGTCGCTCGTCTGAGCGAGCGGCTCGTGACGGCTGTCGCGATTAAGGCCCGAAAGGTCGACGGTCACTTCTGTGGCCGACTGCGCTTGCTCTTGTTGAGCAAAGGCCATGGCAGGTGCGGACGCCAAGATGCCGACGATGGCGGCCAGTGCAATCACCTTAGGACGTGGCGTGCGCACCGGGCTCGACCGTCCAGGTGATGCTTGCCACTTGATCTCCCGTACCGCCGGCGTGGTAGATGTCACGCGTGACGCGGGCGACGTGGCCACTCACATTGAGCTTGATCTTGTCCGTTCCATCGGCAATGCCCTGGTACTTCATGTCGAAGCTTACGTCCTTGGAAAGATCGAGGCCCGTAGTCTGAGTCGCCGAGCTGGCATCCTTTTCTGCCTTATCGGGGCCAACCTTAAAATCGATGGAGTTCTGGGCCGAGCCCGTCTTTGCGTCTGCAACGATTGCCCAGTCGTTCTTGGCCGTGACCTTCATGTTGGTGACGTGGATGCCATATGCCGAGAGGTTGTCGATGGTAATCGTCTTGTCGGAGGGTCCTACAAGCTTTCCGTCGGCTTGGGCGGCAAAGGGGATGACCGTTGGCGCCTTAAACGAAACATTGCTAATGTCGGCCTTCACCGTCACATCGGTGGTTCCAACGCGCACCTCTGCCATGGCCGCCGTTGGCGCGGCGCCCATCGCAAGTGCGAGCGTAAGCCCTGCGCCCACGGCGAGTGCCCTGGCTCCGCTCAGGTTCATGGGTGTGTTTATAACCGATCCTTTCTGCTCGTCACGGACTGTTTCCGTGATGGTTAGACGAATGGGGGCAGGGTGTGGCCCCTGCGAGCGCGTAGGCCACTAGCCTTCTGCCTGGGCCACCCGCACTTTGACACGCGTCGGATTGCCGTGGGTGTCGTAGGTCTTGGCATCGAGTGCCTGAATCTCGATATATGCCTCGCCTTCTTGGATATCGCCGGCGGGGCAGGTCTCAACCGTCTTGCCGGCTTCGACCACACCGGACTCATAGATGGTCTCGTCGTTTTGAATCACGCGGAAGCGCTGGGGAAACTTGTTGTCTTGGACGTTTTGCACGTTGACGCGCAACTTGCCGCCTTCCTGCAGCTGTGCGACCGGTGCGACCGAGATCGTCATCATGTTGTCGCGGACGATGGCGTCGAGCTCATCCTGGATTTCTTGGCGCGATTTACCCTCTGCCGTCGTGACCGAGGCGCCCGCTTCGGGCACGGGCTGCGACTGCCAGGCGTATAGCCCTACGGCGATGAGGGCGCAGACGACAGCCAGGCAGACAACGACGAGTTTCTTGCGACGCCCCAGCCCTGCAAGGCGGGGCGGCTTCTTCGCACTCATGCGGCGTCCTTGGTGGTGTAGACGCGTGCGAACGTGGACGGGTCCGCTCCAAAGAGCATGTGAAGCATCAGGCGGCGCGAGTAGATGAGCTCGTCGAAGTCGTGAGGGAGCTCGATGCTGTGGATACGCGCGATGTGGTGGGCGAGCGCCGAGAACGACTCGGGGTCGCAGATAACATCGGTGGTGACGTGGTAGACCACCGTATCGGGGAACGCCTCTTCGTCGAAAGGCAGGAGATAGGGATCGTCGTCGACCTCGATGGCGACGCCGTACTGGGGCCAGTAATATGCCATGGGAACCTCCCTGCTTCTGGGGCCAAAACTTCCATTGGTTTTGGCTGTCGATGCCGACCGTATCAGTCACTACTTGACCAATTTCTGACCAAATGCTTGACGGATTGACATCTCCGCAGGTAAAAGATGGTAAAAATTACTTCAACTTTTTTCGAGCGACAATTGCGTGGTCGCTGGCGGTAAAGCGACATGTGTCAAAAGCATCGTCTGCCGAGGAAACCTTGCCGCTCGCCGAATTGCACGAACGTAAAAATCGCCAATTATGGAGACGGTCTCGAACACGTCGACAAAACGATGCGGTAACATCTCCCTGCAAACACTGTAGTTAGCTAAAGGGGGAGTTCGCGTGTCGGCAACCATCAAACCCTTCACCGACGAGTTCGAAGAGTATGGCCGCGATGAGTCTCGCACATCGGGCGAGGCCTCGAGCATCTCGTTTCCGACAACGGAGGATGAGGTCCGCGCCATTTTGAAAAAGCTCCATGCCGAGCGTGTCCCGGTGACGGTTCAGGGCGCCCGGACCGGTCTTGCCGCCGGCGCCGTGCCTCATGGCGGCCACATTCTCAATACTTCCCGCATGAATCGCTACCTAGGCATTCGCCGCGATGAGCAGGGCCGCTTTCTTTTGCGTGTGGCGCCCGGCGTCGTGCTGTCTGAGCTGCGCAAGCAACTGGGCAAGAAAGTGCTGCCGACTGCCGGCTGGGACCAGGCATCGCTTGAGGCCTACGAGGAGTTCCAGGAAGCTCCCGAGCAATTCTTTCCTACCGATCCCACCGAGGCATCTGCCTGCCTGGGCGGTATGGCGGCATGCAACGCCTCCGGCGCCCGTAGCTACGCTTACGGCCCCATGCGCCCTCACGTCACGGGCCTTCATGTCGCGCTGACCGATGGCGACCTGCTCGAGCTTCACCGTGGCGAGGTTTTTGCACGGGGTCGTCGCCTTTCGCTCGTCACGGTGCAGGGCCGTACGCTCGAGCTCGACCTTCCCGATTACACCATGCCCAAGACCAAAAATGCTTCGGGCTATTTCGTCGCTGACGATATGGATGCCATCGATCTGTTTATCGGTGCGTGTGGCACACTCGGCGTCATCACCGAGCTCGAGATCGCCCTGCAGGCGGCGCCTGCGGTCGTTTGGGGCGTGAGCTGCTTCTTTGACAGCGAAGACAAGGCCGTGTCCTTCACCGATTCTGTGCGTCCCGTCCTGTCCCACGCGGCTGCCATCGAATATTTCGATGCAGGCGCCCTGGATATCCTGCGTTGTCAGCGTGAGCAGTCGACCGCGTTCGCCTCGCTGCCGGCGCTCGACAAAGACGCCAAGGTCTGTGTCTACGTGGAGCTCGACTGCGACGACGAAGTCCAAGCGACTGAGGAGCTGTATCACTTGGGGTGGGTACTGGAGCTTGCGGGCGGCAGCGACGATGCGACATGGGTCGCGCGCACCGAGGTCGATCGCGAGTGTCAGCGATTCTTCCGCCATGCGGTGCCCGAGAGCGTCAACATGCTCATCGACGAGCGTCGCCGCACGGATCCCACCATCACCAAACTGGGCTCGGACATGTCGGTGCCCAACGCACGCTTGGCCGATGTCATCGCCCTTTATCGTCGCACGTTGGCCGAAAGTGGGCTTGAATCTGCCGCCTGGGGGCACATCGGTAACAACCATCTGCATGTGAACATTCTGCCGCGCGATGCGCAGGATTACCGCCGCGGCGGAGAACTCTTTGCCCAGTGGGCTTCCGAGGTCACGGTCATGGGCGGCGCCGTCTCCGCCGAACACGGCGTCGGCAAGATCAAGGCGGGCTTCTTGGAGACGATGTACGGTCACGAGGCCATGGTCGAGTCGGCGCGGCTCAAGCTCCAGCTCGATCCTGCCGGGCAGCTGGGTCGCGGTAACCTGTTTTCGGAGAAGCTCTTGGATGAGCTCGTCCAGAAAGGGGGCGCGTGAAGATGAGCGATTTCCATATGGTGGTGTGCGTCAAGGCGGTGCCCGGAAGCACCGAGGTCAAGATGGACCCCAAGACCAATACCATCGTGCGCGATGGCAAGCAGGCGGTCATTAATCCCTTTGACGCGAGCGCTTTGGAATGCGCGCTGGCGCTGAAGGACGACTTTATCGGCTTTGGCATGGACGTGCGCGTAACGGTGGTGTCGATGGGCATCCCCGCGACCGAATCGCTATTGCGCGACTGCATCGCCCGAGGCGCCGATGACGCACTGCTGCTAACCGATCGCGCCTTTGCGGGTGCCGATACCTTGGCAACCACCTATGCCCTCAAGTGCGGCATCGAGGCACTCGACGAGGATTTCGACCTGCTCATCTGCGGCAAGATGGCGGTGGACGGCGATACGGCCCAGATTGGTCCCGAGCTTGCCGGTGCCTTTGAGATTCCCTGCGTGACCGACGTGAGCTGCGTGCAGAGCGCGGGCTTTACGACCTGTGGTTCACTGGCGCTTGTTCACGGCTGCGATGCCGGTGAGGAGACGGTCTATCTTGAGATGCCGTGTGCGATGACGACCGCCAAGGAGATTGGCCAACTGCGCATGCCGAGCATTGCCGGTATTCGTGCGGCCGAGGAGGCGGACGTGCGCGTGGTCAACGCTGCCGACGTGAACGCCGACCCCGCGCGCTGCGGCCTTGCCGGCTCACCGACACAGGTCGTGCGATCGTTTGTGCCCGACCGCGACCAAACGTGCGAGGCCGTTGACGGAACGGCGTCCGAGCAAGCGGCGAAACTTGCCAAGATTATCGAGGGGATGGCATAGATGAGCGGACTGATTATCGATAGCGAAGCCTGTATCGGCTGCGGTCGCTGCGTTCGCGCCTGTGCCTCGGGCGGCATCGTAGTGGAAGGCGAGCGGCCCAACCGTTGCGCCCGCGCAACCGACGGCTGCATCCTATGCGGCGGGTGCGTCGACGCCTGCCCTGTCAACGCTATCTCGATCGAGCGTGACGAGGCCGCTGGCGCGGTGGACCTTGATGCATATCGAGACATTTGGGTATTCGTGCAGACCGACGAGCGCGATACGGTGACTTCCGTTGCCTATGAGCTCATGGGCAAGGGCCGCGAGCTTGCCGATGCCCGTGGTTGCCGTCTGGTGGCATTGGCTGGTATGAGCCCCGAGAGCTCGCTCAAGGACCTGGAGCATCTGGTTTGCGCCGGTGCAGACGAGGTCCTGGTCTGCCGTGACGAGCGCCTGCGTCAGAACGACGCGGAGGTCTATGCTCGCCTCATCTGCGATTTGGTAGCCGAGCGCAAGCCCGAGGCCATTCTGTACGGTGCGACCGCCTTTGGCCGCGAGCTGGCGCCTGGCGTTGCCGTACGCCTGCAGACGGGCCTTACGGCCGACTGCACCGTGCTTTCGATGGATGCGGAAACGGGCCTGCTGCAGCAGACGCGCCCGGCGTTTGGCGGCAACTTGATGGCCACCATCATTTGCCCCAACCACCGTCCTCAGATGGCAACGGTGCGCCCCGGCATCTTTAGGGAGCCTGAGTTTGACTACAGCCGCTCTGGCACGATTACCCAGGTATCGCTTGCGGAAGATGCCAAGGCTCGTGTCGAGATCTCGATTCCCGCCGAGGAGTGGGGGCAGCAGGCTTCGATCGCCGATGCCGAGCGCCTGGTCGTGGTGGGTCGCGGCATTGGTTCCAAGAAAAACCTGCCGCTGATGCGAAAACTCGCTGGGGCTCTGGGAGCCGAGCTTGGCTGCACGCGACCTGTCGTGGAGGCCGGCTGGTTGGAGTATCGCCATCAGATTGGCCAGACGGGCGTATCGGTTGCGCCTAAGCTTCTCGTGAGTATCGGTGTTTCGGGCGCCATTCAGCATCTTGCCGGCATCGGTGGGGCGGAGTGCATTATCGCCGTCAACGAGGATCCGGATGCCCCCATCTTTGGTGCTGCCCAGTACAAGGTTGTCGGCGATGCCGTCGAGGTCGTCGAGGAGCTGCTGGCCCAGCTTGAGCGCTAGGCGCGCGCCAGCCAGTCGCGCATCTCGTCCTTTAGGCGCTTCCAGGTCGCTTGCGTGGCGGAATCGGTAAAGGGGCGCGTAATGCCAAAGGGCGCGTCGAGTAGGCGGTAGATATCGCCCTGCTCGCGCGCCAGCGCGCTGCTCGCTGGATAGACGAGCTCAAACATAAAGCAGATGAGCCCCACCAGGTAGTCGGCGGCCTCGTCGCGTTCGTCGCGTGCAACGCAGCGGTGCTCGTCAAAGGCGGTAAGCGCCGGTGTCGAGAAGCGGCTGGCGAGAAACGTGTTCTCATCCACCTTGAGGATGGTGTCGACGGTGCTGTCGGCGATGGTGCGCATAATGTCGATCTTGTCGCCATCGCGTACGATATCGCAGAAGCACCGTGTACGCTCGTCGAGTTGTGCGGGTAGACGGAAATCACTGTGATAGGCAATGCTTGCGCGAATGAGCTCGTCGTACTCGTCGGTCTCGATAAAGTCTCGGATGCTTGTTGTGGCAGGCGCATCGGCGGGGTTCTCGCCAAAGAGAACCTCGACGCCCAACGCCGCATGGCTCATGCTCTCGGCATCCTTAAACGTGTCCCAGCGTCGCAGCTGCTCAAAGCGGCCCATATCGTGCAGCAGGCCGCAAAGCCAAGCTAGGTCAATGTCCTGCGGTGACCAGCCCTGCTCACGCGCCACGGTATCGCACGCTTCCGCCACGTGATAGGTGTGTTCGATTTTGAGTGCGATGCGCGGATTGGCGGCATCGTAAGCATCGGTGTAGGTCTTGAAGGCCGCCGCAGCCCGCGTTCGATCGATAGCTGTCATAATGGTTTCCTAAAAATTGTGTCTTTCTGTGTCTTTCGATCCGGTGGCAATTGTAGGCGAACTCGGCTGCTGCCGGGCGATGATTCTGCCATGTCGTTGCCTGACCCAACGAATCGAATTTCTCACCGAGTCGGTCTGCTCCTTCTGGTACCATGGTCAAACTTTACTGTAGCAAAGCGTGACGTGGGCTTTTGTTCTGCGTCAGCGGAAATGGGGGTTTCATGGCACAGGAAGCGACCGCCAACGAGCAAAAGAAATTCAAGGTACCGCGTATCCCGGGCGACATCATGATCTATCCCATGATTGTTGGCCTTTTGCTCAACACTTTCTGTCCGCAGATCTTTGAGATCGGCGGCTTCTTTACGGCTGCCTGCCGCGGCGGCTCCAATACCATCGTCGCTGCGATCCTGCTCTTCGTGGGTGCCGGCATCAGCTTTAAGTCCACGCCGGGCGCTATCAAGACCGGCATCGTCGTACTGATCCCCAAGCTTGTTGTTGCGGCCGCCCTTGGCTTGGGTGTGGCATATTTCTTTAACGACAACTTCCTGGGCCTGAGCTCGGTCTCAATCATCGGCGGCATCACGTTTTGCAACATGGCGCTCTACACGGGCATCATGGGCGAGTTCGGCGACGAGTCCGAGCAGGGCGCCGTCGGTATCCTGTTCTTTACGGCCGGCCCCGCCGTCACGATGATCATCCTCGGTGTTTCGGGTCTTGCCAACATCCCCGTCGGTACCATCATCGGCTCCATTTTGCCGCTTGTCATCGGTATGGTTCTGGGCAACCTCTTCCCGTTCATCAAGAACCTGCTGGTCCCCGGCGCCAATCCCGCGATCGCCGTTATCGGCTTTCAGCTCGGTGCGTCCATGAGCCTTTCGAGCTTTATCACCGGCGGTATTTCGGGCATCCTGCTGGGCCTCATCACGCTCTTTATCGTTGGTCCCATTACCTTTGCGTTCGAGCGCCTGTGCGGTGGTAACGGCAAGGCGGCCGTTGCCTGCTCCACTATCGCCGGCACGGCTATGACCACGCCGGTCGCCCTCGCCGAGGTCGCTCCGCGCTATGCCGAGCTTGCGCCCGCCGCGTATGCGCAGATCGCCACCGCCGTCATCATCACGGCAATCATGGCCCCGATTCTGACCGGCTGGGTCGATAAGAAGTTCTGCCACGGCAAAGAGGGTCTGTCGGTCGAAGGCGTCGAGGCCATCGAGGAGGCCGTCGCGACCGACATCGACGGCGAGTAATCGTCGACGCGAGTCAATCAAGCCGGCGTGTGCAATTCGCGCCGTATGAGCGCCCGAACGATGACTGTTCTGCAGCAACGTTCGGGCGCTCTGCTATTATTCCCCTTACCCCTGCGGAGTAAGGGGCGTTTATTGCCCAGACACGAATCGGGCGATTCTGACCACTTGGATATTGAGGGGATGGCGTCTAGTGGTTAAGGCACTCAAGATCGAGATATTCCTGCTATGCATGATTGTTCTTATCGGGCTTGCCGCGCGAAGTCGCCACTCCTTGTTCTCGAGTACCCAGCAGTTATTGTTTAGTACGCTCGGCTACACCTCTGCCGCGTACATGTTATTCGATATAATCTGGACGCTTTCGGACGGTGTGGGCGGCACGCTGGGCATTGCTGCCAACTGGATTTCCAACGCGGTTTCGTTTTCGCTCTTTGCCGCCGCGTGCCTCATTTGGTTTATCTATTCCGAGACGGTGCAGGGTTCTCGCCTTTTGACCGCGCGCTATAGGATGGCGTTTGTAACGCTGCCTGCGGTGCTGGTAGTCGTACTGGCGTTTACTAGCTACTGGACGCATGCCCTGTTCTATATCGATGCGCAGGGCGCGTATCGTCGCGGTTTTGTCTATATGATCCAGCCCATCGTCAGCTACTGCTACGTTATATATACGTCCCTGCATGCGTTTATACAATCTTGCAAGGTCGAGAGCCTACAAAAGAAGGCCATCTATCAAACCTTGGCATTTTTCGCCATTCCGGCCTTGGTGGCCGGTGTCTTTCAGGTCTTTTATTCGGGTCCCTGCCTTAGTGTCGGCATCATGTTAAGTATGTTGCAGCTCTACATTGTTTGTCAGGAGCAGCTGATCTCGACCGACCCGTTGACTGGCCTTAACAATCGCAACCGTTTTGAGACCTATATGCTGTCGCTGTTCTCGGGTGCTGACCAGGCCGATGATGTGTATCTGCTTATGATGGATGCCGACGGCTTTAAGCAAATTAACGACCGGTATGGACATGTTGAGGGCGATCATGCCCTCCAGGTCATATCTGCTACGCTCAAAGAGGTCTGCTCGGCGTCTGGTGGCTTTATCGCACGCTATGGTGGCGATGAGTTCGTGGTGCTTCAAAAGGCGACGGCGGAACAGGACATCATAGATCTGTGTTCGGCGATTAACGACGAGCTCGCTCGTGCCGAGGTGCCGTATGCATTGCGGATGTCCATCGGTTACGCGCGGGTCGGCGATAGTGTTGATACCTGGCAAGACTTACTTCGCGCTGCCGATGCGGAGCTCTACCGCGTCAAGGCCGAGAAAAAGAAAGCCGGCGTCCAGATACGCTAGGAAAAGGGGTGCACGCTTGCGTGCGTGGCGGCCCTCAGCTCACCGATGTACTCCATTAAGCTAAAGTACATGAATCCCCTCTGCTAAATAAGGGCAGTTCGTTAAGCTTTTTTGGGTTTGTTGACGATGATGATGCCGCTGCAGACCAACAGCAGGGCAACGATGACGGTAACGGGGCTCGTGCCAGCACCCTCGCCGAGCAACAGCGCGCTCAGCAGCACACCAAAGACGGGGTTCATAAACCCAAAGACCGAGACGCGGCTGACGGGGTTGACGGCAAGCAGGCGCGACCACAGCGAGTAGGCGACCGCGGAGATAAGCGCCATGTAGATGATGAGCGCGATGGCGGGGGCAATCGCCGTGGGGGAGAGCGCGCCACCCATCAAAAAGCCGATGGCGGTGAGGACCAGGCCGCCGACCAAGAACTGCCATCCGGCAAGCAAGACGCCGTCGTGCTCGCGCGAGAAGATGCCGATCAGGCAGGTCGAAAGGGCGCCCGTGACGGTGGAGGCCAGGATAAAGCCCTCGCCGTCGAGCGTAAAGCCAAAGGTGCCGTCCGCGCCCGAAAGGTTGACGAGCGCGACACCGGCAAAGCCCAGTACGCAGCCGAGCACCTTGGCCGTATTGAGCTTTTCGGTGCGAAACGCCAGGGCGGCAAAGAGGATAGCCAAGAAGTTGGCGCTGGCCTCGATGATGGAGCTCGACATAGCACTGGCACGCGAGAGACCAAGGTAGAAAAAGAAGTACTGGCCGATGGTCTGGAAGAGCGACAACGTGAGGATGGGCTTGATATCGCGCACTTGCGGAACGAGCGGACGGCGCTGGGCCATGCTCATGCCAACAATTACCAGCATGCCGGCAAGCGTGAAGCGCAAACCTGCAAAGAGTAGCTGCGAGGCGCTATCGTGCGCCGGGATACCAAAGAGTGCGTAGCCGATTTTGATGCAGGGGAAGGCGGAGCCCCAGAGCGCGCAGCAAACGAGGCAGCCCAGGATGAGTCCGGGCAGGGTGGCGAGATACGGTTTGCGGCTTTCCATGGTGTCCTTCCTATACGCGCGAAGCAAAAAAGAACCCGCCACCGGGCGTGCCGGTGGCGGGTGTTGTTACCCGAAGGGATTGTACCCGATGGGAAAGGTTTAGGCGAAGTAGGCTACGCCGCTCTCAAAGATCGGCATGAACTTGTCGCCGGGGACATGCTCGGGCACGTTGCGGTACAGGTTGTCGCCGCGACGCTCGGCATGGCCCATCTTGCCCAGGACGCGGCCGTCGGGGCTCGTGATGCCCTCGATGGCGAGTGCGGAGCCGTTGGGGTTGACGGAAAGATCCATGCTGGGCTTGCCGTCCTCGCCCACGTACTGCGTGGCGACCTGGCCGTTGGCGATCAGCTGGGCGAGCACCTCGTCGTTGGCGACAAAGCGGCCCTCGCCGTGGCTGATAGCGACGGTGTAGGGGTCGTCCAGGCTGCACTGCGACAGCCACGGGGACAGGTTGGACGAGATGCGAGTGCGCACCAGACGGCTTTGGTGACGACCGATGGTGTTAAAGGTCAGCGTGGGCGCATCGGGCGTGGCGTCGACGATGTCGCCGTAGGGCACCAGGCCGAGCTTGACCAGGGCCTGGAAGCCGTTGCAAATGCCCAGCATCAGGCCGTCGCGGGCCTTGAGCAGGTCGCGGACTGCCTCGGTGACCTCGGGAGCGCGGAAGAACGCCGTGATGAACTTGGCGGAGCCGTCGGGCTCGTCGCCGCCCGAGAAGCCGCCGGGGATCATGACGATCTGGCTTGCGCGGATGCGGCGGGCAAGCTCGTGGGTGCTCTCGGCGACGGCCTCGGGCGTGAGGTTGTTGATCACGAAGGTGTCGGCCTCGGCACCGGCGGCACGGAAGGCGCGGGCGCTGTCGTACTCGCAGTTGTTGCCGGGGAACACGGGGATGATTACGCGCGGGCGGGCGATCTTAGCGCCGCCGTACACGTGGATGTCCTTGGCGCGGAAGTCGATGGTCTCGACATTGGGGGTCTCGCCGGCGCTGCGGTAGGCGAAGACGCCCTCGATGCCGCTCTCCCAGGCCTCCTGGAGCTCGGCGAGCTCGATGACCTCGGAGCCGGTGTTGATGACATAGCCCTCGACGGTGGTACCCAGGGGCTCGACGACAACGCCGTCGGCGACCTCGGGCAGCTCGGCGTCCTCGGCGAGCTCGACGATAAAGCTGCCGTAGAGCGGGGTGAAGAGGCTCTCCACGTCCACGTCCTCGGCAAGCTCGATACCGATCTGGTTGCCGACGCACATCTTAAAGAGGCTCTCGGCGCCGCAGCCGTAGCCGGGCGTGGAGACGGCCAGGGCGTCGCCGGTGGCGGTGAGCGCCTCGACGGCGTCAAACGCGGCGAGCAGCTGCTGGGCGTCGGGGCGGTAGTCCTCGCCATAGGTGGCGGGGGCGATGCGTACGACGCGATGCGTCAGGCCCTTGAACTCAGGGGAGACGGCGCGCGCCGCGCGGCCCACGGCCACAGCGAAGCTGATCAGGGTCGGCGGAACGTTGAGCTCGCCGGCCTCGTCCTCAAACGAGCCGCTCATGGAATCCTTGCCACCGATGGCACCGGCACCCAGGTCGACTTGGGCCATGAGGGCGCCCAGGACGGCTGCCGTGGGCTTGCCCCAGCGCTCGGCCTCGGTGCGCAGACGCTCGAAGTACTCCTGGAAGGAGAGATAGGCGCGCTTGTGCTCAAAGCCGGCAGCCACGAGCTTGGCGATGGACTCGACCACGGACAGGTAGGCGCCAGCAAACTGGTCGGCTTCCATCAGGTAGGGGTTGAAGCCCCATGCCATGGCGCTTGCCGTGGTGGTCTCGCCGTCCACGGGGAACTTGGCGACCATGGCCGAGCTCGGGGTGAGCTGCGTCTTGCCGCCAAAAGGCATGAGCACGGTCGCGGCGCCGATGGTGGAGTCGAAGCGCTCGGAAAGGCCCTTGTTGGAGGCAACGTTGAGGTCGGTGACAAGCGAGGTCATGCGCTCGGCAAGCGTGGTGCCGGCCCAGCTGGGCTGCCACACGCTGCGGGCGCACACGTGGGCGACCTGGTGCTTGGGCGCGCCGTTGGAGTTGAGGAACTCGCGGGATAGGTCGACGATGGCGACACCGTTCCAGGCCATGCGCATGCGCGGCTCGGCGGTAACCTCGGCGATAACGGTCGCCTCCAGGTTCTCCTCGGCGGCGTAGCCCATGAACTCCTCGACGTCACCGTCGGCGACGGCGCAGGCCATACGCTCCTGGGACTCGGAGATGGCGAGCTCGGTGCCGTCCAGGCCGTCGTACTTCTTGGTCACGGTGTCCAGGTCGACATACAGGCCGTCGGCAAGTTCGCCTACGGCGACCGAGACGCCGCCGGCGCCAAAGTCGTTGCAGCGCTTGATCAGGCGGCAGGCGTCGCCGCGGCGGAAGAGGCGCTGCAGCTTGCGCTCGACCGGAGCGTTGCCCTTCTGGACCTCGGCGCCTGAGGTCTCGATGGACTCGGTGTTCTGGGTCTTGGAGGAGCCGGTGGCGCCGCCGATGCCGTCACGGCCGGTGCGGCCGCCCAGCAGGATGATCTTGTCGGTGGGGGCGGGGCACTCGCGGCGCACGTGGTTTGCCGGGGTAGCGCCCACGACGGCGCCGACCTCCATGCGCTTGGCCACGTAGCCGGGGTGATAGAGCTCGTTGACCTGGCCGGTGGCAAGGCCGATCTGGTTGCCGTAGCTGGAGTAGCCGGCGGCAGCGGTAGTTACGAGCTTGCGCTGCGGCAGCTTGCCCTCGAGCGTCTCGGACACGGGGACGGTGGGGTCGCCGGCGCCGGTGACACGCATGGCCTGGTACACGTAGCTGCGGCCCGAGAGCGGGTCGCGGATGGCACCGCCCACGCAGGTGGCGGCACCGCCGAAGGGCTCAATCTCGGTCGGGTGGTTGTGGGTCTCGTTCTTAAACAGGAACAGCCAGTCCTGGTCCTCGCCATCGACATCGACCTTCACCTTGACGGTGCAGGCGTTGATCTCCTCGGATTCGTCGACATCGGTCATGACGCCGGTCTTCTTAAGGTACTTGGCGCCGATGGTGCCCATGTCCATGAGGCAGACGGGCTTGGCGTCGCGACCGAGTTCGTGGCGCATCTCCATATAGCGGTCGAAGGCCTGCTGCACCACGGCATCATCGATCGTCACGTCGTCCAGGACGGTGCCGAAGGTGGTGTGGCGGCAGTGGTCGGACCAGTAGGTGTCGATCACGCGGATTTCGGTGATGGTGGGGTCGCGGTCCTCATCGCGGAAGTACTGCTGGCAGAAGGCGATGTCCGCCTCGTCCATGGCAAGACCGCGCTCGGAGATAAAGGCGGCAAGGCCGGTCTCGTCGAGCTCGCGGAAACCGTCGAGCACTTCGACGGGCTGGGGCTCGGGGGTCTCCATGTACAGCGTCTCGGGCAGGTCGAGCGAGGCGATGCGCGCCTCGACGGGGTTCACCACGTAGTGCTTGATGGCCTCGATGGCGGCTTCGTCCAGAGTGCCCGAGATCATATAGACCTTGGCGGAGCGCACGGCGGGGCGCTCGCCCTGGCTGATGAGCTGCACGCACTCGCTGGCGGAGTCGGCGCGCTGGTCAAACTGGCCAGGCAGGAATTCGACGGCAAAGACGGCGCCATCGCTTGCGGGGAGCTCGTCGTAGGTCACATCGACCTGGGGCTCGCTAAAGACGGTCGGCACGCAGGAGCGGAAAAGCTCCTCGTCGATGCCCTCGACGTCGTAGCGGTTGATGATCCTCAGGGCCTCGATGCCCTTGATGCCGAGAATTTCGGTCAGCTCGCCCTTGAGCTGCTGAGCCTCGACGTCGAACCCGGGTTTCTTCTCCACGTAGATACGAGAGACCATTGGTTCCTGCCTTCCTGATCGGTTGGGCGTACGGTACGGTATGCGGCAGCGGTCGGTTTGCGGGGTCTGCCCTGCGGTCGCCTTGAGCCACATGTTTGTAAACCTCACTATGATACGACAGCTCGCGGCGCGTTGAGGACGGCGAGGGTGCTACAGTGATGCGCAAACAAGAGAAAGGCATCACATGGCATTCGTTTCACTCGCCATCATCGCGCTCGTGGCCTTTGCAAGCCCCTTCATCGCCTCGGCGATTCCCGGAAAACCCGTTCCCGAGACCGTCTTTTTGCTCGTGTTCGGTGCGGTGCTGGGACCCCATATGCTCGGCGTCATCCATGTAGATGCCGAGGTCTCGCTTGTGTCCGAGCTCGGCCTGGCCTTTTTGTTCCTGCTCGCCGGCTTTGAGATCGACCCCAAGAGCATCACGGGTGTCGAGGGGCGCTACGGCTTGGCGACGTGGGTCGTCACGTTTGGTATCGCCTGGCTTGCCGTGCGCTTTACCCCGTGGTTCTCGGTCAGTCATTTCGACGGTATCGCCGTGACGCTTGCCCTCACTTCTACGGCGCTCGGCACGCTCGTGCCCATCATGCGCGAGCGCTCGCTCACCGGCACGCGTGTGGGCGACTCGATTCTCGCGTATGGCACTTGGGGCGAGCTCGGTCCCGTGCTCGCCATGTCGGTGCTGCTGTCTGCTCGCACTGGCATCCAAACGCTCGTAATCCTTGGCTTGTTTGCGGTGGTTTGCGTGTTACTGGCCGTGGTCCCGAGCCGCTCCAAGCGCGTCGGCAGCCGCTTCTTTGCGTTTGTCGAGGAGCGCGCCGATACCACGTCGCAGACCTTCGTGCGCCTGACGGTGCTCATCCTGGTCACGCTCGTGGCATTCTCCGCCGTCTTTGACCTCGACATCGTGTTGGGTTCTTTTGCCGCCGGCTTTGTCCTGCGCTATATCATCCCCGAGGGCAACCATACGCTCGAGACTAAGCTCGACGGCCTGGCCTACGGCTTTTTGATTCCGGTGTTCTTCACCGTGTCGGGCGCAAAGATCGACCTGACGGCCGTGGCGTCGCGCCCGGGCTTGCTCGCGGGCTTTATCGTGGCGTTGCTGATTATTCGCGCCGTGCCCATCCTCATCTCTATGGGCATTTGTCCTGCGACGCGCGATGTGTCGGCGTATGGCCGCATTACCGTGGCCCTGTACTGCACCACGGCTCTGCCGATCATCGTTGCCGTGACAAGCGTTGCCGTCAACGCGGGCGCGCTGTCGCAAGATATTGCGTCGGTCATGGTTGCCGCCGGTGCCATCACGGTGTTCTTGATGCCGCTGCTCGCGCAGCTCTTCTACCGCGTGGTCGACGCTGCACCGGTCGCCGCCGTGGCAGAGGTTGCCGAGCATCCATCCGATGCGCTCGACATCCTGCGCGCCCATCACGATTTGGCGAGCCTGCTCGCACGCGAGCACGAGCTGCTGACCTCGCATGGACATGGTCGCGTATTCGAGGGCCTGCCTACGCTCGATACGATTGCCGAGCGTCTTTCCGCCGAGGCAGCGAGCGGCCACATCGATGCCCGCATCGTGGACGCGGCGCATCTTCTTGCCGATAAGACCTATGGTGATGAGGTTGACCCGTCCGAGCTGACTCCGCGTGAGCGCCGCCGCCTGGAGCGCGCCAAGCTCGCCGTGCACGAATACCGCCGCCGCATGCTAGAGCTTTACGCACGCGATGAAGCCCAGGACGACGACGGCAAGTAGTCGATAGTCTCTCAAGGGAGTCGCGTCACGCTTTGAAGGCTCGAAACGGGATGTGGTTTCCGAAACAGGGGCCGTTGGGAAACGGTGTCCCGGAATGGGCGTCCAGAGTGGGACGCGCTTTCCGCGAGAGACCCGTTGCGGAAACCACATCCCAGAATCTGCGTTCAAAACGGGACGCAGTTTCCGCAAGGAGGTCCTGGGGGAACCGTGCCCCGTTCTGATCCGAAATATTGGGACATAGTTTCCCTTTCATAACAGAAGAAGGCGCGCTGCCTGCAGTTGATGCAGACGGCGCGCCTTCTTTGTTGGACTATGTTGAGGCTGGGAGCTGAGGCTTGCGACCTTTAGGAGCGGGCGGCTCCGTCGACGGGGAGCACGGCGCCCGTGACATAGGAGGACATGTCGCTCGCCAGGAAGACAAAGGCGTTGGCGACATCCTCGGGCTCGCCCATGCGGCCGAGCGGGATGGTGGCGATGATGGGCTTGATGACCTCTTCGGGCAGGTTGGCGACCATATCGGTCTTGGTTACGCCAGGCGCGACGGCATTGACGCGAATACCCATGGGGGCGAGCTCGCGCGAGAGCGACTGGACCATTCCGTTGACGGCAAACTTGGACGTGGGGTAACCGACGCCGGAGGGCTGGCCGTACTTGGCGACCATCGAGCTTGTGGTAGTGATGGTGCCGCCGTGGCCGGCTTCGGTCATGATCTTGGCGGCAGCCTGGTGGCCATTAAAGACAGCGACGACGTTAAGGTTCATGACCTTTGCGAACTCCTCGGCCGTGTAGTCCAAAAGGGGCGAGCGCTGGGAGATGCCGGCGTTGTTGACGACCGTATCGAGACCGCCCATGTCGGCTGCAGCCTGGGTAAAGGCCTCGGTCACGGCCTCGAGCGAGGTGAGGTCGCAGGAACGGCCCCAGACCTTGGCGTCGGGATAGACAGCTGTCAGCTTCTCAACGGCTGCATCGGCAGTCTCCTGGCGCGAGCCAAAGACGGTGACGGCGGCACCCTCCTCGATAAAACGGCAGGCGATGGCATAGCCGATACCGCGCGTGCCTCCGGTGACGATTGCTTTCTTGCCCTCGAGCAGCATATCGCTTCCTCTCTTATGTGGATGGACACTTGCAGCACAGCATAGTGGCGGCAAAAAACAGCTGACGCCGCATATCGGTAAACGGTATCCACGGTTGTTGACGAACGGTCAAGTTGTTCAAACGTTAATCGACCACTTCGTGCAAAAGATGTAACTAAAAGGGGCTCCCATCCAATCGGACGGGAGCCCCTCATGCGTTATTTGATTTGCCGAGAATCGGGTTAGTTGGCCATGACGCCTTCGGTCCAGGCCTCGACGTCCTCGATACGCAGGACGTTGGCGACTTCGGCCACGCAGTCGACGCTGGCAAGCTCGGCGGCAGCAGCCTGGACGTCCTTCTCGAGCGCGCGGTGCGTCAGGAAGATGACCGAGCAGGTATCGCTGGCGCCCGACTTGCCGTCCTCGACCTGGTTGATGAGCGAGATCGAGATGTTGTGCTTGGCAAAGATGTCGACCGTCTCGGACAGGGCGCCCACGCGGTCGGCGACCTTCAGGCGCACATAGTACTTGGTCTGGAGCTCGTCCATGGGCTTAAAGGCGAGGTTGTGACCATAGGGCTCAATCTCGGGCAGCGGAGCCACGCCGCGGCTGATCTGCTCGGAGAGCGACAGGATATCGCCCACGACGGCGCTCGCGGTGGGGAAGGAGCCTGCGCCGGCACCGTAGAACATGGTCTCGCCCACGGCGTCGCCTACCACGTAGACGGCGTTCATGGCGCCGTTGACCTTGGCAAGCATGTGGTCGGCGGGGATCAGAGTGGGATGCACGCGGACGTCGACGCCGGCGTCGGTGTTGCGGGCGATGCCGAGCAGCTTAATGGTGTAGCCGAGCTCGCGGGCCTGGGCGATGTCCTCGGCGCCGATGGTGCGGATACCCTGCTGGTACACATCGTCGGTGGTAACGCGGGTGCCAAAGCCGATGGAGGCGAGGATCGCCGTCTTGCTGGCGGCGTCGAAGCCGTCGACGTCGGCGGACGGGTCGGCCTCGGCATAGCCCTTGGCCTGCGCGTCGGCAAGTACGTCGGCGTAATCGGCACCCTCGGCGTCCATGCGCGACAGGATATAGTTGGTGGTGCCGTTGAGAATGCCGGCGATGGTCAGGATCTTGTTGCCTACCAGGTCGTGCTCAAGCGTGCTTACGATGGGGATGCCGCCGCCGCAGCTGGCCTCGCACTTAATCTGTACGCCGCACGCGCGCGCCTTCTCGGCGAGCGTCTCGACGTGACGGCCCAGCAGAGCCTTGTTGGCGGAGACGACATGCTTGCCGTTCTCGAAGGCAGTGGTGAAGATCTCGGTTGCGGGATGCTCGCCGCCGATCAGCTCGACGACGATGTCGACGGCGGGGTCGGTGACGACGTCGTGCCAGTCACTTGTAAAGGCCTCGCGCTCAATACCGGCTGCTTCGGCCTGCTCCCAGGCAAGCGCGCAGGCGCGGGTCAGCTTAAGGTCGATGCCGTAGGCTGCCAGGTACTCATCGTGGTGGCTCTTGATCAGACGGGCCACGCCGCCGCCGACGGTTCCCAGACCGATCAGACCGACGTTCACGGTGCGCAGGGGTTCGCTCATAGATAGCTCCTTCGTGCATCTTATGGATGGATTAACCGCTTAAAGGTTGAGTGCATTCTAGCGTGAACCGAGGGCGCGTGCTCGCCAGGCAACAGGAGTCGCACAAAACGGCACCCCCGAAACGCTGCGGAAACATTGGAAACATGCTCACTACATACGACCTACAGCCTATGTGATTCAGAACGGCAAGTACATCGCCGCCTAGGTGCGCACAAAACGCGAGCGGTGAGGCCGTTTTAATCAGGGCAGGGACGCATGTAACAGAATGGAAACATTACTTTCACGCAATAAAGTGGCTAAACTGCATAAACCGACAGAAATACGCATGAATATGGATAAATGGACAAAACAAAAGAAAAGTTGAAATAATCGCCACTTTTCTCAACTAAAGCGTCTACTATTTTGCGAACGCCGAACACGGCGAAGGATGGCCTGTCGGGTTACCGAAACCCGACGAGATTTGAGAGGAGAGCCGCATGTCGAGCCTCACCGGTAAGTCATTGAACCCTGTTATGAATCGCAGGAGCGTTATCGCGAGCGCAGCAGGTCTGGGGGCGATGTCCATTCTAGCTGGCTGCTCCTCCAACGGCGGCGACAGCGGTTCCGCTTCGGGCGACGCTTCGTTTAAGATCGGCACCATCGGCCCGCTGACCGGCGCCAACGCGTCCTACGGCAAGTCCGTTACCCAGGGTGTCGAGCTTGGCTGCAAGGATTTCTCGACCAAGGAGCTGCCGCTTGCCAGCAAGGCCGAGGACGACCAGGCCGACGGTGAGAAGGCTGTCAACGCCTTGAATACCCTGCTCGACTGGGGCATGCAGGCCCTCGTCGGCCCGACCACCACGGGTGCGTCGGTTGCCGTTGCCGCAGAGTGCGGTAACGACCCCAAGACATTCATGATTACCCCGTCCGCGTCCTCCGAGGACGTTACCGACGGCAAGGATTGCGTCTTCCAGGTTTGCTTTACCGATCCCAACCAGGGCGTCAACGCTGCCAAGTTCCTGGCGCAGAAGTATGCGGACGAGAAGTTCGTGCTGTTCTATAACTCCGGCGACGCCTATTCTGCGGGTGTCGCAGATTCCTTTAAGGCCCAGGCCGCTGAGTCCAAGCTCGAGATTGTTGACGAGGAGACCTTTAAGGACGACTCCGCCACGAGCTTTACCAACCAGCTGACCAAGGCCAAGCAGGCCGGCGCCACCATGATCTTTGCGCCGATCTACTACACGCCGGCGTCCGTCCTGCTCAAGAACGCCAAGGACATGGGCTACGACGTCAAGATGATGGGCTGCGACGGCATGGACGGCATCCTGGGCGTTGAGGGCTTCGATACCTCTCTTGCCGAGGGTCTGCTGCTCATGACCCCGTTCTCCGCCGACGACGAGAAGAACGCCGACTTCGTCAACGCCTACAAGGATAAGTACGGCGATACCCCCGACCAGTTTGCCGCCGACGCCTACGACGGCGTGCACGCGGTGGCCGAGGCCGTCAAGGAGGCCGGTCTTGGTGTCGACGCCGATCCGACCGAGGTCGCCGAGAAGCTGTCCAAGGCTATGCTCAAGATTACCGTTGACGGTCTGACCGGCAAGCTTACCTGGAACGATAAGGGCCAGGTCCAGAAGGAGCCCACGGTGTACGTCATCACCGACGGCAAGTACGTACAGGCCTAATAGGCCGCCTTACATAGAGCGGTTTTGATCCCAAGCAGGGGAGGTTTTGGCCTTCCCTGCTTGCTTGGTATCTAGGGACGATGTAACGTCCCTGTTTCATACATCAACTGGAAACCTATTCGAAAGGGGGATGTGGAACATGACGGTCTTTATCCAATACCTGGTCAACGGCCTGTCCATGGGCAGCGTCTACGCCATCATCGCGTTGGGCTACACCATGGTCTACGGTATCGCCAAGATGCTGAACTTCGCTCACGGCGATGTCATCATGGTCGGTGCCTATGTCTCGTTCTGCGCCACGTCGTATCTCGGCCTCCCGGGCTGGGCATCTGTAGTTCTCTCTTGTGTGGTCTGTACCGTTCTCGGTGTTCTCATCGAGGGTCTGGCCTATAAGCCGCTGCGCCAAGCAGGCCCGCTGGCCGTTCTGATCACGGCTATCGGCGTGTCTTACTTCCTGCAGAACGCCGCGCAGCTTCTGTGGGGCGCTACGCCCAAGAACTTCACTTCGCTCGTCACCTTCCAGGTGCCGGAGTTCTTGGCCAAGTTCAACGTAAGCGCCGTCTCGCTCGTCACCATCGTCGCCTGCCTGGTTATCATGGCCGGCCTGATGTTCTTTACGGGTAAGACCAAGATGGGCAAAGCCATGCGCGCCGTGTCCGAGGACAAGGCCGCCGCTCAGCTCATGGGCGTCAACGTCAACCGCACCATCTCGATGACGTTCGCCATCGGCTCTGCCCTTGCCGCCATCGCCGGCGTGCTGCTGTGCTCCTACTCGCCGGTGCTGCAGCCTACGACGGGCGCCATGCCTGGCATCAAGGCCTTCGACGCCGCCGTCTTCGGTGGCATCGGCTCCATCCCCGGCGCCTTTGTCGGTGGCATTCTCATCGGCATCATCGAGGCGATGGCGCAGGCCTACATTTCCACGAGCCTTGCCAACTCCATCGTCTTTGGTGTTTTGATCATCGTTCTGCTCGTCAAGCCTGCCGGCCTCTTGGGCAAGTACGTCCCCGAGAAGGTGTAGGTGAGCGTTATGAAGTTTCTTAAAGATAAGCAGACGCGTCACGACTTTGTCACGTACGCCATGTGTATCGTGGCCTTCGCCATCGTGTTCTTTATGCAGTCCAACCATATGATCCCGCGCATGATCGCCGGTCAGCTGGTTCCCATCACGGCCTACATCGTCATGGCCATTTCCCTCAACCTTGTCGTCGGCATCGCGGGCGACCTGTCGCTGGGCCATGCGGGCTTTATGAGTGTCGGTGCCTACACGGGCATCGTCACCGCGGTCGCCCTCGAGAGCGCCGTTCCCTCCGATCCGGTGCGCCTTATCATCAGCATCGTGGTCGGCGCTATCGCTGCCGCCATCCTGGGCTTCTTGATCGGCATCCCGGTCCTTCGCCTGAGCGGCGATTACCTGGCTATCGTGACGCTGGCCTTTGGCGAGATCATCAAAGAGATCGTCACTTGCCTTATCGTGGGTGTCGACTCGCGCGGCCTGCACGTGATCTTTAACATCACGGGCAACTCTACGATCGACGACCTGCACCTGCTCGAGGACGGCACCGCCATCATCAAGGGCGCCCAGGGCGCCTCGGGCGTGTCGACGTACTCGACCTTCCTCGCCGGTGCCATCCTGGTCATGGTCGCACTCGTGATCGTGCTCAACCTGGTTCGCAGCCGTACCGGCCGTGCCATTATGGCCGTGCGCGATAACAAGATTGCAGCCGAGTCCGTAGGCATCTCCGTCACCGAGTACCGCATGATCGCCTTCGTGGTTTCCGCTGCCCTCGCCGGTGCTGCCGGAGCCCTCTTCGGCGGTAACTTCTCGCAGCTCTCCGCCACCAAGTTCGACTTCAACACGTCCATCCTCATTCTGGTGTTCGTGGTCCTGGGCGGTCTGGGCAATATGCGCGGCTCCGTCATCGCGGCGGCGCTGCTCACGGTGCTTCCCGAGCTGCTCCGTCAGTTCTCGGACTACCGTATGCTCATTTACGCTATCGTGCTGATCCTGGTCATGATCTTTACCAACAACCCGCAGCTCAAGGCGTTCTTCGCACGCATTAAGGATCGCTTTGCTTCCAAGAAGGAGGTGGCAGCCGATGCCCAGTAAATTTGAGTTCAAGAAGGGCAAGATGGTCCCGTATCCTTCTGGCGCCATCGTTCCCGATCGTGACCTGGGCGAGCGCCCTGCACTCGAGTGCATCCACCTGGGCATTGAGTTCGGTGGCCTTAAGGCAGTCGACGACTTTAGCCTGACTATCGGCAAGACCGAGATCGCCGGTCTGATCGGCCCCAACGGTGCCGGTAAGACCACGGTCTTCAACCTGCTCACCAAGGTGTATCAGCCCACGCACGGCACCATCCTGCTCGACGGAGAGGATACCTCGGGCAAGTCGGTCTATCAGGTCAACCGCATGGGTATTGCCCGTACATTCCAGAACATTCGCCTGTTCAACACCATGACGGTGGAGGACAACGTCAAGGTCGGTCTGCACAACCAGGAGCGCTATTCCGGTTTTGAGGGCGTGCTGCGCCTGCCGACGTATTGGAAGCACGAGAAGGCTGCTCACGAGCGCGCCATGGAGCTGCTGTCCATCTTTGATATGGAGCATCTGGCAAACGAGCAGGCTGGCTCGCTGCCTTACGGCGCCCAGCGTCGTCTGGAGATCGTTCGCGCGCTTGCCACCAACCCCAAACTGCTGCTGCTCGACGAGCCTGCCGCCGGCATGAACCCGTCCGAGACCGCGGAACTCATGGAGAACATCGTTAAGATTCGCGACACCTTCGGCATTGCCATCATGCTTATCGAGCACGACATGTCGCTCGTTATGAATATCTGCGAGGGTATCTGCGTGCTCAACTTTGGCAAGGTCATCGCCAAGGGCACGGCCGAGGAAATCCAGAACAACGACGCCGTTATCGAGGCATATCTGGGCAAGCAGGATAAGGGGGAGAACTAAATGGCAGAGCCGATGCTTTCCGTCTACAACATCAACGTCTGGTACGGCGCCATCCACGCCATCAAGGACATCTCCTTTAACGTCAACGAGGGCGAGATCGTTGCTCTGATCGGTGCGAACGGTGCTGGTAAGTCCACAACGCTCAAGACCGTCTCGGGCCTGCTGCGCTCCAAGACCGGCTCCATCAAGTTTATGGGCGAGGACATTACCCATACGCCCGCCGATAAGCTGGTTGGTAAGGGCCTGGCTCAGGTCCCCGAGGGCCGTCGCGCCTTTTTGCAGATGACGGTCGAGGAGAACCTGGAGATGGGCGCCTATACACAGCCCAAGTCCACGGTCGCTCCGGGCCTTGAGCGTGTCTACGAGCAGTTCCCGCGCCTTAAGGAGCGCCGTCACCAGGTCGCCGGCACCCTTTCGGGCGGCGAGCAGCAGATGCTCGTTATGGGCCGCGCTCTTATGAGCAACCCCAAGCTGCTCATGCTCGACGAGCCTTCCATGGGCCTGGCGCCGATTCTGATTGAGCAGATCTTCCAGATTGTCGAGGACCTGCACAAGGCCGGCACCACGGTGTTCCTGGTCGAGCAGAACGCGCAGATGGCGCTCTCGATTGCTACGCGCGGCTACGTGCTCGAGACCGGCAAGATCACCATGACCGGCACGGGTCAAGAGCTCCTGCACGACGATAACGTGCGTAAAGCCTACCTGGGTGGTTAATCCATTCAACAAAGGGGGCGCTGACCAACCCGGTCAGCGCCCCCTTTTTAAGTTGCGGTGAAATAGGGACTAAACGAAGGCTCCAGAGGCCAAAACAGTCTCTATTCCACCGCAACTTCATGGGGATGTGTGACAATGCCCGTCGGAAAACATCTGCTGTCTTTGGGGGCCTATCTATGCTGTACGAGTTTTGTGCCGAGAACTTTGAGCGAGTGCCGGCGGCTATCGAGGCCGGTTCGGGGCGCATTGAGCTGTGTGACAACCTCGCCGTCGGTGGCACCACGCCTTCCGCTGGCGTTATCAGCGCTACGGTCAGCTACGCTCACGAGCGTAACGCGCGAGTGATGTGCATGATTCGTCCGCGTGGTGGCGACTTTCATTACAACCAGGACGAGCTGCGCATGATGGAGATGGATTTGGGTCTTGCCGTGAGTGCGGGCGTTGACGGCTTGGTCTTTGGCTGCTGCAAACCCTGCGCTGGCGGATGGGCGCTCGACGAACTTACGCTTGGCGCCCTCGTGATGGCTGCGGGCTGCGCGACCGAGGAATGTAAGCGTGAGCCCATCGACATCACCTTCCACATGGCATTTGACCAGCTCTCGCCCGAGGCTCAGCTCGATGCGATTGATACACTTGCCGACTGCGGCGTTACGCGCATCCTCACGCATGGCGGCGCGGCCGGTACGTCGATCGAGGATAATTTCGATCACCTGGCTCGTTTAATCGAGTATGCGGGCGATCGTTTGACCATCCTTCCCGGCGGCGGCATCACTACGACAAATCGCGACGCGGTCGCGGCGGCGCTCGGCGTCTCCGAGCTCCATGGCACCAAGATTGTGCCGCTGGAGGTATAACCCGTGGCGCTCGTATTTGACGTTCAGCAGGCGAGCGGTAAGCCCGACGACAACCGCCGCCCCGGTACCGCGTGCCCCTTTTGCGACACGGAGGGGCTCGCCAACATCATCCAGCGCGATGGTGACTGCATCTGGCTCGAGAATAAGTTCAAGACCTTGCGGGCCACCCGTCAGACCGTATTGATCGAGTCGGCCAATCACGACGCCGACCTGGTGACCTATGAACCGGATGAGCTGCATCATGTGATGCGGTTTGCCCTGGGCTGTTGGCAGCAGATGATCGATTCCCAGCAGTACCGCAGTGTACTCATGTACAAGAACAAAGGCCCGCTTTCGGGCGGCAGCCTCGTCCATCCACACATGCAGATTGTGGGTCTGGAGCGGGAGGACGGTTATGCAGCACTAGCCCCCGCCAACTTCGAAGGCATCGATGTTTGGCGACACGGGAGGGTCGCGGTCAACATCTCAACCGAGCCGATCATGGGATTCTTTGAGGTCAACGTCTCGGCTCCACAGGGAATCGCCGCCAGCGACGACACCCGCGACCAAGCCGAAGCGGACCTGTTTGCCGATGCGATTCAGGTGGCCCTGCGCTATATCCTGCACGAGCACCACGGTGGTCGCGCGGAGTCGTACAACTTGTTCTTCTACCACATGGACGGCCGGACCATTGCCAAGGCGCTACCACGTTGGGTGGTATCACCCTACTTTGTGGGCTATCGTCTGGCCCAGGTCAATGCCGAGACCACGCTCGATATCGATGCTGAGCGTCTGCGTGCGCATCTGGAAACGCTCGCGTAGCAAGGCGAGCGCCTGCGAAAAGTGTGCTGCCTAGCGTGCCATCGCGTCGCGGCCGGCCTTGACCTGCTTGCGCTGTTTGGCGCGCTCCTCGCCGGTCAGGCGCTCAAAGAGATGCCCGATAATCGAGGCCAGCACCTGCTGAAACAGCGTGCCGCACATGACGGGGAACACGACCTCGCCCGGAAAGTACTGTGTGGCGATGACGGCACCCGAAGAGATATTGTGCATGCCGCAGGTAAAGCACATGGTGGTCGTCTCGCTATACGGCAGATGCAGCGCACGTGCGACCAGAAAACCGACGATAAAGCCGCTGATGGCGAAGACCAAAATAAAGAGGGCGACTTCCAGGCGCACCGTGTTCATGTGCAGCACGTACTCGCTCATGGCGGTGGAGTTGGACGCGATAACACCCATCATCATGAACTTGCAGGCGGGCGAAAGCGCGGGGGAGATTTTCTCATGACCCCAACCGCGCGTGAGCTCGTTGATCACGATGCCGAGCACAGCGGGGATGGCGATCATAAAGGCCATGTCTTGCATCATGCTCGGCACGTCGATCGAGACGGTGGCGCCCAGCAAGAGCTTGAGCGTAAGAGGAATCGTTACAGGCGAGATAACCGAGGACGTCAGGATGATGGTGAGCGCGAGCGGGCCGTTGCCGCCGAACATGCTAATCCACATAAAGGCAGTGACCGCCACGGGTACGCTGTACTCGAGCACGATACCGCAGACAAGGTTGGGATTGGAGCCAAAGAACAGCGATCCCATGGCATAGGCTGCTATGGGAATGAGCACCGCCGAGACGAGCAGCGGCAAAATCAGGTGCAGCGGACGGCGGAACACCTCGGTTACCTGGTGGAAGGTGTTGCTGAGCGCACCCTGAAACGTCATAAAGGCAAACAGGGCGGGAACGATAGGCTTGAGTACGCCAATCTGCTGGGGAAAGAGCACGCCGAGCGCCACGCAAATCGGAACGATGACCTGCATATGTCCCGCGAGAAACTTGCCCAGTCCAACCCATTGCTTCATATACTCTTGTGACTCCCTTTGCTCGTGAATCCGTTTTGAATGGATATGCTAGACGCTCGCATGCGTCCGTGCGTCAGAAACGCTCGATTATTTCGAGGCTATTACCGGCATCGTTTACCGAAACCGCGGCATGCTGCGGCGATTTGCGTCCGCGCCGCACGGTATAATAAATCCGTTCAACAGATCTGCCTGCCGAAGCGGGCATACACAGAGGACTCATCGCTATGAACCGTGAGAGGTATCGCGGCGACCTGCCCCTATCGGGGGTGGGTGCCTATGTCATCGCTTAAGACGACGCATCGCTGGGCGGTCGCTCAGCAAAACCCCGAGCTCGAAAAGGAGCTTTCGGCTGGCCTGGGCATACCCGGGTTGGTGGCGCGCATTATGGTTGCGCACGGCATTACATCCATCGAGGAAGGCCAGCTGTTTTTGACGCCTTCGCTCGATCGCGACTGGGCCGACCCACTCATTATCCCGGGCATGTCGGTCGTTGCCGACCGCGTCGAGCGCGCTATTCGCAACCACGAGCGCATCGCGGTCTTTGGCGATTTTGACGTTGACGGTATTACGTCGACCTGCCTGTTGACCGAGGCGCTGCGCACGTTTGGCGCCGATGTCACGCCGTTTATTCCGCATCGCTTTGACGAGGGCTACGGTCTTTCGCGCGCGGCGCTCGACCGCGTTAACGAGCTCGCTCATCCTCAGCTGATCGTGACCGTCGATAACGGCATTGCCGCCAAGGAAGAAGTCTCCTATCTGGAGAGCCTGGGGATCGAATTGGTGGTCACGGACCACCACGAACCCTCCGACCAGGTACCGCAGGGCGTGCCCCTGACCGACCCTAAACTCGAGGACGAGGGTCCCTCGCGCGAGCTTGCCGGTGCCGGCGTGGCACTCAAGCTGGTGCAGGTCCTGGGCGAGCGTCTGGGCAAACCGTCGTATTGGCGTTCGCTGATCGAGGTTGCGGCGCTTGGTACCGTGTCCGACATGATGCCGCTGACGCCCGAGAACCGCGCACTGGTCGCCGAGGGCATCCAGCAGATGCGCGTGACCGCCCGCCCCGGCTATATCGCGCTGGCCGCGCTCGCCAAGGCTGACCTCTCTAGCATTACGGCCGATGGCCTGTCGTTTTCGCTCATTCCCCGCTTGAACGCCGCCGGCCGCATGGCTGATCCCAAGCTGGCGCTCGACCTGCTACTTGCCCGTGACCCCATCGAAGCGAGCGCGCTTGCCGCCGAGCTCGAGGAGATCAATCGCCAACGCCGCGAGATCGAGGCCGAACTTACGCGCGATGCCATGGCGAAGGTCGAGGAGACCTATGATGGCGGTCGCGCAATCGTCGTGGGCGGCGAGGGCTGGCACGAGGGCGTCAAGGGCATCGTGGCGAGCCGCCTGACCAATCGCTATCACGTGCCGGCGCTGCTCTTCTCGATTGAGGACGGCGTTGCACGCGGATCGGGCCGCTCGGTGGGCAAGGTCAACCTGTTCGACGCCGTAGAACGCTGCTCCGATCTGCTGATTCGTCGCGGCGGGCATGCGGGCGCGGTGGGCGTGACCATCGAGGCGTCCAAGCTCGACGAGTTCCGTCGTCGCCTTTCCGCCGTGCTGTCCGAGCTTCCCGCCGAGGATTTTGAGGACACCGACGAGGTCGCCGCCACGGTCGACCTTTCCGAGCTGAATATCGAGACCATCGAGCAGATCTCCCGTCTTGAGCCGTTTGGCCAGGGCAATAAGGTGCCGCTTCTGGCCGCCGAGGGCGTGACGATGTGCGATCGCGCCGTAGTGGGCAAAACCGGCGAGCACATGCGCTTTGTGGCGACCGATGGCGCTGCGAGCGTGCCGGCCATCATGTTCCGCGTGCCGCAGATCGATAGGCTCATCAATTGCGATAGCGCCGTCGACTTGGTGTTCGAGGCCGTGGCCGAGCATTGGCAAGGTCGCGTAAAGCCAAAGCTCATGATCAAGGATGTCTTGGTCCGCGATACCACGGCGCCCAGCGTTGACGACCCGGCATGTGAGCTTCGCCGCGGCGTGGAGCCTGCGGACGCCGGTCTTCGTCTGGAGTCCCGCAAGCGCCAAACGCTCGCCCAGCTTTCCTATACCGAGCTGACGCGCTCGCTTATCCATAGCTTTATCGGCTCGAACCAGCCGCACCGCGCTCAGGTCGAGGCACTCGACGCGCTCGCCGACCACCAGAGCGTCTTGGCCGTTATGGGAACGGGCCGCGGCAAGTCTCTTATCTTCCATGTGCATGCCGCGCGCGAGGCGGTCCTTCGCGGGCGTGCGAGCATCTTTGTCTATCCGCTGCGTGCGCTCGTTGCCGACCAGGCCTATCACCTCTCGTCGACGATGGCCGCGCTCGGCATTGGCGTAGGCGTGCTGACCGGCGAGACCGTGGAGGCGGCGCGCGATGACGTGTTTGCTGGCTTGGCTGCGGGCCGCACCGGCATCGTGCTCACGACGCCCGAGTTCCTGTCCATTCACCGCGACCGCTTTGCGCGTTCGGGGCGCATCGGTTTTGTCGTTATCGATGAGGCGCATCATGCCGGTCTTGCCAAGGGCGGCGACCGGAGCGCCTATCTCGACATGCCCGATATCCTCAAGGCCCTGGGCGACCCGGTCGTTCTGGCCGCGACTGCCACCGCAACGGCTCCGGTTGTGGCCGAGCTCGCCCGCGTGCTACCGATTACCCGTACGGTGGTCGACGAGACGGTGCGCGAGAACTTGCAGCTCGAGGATGACCGAGACCTTGCGAGCCGCGAGAACCGCCTGGTGTCAATCGTGGCGACGGGGGAGAAGACCGTCATCTACGTCAACTCGCGCGACCAGTCCGTGGCGCTTGCTAAGACGCTGCGCAAGCGGGTACCCGATTGCGCGACCCGCATCGCGTTCTATAACGCGGGGCTTGCGCGCTCCGATCGTCGCCGCGTGGAGGAAGCATTCCGAGACGGCAGCCTCAGCTGCATCGTCTCGACATCTGCCTTTGGCGAGGGCGTCAACCTGCCCGATATCCGCCATGTCGTGCTCTATCACATGCCGTTTGGCGGCATTGAGTTTAACCAGATGAGCGGCCGCGCCGGTCGCGACGGCCGACCTGCCGTGATTCACCTGCTCTATTCGTCGCGTGACGCTCGCATTAACGAGCGCCTGCTCGACTGCTACGCGCCCGAGCGCGACGAGCTCGTCACGCTCTATCGCGCGTTGCAGACTATGTGGCGCTCCAACCGCGGCAAGACTGGAGACGACTCGTTTAGCGCGAGCGATATCGACATCGCGCAGATGTGCCTCGCCATCGATGCCCGCACGCCGGTCGACGAGCGCTCGGTGGCAAGCGGTCTGGGAATCTTCGAAGAGCTTGGTTTCTGTCGCGTTTCGGGGTTTGACGACACTCGTCGCATCGCGATGGCAGAAAACCCCGGCCGTGTGCAATTGAGCAGGTCTATTCGCTATTTGGAGGGCTTGCGCTCGCGCATGGAGTTCTCGGCTTTCCGGAGCTGGGCGCTTGATTCGTGCGCTTCTGATATGCTAGCCAAAGTTAACCGCCCGATCGTACCGCGGGCCTAGGGGAAGGGGACCTCGATGGATGCCGCAGCCCGTACCGCCCATGATTCCACCCTCCAGCCGTTTTCGGAGATGGAGCACTATAAGCATGCCGATGAGCTGCCGCCCGAGATTATGGCGGACAGCTACGACAGGCTGGAGCGCCTGTGCCTCAAATATATGAATGAGGACGACTTCTCTAAGGTGGAGCAGGCCTATTGCTTTGCTGCCGAGAAGCACTGCAACCAAAAGCGCCGCTCGGGTGAGATGTACATCAACCATCCCGTCGAGGTGGCCATCATTTTGGCCGATCTCAAGATGGACTGCGATGTG
The DNA here is from genome assembly GCA_048416615.1 of Collinsella sp. Classification (GTDB taxonomy): domain Bacteria; phylum Actinomycetota; class Coriobacteriia; order Coriobacteriales; family Coriobacteriaceae; genus Collinsella. The sequence goes on along the minus strand of DBFSET010000010.1, from coordinate 7,888 downwards.
GTGTGCGCCGCGCTGCTGCACGATACCGTCGAGGACACCGAGACCTCGCTCGCCGATGTTTCCGGCCTGTTTGGTGATACGGTGGCCGAGCTCGTCGATGGCGTGACCAAGCTCACCAACATCGAAGTCGATAGCATGGACGAGAAGCAGGCGCTTACGCTGCGCAAGATGTTCCTCGCCATGTCCAAGGACATCCGCGTTATTATCGTCAAACTTGCCGACCGCCTGCATAACATGCGTACGCTGGCGGCCCTTCGCGAGGACCGTCGTCTGTTTAAGGCCCGCGAGACCATGGACGTGTATGCGCCCCTGGCCGACCGTCTGGGCATGAGCTCTATTAAGTGGGAGCTCGAGGACCTGTCCTTCTTCTACCTTGAGCCCGACGCCTACCAGCGCATCGCGCGCATGGTGGCGGAGTCGCGTGAGGTCCGTGAGCGTTATCTGGCCGAGACCATCAAGACGCTCACCGACGAGCTCAACCGCATTGGCCTGGAGGGCTTCCAGATCAACGGCCGCTCCAAGCACTATTGGTCCATCTACCAAAAGATGAAGCGCAAGGGCAAGGAATTCTCCGAGATCTACGACCTGGTGGCGCTGCGCGTCATCACGCATTCGGTGCGCGATTGCTACTCCACGCTCGGCGCGGTGCATACGCTGTGGCACCCCATGCCCGGTCGCTTTAAAGACTATATCGCCATGCCCAAGGTCAATAACTACCAGTCGCTCCACACGACGGTTATCGGCCCTACGGCCCGCCCGCTCGAGATTCAGATTCGAACCTATGAGATGCATGAGCAGGCCGAGTACGGCATTGCCGCCCACTGGCTCTATAAGAAGTCGGGTGGATCGTCTGCGTCTAAGACCAATGATGCCCAGCGTCTGGACGACCAGATTAACTGGCTCAAGCATTCGCTCGATTGGGCTGCGTCTGATGAGATCACCGACGCCAAGGAATATCTGCATTCGCTGAAGGTCGACCTCTTCGATCAAGAGATCTTCGTCTTTACGCCCAAGGGCGAGGTCATGGCGCTTCGTGCCGGCTCCACGCCGCTCGACTTTGCCTATGCCGTTCACACCGAGGTGGGCAACCACTGCGTCGGCGCTAAGATCAACGGTGCGGTGGCCCCGCTCACGCACGAGATCAAGACGGGCGACCGCGTTGAAATCCTGACCAACAAGAGTTCCAAGCCGTCGCGTGATTGGCTCAAGATCGTTAAGACACCTTCCGCCAAGTCAAAGATCCGCCGTTACTTTGCCGCCGCGACCAAAGACGATGACGCTGCTGCCGGCCGCGACATACTGGCCAAGGACCTGCGCAAGCGCGGGTATGGCATCTCTACGCCGCGATCCACGCGTGCGCTCAACGCCGTGGCGGAGCAGTTTAACTACAAGCAGCTCGAGGACCTGTTTGCCGCCGTCGGCGCCGGCAAGGTTGCTCCGCGCGCCGTGGGTAACAAGGTTGAGCAAATCTTGGACCCCAAGCCCGAGGAACAGCTCACCAAAGCCGAGGCTATCGCCGAGGTCGTGAAACAGCCGGCCCGAGGCTCCAACCGCAAGCCGCAAAAGCGCGGCAAGAGCGCCAGCAACGGCATTATCGTCAAGGGCGAGAGCAACAGCGGTCTGCTGGTCCGTCTGGCGCATTGCTGCAATCCGGTGACGGGCGACGATATCGTCGGCTTCATCACGCGCGGTCGCGGCGTCTCGGTGCATCGCGCTAACTGCCCCAACGTCAAGGGTCTTATGGAACATCCCGAGCGCATGATTGAAGTGGAGTGGGACGGCGCTGCCGACACCCTCTTCCAGGTCGAGATCGTGGTCGAGTGCCTGGACCGCATGGGCCTTCTCAAGGATGTCACCATTGCCATTGGCGATGCGGGCGGCAATATCCTTTCTGCCGCCACGTCGACCAACCGCGAGGGTATTGCAACCCTGCGCTTCATGGTCGAGATCTCGGACGCGAGTGGTCTGGATCCGCTGCTGGCCTCTATCAGCAGCGTTGACTCGGTCTACGACGCGCGCCGCCTGATGCCCGGCGAGGGTGGAGCCCAGCTTAAGCGCCGCATTTAGTCGCGACGAACGCGCCATATTATCGATATTCGCTACACTCGAGGCATCGTTTGATGCCTCGAGTCCTATAGAGAGGAGAGGGACATGAGTGCTGTGTCCTTGGATGTAACTCCCAAGGGATCGGTCGAGATCGAGACGCTCGTAAACGGTCCCATTCAGACCAATAGCTATGCTGTTATTTCGGACAATGAGTGCGTGATTATCGACCCCGCATGGGAAGGCGAGCGCCTGGTGGAGCATATTCGAGCCGAGCATCCCAGCGTACGCGTGCTTGGTGCCGTATGCACTCATGGCCATGCCGATCATGTTGGTGGTGTTGCCGGCGTGCGAACCACCGTTGGCGAGGGCTGCCAGTATGAGCTGTGTGCTAAGGATGCGGCGGTACCGCATGCGAACATCGAGGAACAGCGAGCTATGTGGGGCATTGAGACGCCCGACCCCGGGGAGCCGACGCGTCTGCTCGCCGAGGGCGATGCTATCGAGGTGGGCGATATCTGCCTGCAGGTGATCGAGACACCAGGGCATACGCCGGGCGGGATCGTCTTGTTTGCTGCCACCGAGCAGGGAAGCATCGCCTTTGTTGGCGACACCCTGTTCCCGGGCAGCCACGGTCGCACCGATCTTGCCGGTGGCGACGAGGCGGCGATTCTGCGCTCGCTCTCCAAGCTCGCCCGGCTTCTCCCGCCCGATACCGTTTGCCTAACCGGGCATGGCGATTCGACCACCATGGCACGCGAGCTCATGCAGAACCCTTTCATGCAGGTGTAGCTTTATAGTCAGCTTCTAAAGCACGAGAAGCGTCCAAACGTCAAGCTATTTTTCCCCAACGGGTCAATTTCGTAGGGCAAACGGTCAAAAAAGTCTGTTTGGACGATATTCGTGAACAAACGAACGTTTATGCTCGGGTGCGCCGTGGTAAAATCACAGGCGTTATCGGAGCAACCTTACAGGAGGTTTCTTTTATGCTCGTCAACGCAGCAGACATGCTCAAGAAGGCCGAGGCCGGCAAGTACGCTCTCGGTGCCTTCAACACCAACAACCTCGAGTGGACCCTGGCTATTCTCCAGGCCGCCGAGGAGGCCAAGTCTCCGCTGATCCTTCAGTGCACCGCTGGTGCCGCTAAGTGGATGGGTGGTTTCAAGGTCTGCGCCGACATGGTCAAGGCTGCCGTCGAGGCCACGGGTGTTACCGTTCCCGTCGCCCTTCACCTCGATCACGGTTCTTACGAGGACTGCTTCAAGTGCATCGAGGCCGGCTTTACGTCCATCATGTATGACGGCTCTCACGAGGAGACCTTCCAGCTTAACCTCGACCGCACCAAGGAGCTCGTTGAGCTTGCCCACTCCAAGGGCATGTCCATCGAGGCCGAGGTCGGCGGCATCGGCGGCACCGAGGACGGCGTGACCTCCAACGGCGAGCTCGCTGACCCCGCTGAGTGCAAGCAGATTGCTGACCTGGGCGTCGACTTCCTCGCCTGCGGCATCGGCAACATCCACGGCGTCTATCCCGCCGACTGGGCTGGCCTTTCCTTCGAGCGTCTGGGCGAGATCAAGGCCCAGACCGGCGACCTGCCCCTCGTCCTGCACGGTGGCACCGGCATCCCCGAGGATCAGATCAAGAAGGCCATCTCCCTGGGCATCTCCAAGATCAACGTCAACACCGACCTGCAGCTCGTCTTCGCCAAGGGCGTCCGTGAGTACATCGAGGCTGGCAAGGATCAGCAGGGCAAGGGCTTCGACCCCCGCAAGCTCCTCAAGCCTGGTCGCGACAACATCGTTGCCCGCACCAAGGAGCTCATGGAGGAGTTTGGCTCCGTCAACAAGGCGTAAGTAGCGGTTTAACTTCCCGCCGGAGGCCCCGTTTCCCCTACGCTGTTTCCCTCGCGCTCACCTGGCTTCGCCAGAAGTCGCGCGACGGAATCAGCTCCGGGGAAACGGGGCCTCCTTTGTTAACTCGCTACAGGGTTACTGGGCTGAATAATTTGCCCTGGCTTCGCCAGAAGTCGCGCCAAGGAAACAGTTCCGGGGGACGGGGCTTTCTTCGTTTAACGCCGCAGGGTTACTGGGCTGAATTCATTTTTATAGGTACCGTTTATCGGTGTTGAGGGTTCCTTTATTGGGACTTTCTTTTTATCTCGCTACAATGGGCTTCAAGCGTTCTAGTGACTTGGAGTTTTGGTATGGCTGTTATTGATGTGCTGCCTTCGGATGGGAAGGTTATTGACGAGGGTCCTGTTGGTTGCTCTGTTGATGTTTGCTGTGATGACTTTCGTCATCTCGATATTGGACTGCCGTCCGAGATTCTTCGTCTTAAGGATGCCGGGTATTTGACGCAGGCTGTTGCTGCCTGCGATCGCCTTCTGGAGCAGAGTCCTGAGCCTTCGCTGGCTGCTTGTGTTCGTGCCGAGCGGTATCGCATGCTCGAGACGCCGCTTCATTTTTCGGTGTCGCGTGATCAGGCTATTACGATGATTCGCGAGGAGTGCCCAGAGTTTACCGAAGAGCAGTTTGATGACCTGATTAATCGTAAGCGTATTGACTGGCGCTTTATCGATGGCGAGCTGTTCGTTCTCGATAACTTCCTCGATTCGCTTCGCGTGTACCCCAAGGAGGTTCCGGGCCTGTGTCCCGATTCTGCGGACGGCATCGCGCTGCGTAACCAGATGCTCAGGGAGATGGAGTCGCAAAACGGGTTGACTCGTGCCATCACGCTTAAGGCATCCGTGTCTGTCCCCGGGGCTCTGAAGGGAGAAGCTGTTCGCGCGTGGCTACCCGTTGCTGCCGCCTGTCGTCAACAGTCTCAAATCGAGGTTCTCGATATGACATCGGGGGGTACCGTTGCCTCTGAAAACGTTTCGGCTCGTACTGCCTCTTGGACATCTTCGACCGAACATTCATTCTCGGTGACCTATCGCTATCACATCGATGCCGCCTATTGCGATATCTATGGTGGCGCGCTCCCATCGCATACGTGCATGGACACGCCGCTGCTCGAGGACACTTCCGAGGACCGTCCGCACATTGCGTTTACGCCGTACCTGCGACAGTTGACGGAGCGTGTTGTTGACGGGCTCGAGGATCCGCTCGATCGCGCTCGTGCTATCTATGATTACCTGACACAGCATATCGACTATCGCTATCAGCCACCGTACCTGCTTTTGGGATCTATTGCCGACGACTGTGCGCATTCGCTCCGCGGCGATTGCGGCGTTATGGCGCTCACGTTTATCACCATGTGCCGCATCGCGGGGGTGCCTGCTCGTTGGCAGAGCGGCCTATATGTTGCGCCCGATTCGGTGGGACCGCACGATTGGGCTGAGTTCTATACGCCACAGACCGGTTGGCTTAACGCCGACGTATCGTTTGGTTCCTCGGCACGCAGGATGGGGGAGGAGTGGCGTCGTCGTCACTACTTTGGCAATCTCGACCCGTGGCGTATGGTGGCCAACAACCGATTCCAAGCTGAATTTGTGCCTGCTTTCGATGGTATGCGCGAGGATCCCTATGACAACCAGATGGGCGAGGCCTCGGTTGACGGACGTGGATGTCGTAAGCGGGAGATGTTGCGCAAGGTTGAGCTTATCGAAATGCTCGAAGTTCCATTTTCGGACTAATCAACAGAAAGCTGTGATAAACTAACTCACGCATTACGTGCCCGAGTGGCGGAATTGGCAGACGCAGTGGACTCAAAATCCACCGTTGGCAACAACGTGCGAGTTCGAGTCTCGCCTCGGGCACCATACATGCAAGAGAGCGTTCAAGGGGGTCAAGGCCCCCTTTTTCGTGCCGAACTCGCGTGAGCGCGCGGAGCGTTAAGCAAACAGGCCTGTGGCCTGTTTGTAACGGAGCGTGGTGAGGACACCATGCGCCCGAAGCCCGGGGCTTCGCGAAGCGAAGTCCCTTCGAGTCTCGCCTCGGGCACCATACATGCACCTGCGCTTCAAGGGGGTCAAGGCCCCTTTTTCGTGTACGTAATGTGATACCGCGCTGTACGTGTTATTATGCCCAAGGCGTTGTTCCCGCAATGCCCTAAAGAGGAACCCGAGGGTTCCCACCTTTTGGCGCCAACGAGCAGCTGACTGGTCATACAACTTAGATTCCCTTCCTCGTATCGAGGATGTCTATGTGTACGACCTGGTTGCAAAGAAGCGCCGGGTTATTTTTTTATGAATGGAGGTAGGGAAAATAGCTAAGTCTGATGACACCCGCATCAACGACGAGATCACTGCATCTTCGTGCCGTTTGATTGGCGTCGATGGCTCTCAGCTCGGCCTGTTCGCCATCCGCGATGCCCAGCGCGTCGCTGACGATCAGGGTCTCGACCTGGTCGAGATCGCTCCCAACGCGGAGCCGCCGGTCTGCAAGGTCATGGACTACGGTAAGTTCAAGTACCAGCAGGCCATGAAGGCCAAGGCCGCTCGTAAGAACCAGTCCAAGGTCGAGGTCAAGGAAATGAAGTTCCGACCCAAGATCGACGTTGGCGATTACGAGACCAAGAAGGGCCACGTTCTGCGTTTCCTCAAGAAGGGCGCACGCGTTAAGATCACCATCATGTTCCGCGGCCGTGAGATGGCTCACCCGGAGCAGGGTCTTAACGTTCTCGAGCGTCTCGCCGAGGATCTCAAGCCTTACGCTACGGTCGAGTCCAAGCCTAAGATGGAAGGCCGTAACATGCTTATGCTGCTCGCCCCGATTAAGGGCGCCTTCGATGAGGATAAAGCGGCAAGCGATACCAAGTAACTAGTGTTCTGTAACCGATTAAGGAGTATTTCATGCCTAAGATGAAGTCCCACAGCGGCACCAAGAAGCGTTTCCGCAAGACTGGTACCGGCAAGCTTATGCGCGCCAAGGCTTTCAAGAGCCACATCCTGAGCAAGAAGTCCACCAAGCGTAAGCGTGGCTTCCGTCAGGAGACCGAGATCGCCGCTGCCGACCGCAAGGTCATCAAGTCGCGTCTCGCCTAAGTTCGCGTTCCCGTTTTTCGTTTTACCGTCTAGGAGTTGATAGAACATGGCACGTATTAAGCGCGCTGTTGCCGCCAAGAAGAAGCGCCGTACCGTTATGCACCGTGCGAAGGGTTACTACGGTGCCGCTTCGCGTACTTACAAGCATGCTAAAGAGCAGGTCCAGCACTCCCTGCAGTATCAGTATCGTGATCGCCGCAACAAGAAGCGCGAGATCCGCTCTCTCTGGATCACCCGCATCAACGCTGCCGCTCGCCTGAACGACATCTCTTACTCTCAGTTCATGCACGGCCTGAAGGTTGCCGGCATCGAGCTCGACCGTAAGGTCCTGGCTCAGATGGCTTACGAGGACATCGAGTCCTTCAACGAGCTGGCTGCCATTGCCAAGAAGGCTCTCGAGGCCTAATAGATTCTGTTGAATCGCTAGGGGAGTGTCGCACTGTGCGCGGCACTCCCTCTTTTTATCTAGAGCGCTGGTTTATATAGCAAAAGCGCGGGTAGATAGACACTTACAGGTGACCGATCTTTATATATCTCTTAACCGAAGGGTCATCATCTGATACGCGCAGTATTTCTGCACCAGCCTTTCTATTACTTATATAGGAAGCGATAAGTTGTGTAGGACTTGTGAAGAGTGGAATTGACGACCCACATCGCTTCGCGGTCTGGCAATATATCTCCTTGCCGCGCGGCCCGGTCGGACCGGGAACCAGCGCAGGCGTGCACCTTGAGAACCGGATACTGCGAGGATGGACACTGACCTCAGTGTCGCATCCGGGCAGACATCGAACCATTTGAAATGGTCTAACTTGGATTTGTTTTTCGCAAGGCCGCCGAGAGGCGGCCCCGAGAAATTCC
>DBFSET010000009.1:0-23143 GCA_048416615.1 Collinsella sp. | reverse complement strand
CAGGGCGCGGGGCATGGGGCACGGGCGGGCGCTCAAGGCCGTCGCGAGGAAGCGGCTCAGGGCGATATACGCCGTGATGCGCGACCGGGTGCCCTACCGGGAGTAGCCCCGACGGTTGACAAAACTATAGGAACACCCAATGACTACCCGCAGAATGAGCGTGGCCGGCAGCCGTGCGGCACCGGTCCGCGTGGCGGCGTATAATCGGCGGCAGATGATTCTGACGTTAGGAAACCATGACCGATAGCATGCAGCAGATGGCGCTCGACACGCTCGGCGCCTATTTTGGCTACACCTCGTTTCGCCCGGGGCAGGACCGCATGGTGGATGCGATTCTTGCCGGCCGCGATGCGCTCGGCGTTATGCCCACAGGCGCCGGCAAGTCCATTTGCTACCAGGTGCCCGCGCTCATGCTGCCTGGTATCACCTTTGTGGTGAGTCCGTTGCTGTCGCTTATGGAGGACCAGACTCGCGCGCTGCTCGCGGCGGGTGCGCGCCCCAGTTATCTCAACTCCAGCCTTACCCCGGCCCAGCAAAACACCGTGCTCAAGCGGGCGCGCGAGGGCCGCTATCAGCTTATGTATGTGGCGCCCGAGCGCCTGCTCGAGCCGCGCTTTTTAGCCTTTGCGCAGGAAGCTGCGGCCGAAGGTGGCATTGGCGTTCCACTCGTGGCCATTGACGAGGCCCACTGCGTAAGCCAATGGGGCCAGGATTTCCGTCCCGCCTACCTGCAGATTCGCGAGTTTATCGATTCGCTGCCGCGGCGCCCCATCGTGGCGGCCTTTACCGCCACGGCGACCGAGCGTGTACGCGCCGATATCCAGCAAATGCTCGGCCTGCAAAACCCGGCGACCGTGGTGACGGGCTTCGATCGCAAGAACCTCTACTTTGGTTGCGAAGAGATGGGCGACAAGGCCAAGACCGCGTGGGTGCGCGACTACGTGATCGCGCATTCGAGCGAGAGCGGCATCGTGTATTGCTCGACCCGCAAGACGGTCGACGCGCTGGCCGCGGAGCTTGCCGAGGCACTGGGCCCTAGCGGCATTCGCGTGGGCCGCTACCATGCCGGCATGGGCAACGACGCCCGCCGCCAGAGTCAGCGTGCCTTTATCGACGACGACATCCAGGTGATGGTTGCTACCAACGCCTTTGGCATGGGCATCGACAAGCCCAACGTGCGCTACGTGATTCACAACAACGTGCCCGAGAGCATCGAGGCATACTACCAGGAGGCGGGCCGCGCTGGCCGCGATGGCGATCCGGCCAGCTGTCACTTGCTGTGGAACGGTAACGATTTTCGCATGCGCCGCTTTTTGATCGACCGCGGCGATGCGGCCGACGAGGCGCTTGACGACGAGCAGCGCGCGTGGGCGCTCCAGAACCGTTATCGCCTGCTCAGCCAGATGGAGGGCTACTGCAATACCACCGGCTGCCTGCGCGAATACATGCTGCGCTACTTTGGCGACGAAGCCGCGGCCGAGCATGCGGTTGCGGCTGCTGCGGGCGGCACCGCAGATGACGCCGAGGGCTGCGGCAACTGCAGCAACTGCCTTACGCAGTTCGAGGTCGAGGACGTCACCGATATGGCCCGCGCCGCTGTGCGCTATGTGGCCACGCGTCCCATGCGCTTTGGCAAGTCGCTGATCGCCGATGTGCTCCACGGCGGCAACACCGAGCGCATTCGCCAGATGCATCTGGACGAGGACCGCGGCTACGGTGAGCTGTCGAGCGAATCGGTCGGGCGCATCAAGGACATCATCGGCCAGCTGTGCGGCCGCGGTTATCTGGCCACCTCGCAGGGGCAGTACCCGGTCGTGGGGCTGGGCCCGCGTGTCGGCGAGGTCGAGGACGAGGCGTTCGCCTTTACCGTTAAGCGTCGCGCGTCCAAGCGCAAGGCCTCGGCCCGCGCCCGCCGTGCGGTGGATCTGCTGCGCGAGGAGGCCGAGCTGGATCAACGCCCGCGCGTGGGCAATGATGCCGAGTTGTTCGAGCGCTTGCGTGCCCTCCGCAAGGAGATCTCTGCGGAGCTGGAGATGGCGCCGTATATGGTCTTTTCCGACAAGGCCCTGCGCGGCCTGTGCCGCCTGCGCCCGCAGACGCGCGACGAGCTGATCCAGGTCAACGGCATTGGCGAGAAAAAGGCCGACGCCTTTGGCGAGCAGTTTATGGCGGCGATTGAAGAGTTTGAGTCCGAGCATGCGCGGGATGGAGCGTAACGATGGTAGCCGATAGCAAGACCGAACGTTCCGAGCGCGCCGAGGTGTCCGCCGTGCCGCTGTACCAGCAGGTCATGGACGACCTAAAGGGCGAGATCGCGCGCGGCGTGTACGTGGCCGGCTCGCGCATTCCTTCCGAGATGGAGCTCGCGAAGTCCTACGGCGTGGGGCGCGTCACCGTGCGCCGCGCCATCGAGGAGCTGTCGCGTGCGGGATATCTCAACCGCCAGCAGGGGAGGGGCACGTTTGTGTGTGCGCCCAAGCTCAAGCGCAAGATTCGCCAGAAGGGTGACGTCCAGAGCTTTACTGAGGGTTGTGCTGCCAACGACATGGTGCCGGGTGCGCGTCTGGTGTCGCGCACGGTGGTCGCGGCGACGCACGAGGATGCGGCGTTCTTTGGCGCGGAGCCCGGCTGCGAGCTTATCGTGGTCGAACGCGTGCGCACAGCCGACGGCATTCCTGTCATGCTTGAGAACAACGCCTTTGTGCTCGCCGACCATCCCTATCTGCAGACGCTTGCCGACAAGGACCTCACGGACAATTCCATCTTTGCGCTCGTTGCCGAGCATTCGGGGCGCGCGCCGCTCAAGTCCGACCCCTGCACCGTGGAGATTGCGCTTGCCGATGCTCAGGTGGCCCCGCTGTTGGAGGTGCCGGTCGGTGAGCCGCTCTTCTATATGGAGGCGTACTTTACCGATGAGGACGAGCGCCCTCTACTGCTCGGCCGCCAAAAGATCGTGGGCTCGCGCTACGTCTTCGACATCTAACGTCCACAGATAGAACAATATAGAACAAATTTGCTGAGATGACTTCACGGGCGTTGTTACACGTGCTATAAATAGAACAACATAGAACGACAGCAGGTACGAGCAGCCGTCGCCAAAAGCCGCCACGCAAGGAGGAGCATCAGCATGAACGCACACGATCTGGTTCAGGAAATTATCGAGCGCAAGGGCAAGGTCGAGAACGTCTTTTGGATTGCCTGCGGCGGTTCGATGATCGACCTCATGCCGGCTAACGAACTGCTCAAGCGCGAGGCCACCACGTTTACCTCGACGGTCTACACGGCATGCGAGTTTTGCCTGATGGCCCCCAAGAGTCTTGGCGAGAAGTCGCTCGTCATCGCCTGCAGCCACAGCGGCAACACGCAGGAGGTCGTCGACGGCTGCGAGATGGCGTTGGCTGCCGGCGCCGAGGTCATTGCCCTTACCGACTGCGAGGGCTCCAAGATCGACAACGGCAAGTGGACCACCTGGGTCTATCCGTGGGGCGAGGGCGTGTCGCAGGCTGAGGTGCCGCAGGGCATCGGCGCTCTGATCGCCGCCGAGTTGCTCGACCAGCAGGAAGGCTACGAGTCGCTCGCCGACATGTATGAGGGCCTCAAGCAGATGGATGCGCTGCTGCCCGCCGCCCGTGAGAAGGTCAACGCCGAGCTGGGCGCCCGCTTTGCCGAGCTCTGCCAGCAGCACAAGTTCTTCTATATCCTGGGCTCCGGCCCCAACTTTAGCCAGACCTATGCCATGGCGATCTGCTCGCTCATGGAGATGCAGTGGCAGCACTGCTGCTACATCCACTCCGGCGAGTACTTCCATGGCCCGTTCGAAGCCACCGAGCCCGGCGTGTTCTACTTTGTGCAGCTCGGATCGGGCGAGTGCCGCCCCATGGAGGAGCGCGCCCTTGCGTTCCTCAACACGCACACCGATACGATTATGGTGCTCGACGCGCTTGAGTACGGTGTGGGCGACGTGCCTGCCAGCGTGCGTTCGTACCTGGAGCCGATTTTCTTCTACAACATGAGCTGCGAGCTGCGCGCCGCACGCGGCAAGGTCTTCGACCACAGCCCCGAGGTTCGTCGCTACATGGGCATCGAGCAGTACTAGGTACCGGGAATTATCTTTTTTGACGGGGCCTGCGCTGCGCGCGGGCCCCGTTTTGCGTTGTGGCAGCCGGATTCGTGTCTGCGCGAAAACGAAGGTGAATACTTTTCCGCGAAGTGAACGACCTATTTTGGACCACCGAAGCATCCACACTTTTTGACGGCAAAACCGCAGGAAAAACTCGGCAAAACCGCAGGAAACGGCGTCCGAAAAGTGTCGATGCTTCGGGGGCTCGTTTTTACTCGTTCACTTCGCGGAAAAGTATTCACCTTCGATTCGCAAGGGCACTGCGTGAGTCAAAAAAGCGGGCCGCGCCGGGGATTTCCGGCGCGGCCCGCTTGGCATCGCGTTTAGATTCGCAAGGTTGCGGCAGCCAGCGGCCTACTTTGCGTCGTAGGCCTCGGCGTCCCACCAGTCGAGCTGGGCGATGTTGTCGCGGATGTGTTGGCAGCTCTTGTGGAAGCCCTCGAGCTCGTACTCGGACAGGTCGAGCGTGTAGACCTCCTCGACGCCCCCGGCGCCGATCACGCACGGCAGGGAGGTAAAGATGCCCTCCTCGCCATACTGGCCGGTCATGAGCGTGGAGGCGGAAAGCACGGCGTGCTCGTTGTGCAGCACGGCGGCGCAGACGCGCGCGGCGGAGTTGGCGACGGCGTACTCGGTGCACTGCTTGCCCTGGTAGGTCACATAGCCGCCCTTGCGCGCGAGCTCCTCGACCTCCATGTGGTCAAAGGCGTACTTGTCGGGGTTCTCGGCCTGAAGCTCGTTGAGGCTCTTGCCGGCGATGGTCGCGGCCTTAAAGGCAGCCAGCTGGCTAAAGCCGTGCTCGCCAATCATGTAGGCGTCGATGGACTTGGGGCTCACGCCGACCTTCTTGGAGATCTCGGTGCGCAGGCGGGCGGAATCCAGACCGCAGCCCGAGCCGATGATCTTCTTGGGATCGTAGCCGGTCAGGTGCCATAGCTCGGTGCACACGACGTCGCAGGGGTTGGAGATGCTCACGAAGATGCCGTCGAAGCCGGCGTCGACGATGCGCTTGGCAAAGGAGCGGGCGGCGTCGGTGGTAAAGAACAGCTCGCCGTCGCGGTTGCCAGCGGCCAGCGCGACCTTACCGGCGGCGTTGACGATGACGTCGCAGCAGGCCAGCTCCTCGTAGTGGTCGTAGCAGTTGACGATCTTGGTGTTGTACGGGACAAACGAAAGGGAGTCGCGCAGGTCCTGGACCTCGGACGTCACCTTGGCCTCGTTGATATCGCACAGGTACAGCTCGTCGGCAATGCCCTGCATGAGCAGGCTGTTGGCGACATGTGCTCCTACGTGGCCCTGGCCGACCACACCGATCTTACGCGTCTGGTACATATATGTATCCTTTCGGCCGAGTTTTTCGCGTCGAACCATTGTAGCGTCCTGCTACCACTTTGCTAGGATAAAGCGCCGCAGATTTTTGGGACATGCCTTAATCTCTACTTTTGGGGTGATTTGGGCCGCTGACGGCATCGCTGGGCGATGTGCTCGCGCGGATAGGGCTGCTCGTTGTACCATAGCTGCAACTGACTCGTAAGGAGCATCCATGCCCATTCGCATTCCCGACGCCCTCCCTGCCGCCGCGCAGCTCGAGAGCGAGAACATCTTTGTCATGACCGAGTACCGCGCGCTGCACCAGGACATCCGTCCGCTGCGCGTGCTCATCCTCAACCTCATGCCCACCAAGATCGCCACCGAGACGCAGATCATGCGCAAGCTCTCCAACACGCCGCTGCAGGTGGAGGTGGACCTGCTGCGCACCAAGACGCACGAGGCCACGCACGTAAGCGCCGGCCACCTGGAGACGTTCTACCGCACGTTCGACGACATCCGCGACATCCACTATGACGGCCTGATCATCACGGGCGCGCCGGTGGAACAGATGCCGTTCGAAGAGGTCGACTACTGGCCCGAGCTCTGCCAGATCATGGATTGGTCCACCACGCACGTGCACTCTACGCTGCACATTTGTTGGGGCGCGCAGGCGGGCCTGTATCACCACTACGGTATTCAGAAGCACGACCTGCCGGCAAAGGCGAGCGGCGTCTTTGAGCATTATCTGGTGAAGCCGCAAAGCCCGCTGGTTCGCGGCTTTGACGACCGCTTCTATGCCGTGCATTCGCGCAACACCGATGTGCGCCGCGAGGACGTGGAGGCCGAGCCGCAGCTTGAGGTCGTGGCCGTGTCCGATGAGGTGGGCTTGTACATCGTCAAGTCGACCGACAGCCGTCGCTTCTTTGTCTTTGGCCATCCCGAGTACGATACCGACACGCTGCGTCTGGAGTACGAGCGTGACGTGAAGCGCGGACTCAACCCGGAGGTGCCGGCGCATTACTTCCCAGGTGACGACCCCACTGCCGAGCCGCGCAACGTCTGGCGCAGCCAGGCTCAGCTGTTCTACACCAACTGGCTCAACTACTACGTCTACCAGACCACGCCCTACGACCTGGCCCGCGCCGGCGAGGAGCACTAGGCTACGGCTGCTGCTGTGCCGGCGGCGTGACGAGCGTGGATATCCGGACGGACGAGCGTGGATTTTCGGACATTTACAAATCGAGCGTGGATAATCTCCCACTTTTGGCTTGAAACTAGGCTCAAAACGGGAGATTATCCACGCTCATTTTTTAGGCATGTAGATGCCGATGGCTCGGCTAAGCGACGGTGCGTGCAGAGGCAAAGTCGCATTTGGCGTAGTCTTGAATCTCGACGGGTTTTTCTTTCTGATAATCCGATGGACCAAGGCCTCAAAATGTGGAGACAGGGACCTCTCGACAACCGCCCTACCTGCAGATATAAGACATCAGCCTAAAACGTCCAAAACCGTCAAGCATTTGGTCAGCGCCTGGACGGTTTTTGGTCAGACTTCGCATGAAACCGTCTGGTACGTTTGCACCGTTCCAAGATTTGGGAGGCGACATGGGAAACATGACGGCGAATCAAAGGCTTGCAAGTCACATTAAAGCATGCGAACAGCAGATGAGCTGCGTGTACGCGCGCACGGCGGCGGAGGCAAAGCAGATTCAGCGGCGGGCGGAGGCGGGAAGTCTCGAAGCGGTCATGCCGGGGCTGTATACGCGTCCGGAATACTGGTCCGAGCTCAAGTTTCGGCAGCGTTATCTGCATCGGGTGCGGGCGCTTGCGCAAAAGCACCCCGACTGGACATTTTGCTCCTATACGGCGGCTGTTATCTATGGCCTTTCGGTTTCGCATGCCAATTTGACGCACATCCATATCGCCGCGATGCCAGCCCAATCGACGACGCCGGGCTCTCAGGTCATTCGTCATCGCTATGCTCGTCAAACACGGGCCACCCAGATGGATATCGCCGTAACCGATATCGATCAAACGATTACGGATTGCTTGGTCGATGCATCGTTTGTCGAGGGACTGATCATCGCGGATTCGGCGCTCCATGAGCAACTTTTGTCGAAGGAGCATCTCGTTGAGACTGTCGACAAGCTTGGCCTGAATCGTCGCGGTGTTGTGACGGCGCGCAGGGTTGCACGATGTGCCGATGGGCTGTCGGAAAGCGGCGGCGAGTCCAAGGCGCGTGCCCTGATGATCGAGCGCGGCTGGCAGACGCCGGAGTTGCAAGTTGAGCTGTTCGACCCGGTTGAGCCGGGACGACCGTATCGCGTCGACTACTTGTGGCGCGTGGGCGACCGGCTGATTATCGGGGAGTTCGACGGATTTGTTAAAAGCGAGAAGGCGGCGGAGGAGGGCAAGCTCGCGAAGACGCAGTTCGATGAGCGCCAGCGCGAGTCGAGGCTTTCGCTGCTTGATAACTGCAAGATCGTGCGCTTGTGCTGGGATGATCTAAGGGATCCGATAAAGTTCGATTGCAAGCTCAAGGTCGCCGGCGTGCCGCGTGCGAGCTGAGGCAGTTGCAGAGCGTTTGGCTGCACAAGCGTGGAAAATCGGACGGACGAGCGTGGATTTTCGGACGCTTGTTGAATGAGCGTGGATAATCTCCCGTTTTTAGCTCGTAAGGGGGCTCAAAGTGGGAGATTTTCCACGCTCATCTTGCGGGTGCGATACAGCGGCGGCTAGGCGCTGACGATGTTGGGCAGCGGCAGGTCGTGCGCATCGGTGGGAACGTGGTCGACGCGTTGCTCGTCAAAGGCGATGCCGATGATTTGGCATGCGGGCGAGAGCGTGGGCAGGTAGCGGTCATAGCAGCCGCCGCCGTAGCCTAGGCGCGCGCCGGTGCGGTCGAAAGCCACGAGCGGCACGACAACCATGTCGAGAGCCTTGGCGGGCACGATGGGGAAGTGGTTGCTGTCGACGTTCGTGGCTGCGAAGGCCCGCGTGGGATGAGCGATAAACGGGGCCTCGGACGCATCGCCGGCAGAGACTGCCCGCATGCACATGCGCTGGCTGCATGCGGCGGCGTCGCTTGCCGAGAGCATGCATGGATAGGCTACACGCCAGCCGCGCGCGGCGGCCGCAGCGGCAAACGCGGCTGGGTCGACCTCGGAACCCATCGCGGCATAGACGGCAACGGTGCGTTGGCCCGCAGTGCCGCTGGACTCCATCAGCTCAACAAGACGCGCGCATACAACAGCAGACTTCGCCGTCCGAACATCCAAATCAAGAGCATCGCGGCGGGCAATCACCGCCCGCCGCAACTCGGCCTTATCCATCCCAGCCTCATCTCCCAAACCTACCAAAAAGGGACAGGTTTATTTTGGCAGGTTTTATCTGGGCAAACGCAACATGGGCAGTAAAGCCACCGCAAACTTGCCTGCGAACTGCGCCCTTTGTGGTTGTTTGGGCCTATGCGTTAATGCTATAACGCCGCGGCGATTGCTTCAGTCACAAACTTATTGAGTGACTCACCCTTCTTTGCCGCTGCCAGCGCTGCTTGCTTGTGGAGCTCAGAGCCCGTTCTTACGTTGAACGAGCCCTTAAAACCCCGCTCGGGTTCCTTGCCCTTCTCGGCGCAAAACTCAAGGTAATCGTCGACGGCGTCGTGGAAACATTGCTCCACTTCTTCAGCCGTGGAGCCTTCAAATACGATTGCGTCCCTAATGCCAGTGACCATACCTGTTAGCACATGCTGTTCGGCATCGTACTCGACTGGGGCGAAATAGCCCTTGTATGCCAAAACGTTACTCATGACTACCTCCGACATCTTGCAGAAATCGAACGATGTTTCGAATGGTCCCCGCTGTCAATTCGTCAGATGGATGTGGCGCGTGCATTACGAACATCCTGCCATCTGATGGCCTGTAGAAGCGAACGCGCGATCCGGATGTCTTGCCTTTGTTGTCCATTTCAAAGCCATATGAAGCCATGACTTTTAAAAAATCGGCATACCGATACGTCGAAGGGCAGCTAAGCAGTTGGGCGATGAGTTTATCGGTCCGCGTCATCCCGCCTCACATTCTGCAACTATATCCTAGTTGCAATTTAAGTCCGATGCAAGCATCCCTACTATAGAACATGTGTACGGATAGAACAAGTGTTCGAAGCACCACAAAGGCACCTGTGAACTGCGCCCCTTTGCGGTGGTTTGGGCTGAATGTTGCGCAACAAGGGCTGCATTTTTGGGTTTACCTTCATGGTGGAAGGAATGAACCGAAAGGAGCCCGCCATGTTTTGTCGCTCGTGTGGCACGCCGCTTGTCGACGACGCCCTCTTTTGCCCCGTCTGCGGTGCGCCCGTAGCACCCGACCAGGTCGCGGCCGCGCAGCAACCCCAGCCTGCCGCGCCCGCTCCTCAGCAATACGTGCCCGTGCAGCAGCCCGTACGGCGAAAGCGTTCCAAGAAGCCCCTCATCGCTCTCGCCGCGGCACTTGTCGTGGCGGCGGGCATCGGCGGTGGCGCGCTGTTCTATTTCACCCAGGTCGCGACCACCCCAATCGACGAGAAAACCTTCCCGGACAGCGGCATGCGTGCGCTTGTCTCGACCAAGTACGACACTAACGGTGACGGCCGCATCTCACACGACGAGGCCAAGGCGGTGACATCGGTCGAGCTGGACGGCGTCGCGTCGACGCAGGGCCTGGGCAAGGTGTTCCCCAACGTTACCAGTGTGGAATACGGTGGGGACAAACTCGTCAACCTGGACCTCTCGGGTTGCGGCGACCTTAAAACCGTCGAGCTTAACTCGGCGAGCAACGTCACCGTCGTTAACCTGGACGGTTGCGACAACATCGAGAAGCTCGACCTTTCAAATGCCGGGGAGCTCAAAAGCGTCGATCTTTCGGGTAAAAAGAAGCTCGCCACGTTGGCACTGCCGCAGGATACGAAGGTTAGCGGCATTAAGGACACGCAGCTCGACGAGCTGTGGCTGCCGGTGTCCTATGAAGGCACCGATAAATCGGACCAGTACGGCGATATCTACGAGATCGAGCGTGACGAGAACGGTTATGTCACGGGCTTCACGTCTGCCGTCAAGCAAGGTGGCGGCGTAAGCTACAGCGTTGAACATGACGAGACGCATCGTATCTCTGAGATTGAAGAAGATCTGGCGGGCGGCTATGTGAACATCAACACGTTTACGTACGACGCCGACGGCAACGTCACGCGCATCGACTGCGATGCCGACATGAGCGATTCGTCGAGCACCACGACGTTTACCTACGACGCGGACGGAAACCTGATCAACAAGACGACCCATGCGGGTTACGGCGAGAGCGCGAGCACGTATATTTATCAGAACGGCAACATGGTGACCAACACCGATACCAGCCCGGGCAATCCTCGGACGGTCGTGTATTCGTACGGATACGACAAGGATCGCGTGACGTCCTTTACGCTGGACTGCCAGGGCGACACGGTGGGAACTACGTGGACGATTACCGCGGGCTACGAGTATGACAAGGACGGCAACATTTCGCGTATCTCGCCTGTGGCATATGACTCGCACGGCAACGATTACGGCTCGCTGAACTCGTATGCCGCGGTGGATTATTCGTACAGCGACGGAAAGCTCGACAGGATCGATTCCGAGCGCGGCGGCTATGCGGAGTTTTACTACGACGACCACGGCAACCTGACGTCGGTCGACGAGTATGCCGGCCGCGGTTCGGATGCCGAGTTTGAGTTTGAGCACGAGGTCGAGTACCAGCGCTACTTCTGCAGCAAGCACGAGAAGAACAAGCCGGAGGAGTGGATTCGTCTGGATGCAGAGTACGACGTCGACCAGGGTAGCTGGAGCAACGATTCCGACTATGGTCGCGAATGCTTTGCAAGGATGTACAAGCTCGATCCGCTGGCGGCCAGACTGAACCCGTTCATCAAGTAACAGCCCACTCGCAAACCACCCAAAGGGACAGACACCTTTGGGTGGTTTTTGCTGAAGGGCGGGTGTCTGCGGCGGTTTGTCTCGATCTGTAACAGTAACTCGGCAAAATTGGACCAAGTTGTTACAGATCGAGACAAAGGGCCGGTGCCGTTCGGGAACGTCTCGATTTGTAACATCTGGAGCCGATATTGCCGCCTAGATGTTACAGATTTAGACAAACTGGTGGGACGGGCTGAGCTGCCCTACCCAAGCAGCGGCAAAAGAAAAAGGTAGATTTTTAGGCATGTCCCAAAAATCTACCTTGTTGCGGTTAGCCCAGCAGGTCGACGACGTTAAAGCCGGCGTTGCTCTTGGCAATGACGTCTCGGCCGCCAAAGACGCAGGTGGGCGACTCGGCTGCGATGCGCGTCACGTCGGCGCCGAGCGAGCGAAGCTCACCGGGCGTGGCGGCGAGCATCTGGGCGCGGCGCTCCTCGCGTGCGTGCGGATCGAGTCCGGCCAGGTAGGTCGTGTTGCGGCGCTTGGTGAGCGCGTACGGCTTCACAGGCGCGTCCATGCCGCTCACGCAGCTCACGATAAAGCCCTCAAAGGCGGCCTCGTCGGGCTCAAAGCTGCCGAGCCATTCGCCTGCGCGCGCCACGCGCTCAATCGAGGGGTCGATTGCCGGGTCGCGGTAGGTGTAGAACGCCGTCTGACGCTCGCCGGCCGCGCGGAATCCGCAGCCGTACGCACCGCCCTTCACGCGGATCTCGTTCCACAGGTAGTCGTAGGAGAGCGCGTTGGCGGCAACCGCCCAGGCGCCCGTCACGTCGATGCCCAGGCGACGCGGATCGCACGCGCTTGCCGCAAAGCAGATATCGCTGGGGATGACAAAGGCCTCGTGGCGGTCGCGCGGCGTCGGCACCACGAGCGCGTCGCGGCCGGCATCGGCGCCGTCGCCAGCGCCCAGCCCCAGGTCGCCCGCGGCGGCCCAGTACGCGTCAAAGTCCTCGTCACTGCCGGTAAAGCTCGCCAGGCAGCCATCGGCCACAAAGATGCGCTCCGCCAGCTCGGCAAGCTTGGTACGCAGCCCGTCCACGCGCTCGTCAAAGTGGTCGAGCAGATCGCGCAGGAACAGATAGAAGTCCACGCCCGAAAGTTGCTCGCGCACCACGGCCGAAGGCGAGCTGTAGCTCATCGCGCGACCGAGCGCCGCCGAGTGACCGTTGTTGATAAAGCCCTGCTCAAGCCCAATGCGAATCTGCGTGAGCACGTCGCGCACGCGGTCGGCGTCGGCATCGAGCAAAAGCGTGCTCGACCATACCTCGCGCGGCAGGCTTGCCAGCGCATCGATCTTCTCGGACAGGGCGCCGGCGCTCACCAACAGATAAGGGCGCACGCCGTCCACGTCGGGTTGGGTCATGACCTCGGTCGTAAAGCTCAAAAAGCCCAGCTTGCCGGCGAGCAAGTTGTCGAGCTCCTCGGCCGAGTGCTCGCTCGTGGGCAGCTGTTTGAGCAGGCGGCAGAGCAGCGTCACATAGGGCAGGTCTTCAAACGCGACGCAGCTCAGGTCGAAATACTGCATGGCGTAGGCCAGGCGGTTGGTGGGGATGCCGTGGCGCAGGCAGGGGATGGGCGCAGTCGTGTCCACAACGAGCGGCGGCTCGGGGCGCGCCTCGCCAATGTCGGACACGCGCAGGCGTGGCAGCGTGGCCTTGGCCTCGGGTGTGTCTTCCGCCTCCTGCGCGGCACGCAGCACGGCCGTGCGCTCGACCACGTCGGCCAGCTCGGCATCGGTCATGGCGTCGCGCTTGGCTGCCAGCTCGGCGGCCTCGGCGCTCTCCGAACCCTCGGCGGCGTCAACCGGCACCAGCTCGACCAGCGCCATGTGATTGTTCTGCAGCACCAGCTCGCGCAGCAGGTCCTCAAAGTAGCTGCCGTCCAGCTCGCCACGAAGCTCCTCGTACACCGGACCGTACTTGAGCGCCAGCGTCGCGGCGTCGTCATCGTAGAGCCACGTGCTCAGCGCGTCGCACGCAATGGCCACGCCGTCGGCGATACCGTAGTCGCGCTGGCGCAGGTCGTATTCGTTGCTGCTGATGATGGCTTCCAGGCGCTCGCGCGGAACGCCGTGCTCGCACAGGTCGCGGCAGGCGTCCTGGAACACGCGGCGCAGCTCGCGCGCCACGCCGGGCTGCGCGTTTTGCAGCATGATGAGCTCGTAGGGCTGCAGGCTCTCGGCCGCGGTGTAGCTCACCACGTTGCCGCCCAGGCCGGCGGCCAGAATGGCCTTCTTAACCGGTGCTTCGTTGGAGCCCAGCAGTGCCTCGAACAGGATATCCGCCGCGATCGTGCGTTTGCGGTCGAGCGCGCTGCCCAACACCAGGCCCAGGCCCACCAGGGCGTTCTCGGGTGTAGTGGCCATCTCGACGCGCTTGTACTCGCAGGTCACGGGTGCCTGCACGCCCAGCGGATTGGGCGCCAGCGTGGACGGGTCCTCGCCGGCGGCGACGGCAGCGTCCATGCGGCAGCTCGCGGCACTCGGCTGCGACAGATAACGCTCGTCCAAAAACGCCAGCGCGCGGTCCACGTCCAGGTCGCCGTAGAGCGTGATGTAGGAGTTAGAGGGGTTGTAGTGGCGCGCGTGCGTGTCCAGGAACTGCTCGTAGGTGAGCGCAGGAATCGCGCGCGGGTCGCCACCGCTCTCGTGTGCATAGGCGGTGTCGGGATAGAGCGCGGCGTTGACGGCGTCGTCCAGCACGCTCATGGGGTCGGACAGCGCACCCTTCATCTCGTTGAACACCACGCCGTTATAGCGCAGCGTGCCCTCGCGCAGGCTCGCGGAGCTGCCGTCGCCCTCGCCTTCGGCGCCCTGCGGCAGGTCCAGCTCGTAGTGCCAGCCCTCCTGCTCAAAAATGGTGGGCTTGGTATAGATGGCCGGGTTGAACACCGCGTCCAGGTACACGTCCATCAGGTTGTACAGATCCTGCTCGTTGGTGGTGGCAACGGGGTAGATGGTCTTGTCGGGGTAGGTCATGGCGTTGAGAAACGTCTGCATGGAGCTCTTGATCAGGTCGACAAACGGCTCCTTGACGGGAAACTTGGCCGATCCGCACAGCACCGAGTGCTCAAGAATATGGAACACGCCGGTGGAATCGGCCGGCGGCGTCTTAAAGCCAATGGCAAAGGCCTTGTTTTCGTCGTCGCACGCCAGGTACAGCAGGCGAGCGCCCGAGGCAGTGTGGCGCAGCACGTAGGCGTCCGAGTCGAGCTCGGGCACGGTCTCGAAGCGCTCGACGGCAAAGCCGTGGCAGGTGGTGCCGGGTACCAGCAGCGCGGCGGCAGCGGCGCGCGGGTCGGTTGAGGTGGTGGGCATATGCAGTCTCCTTTGACGCCCCAGCGGGGGCGAATCGAGTCGAATCCTCGAGAGTATACCCATATGGGGCCGCGGCTCTGCGGCGAACTGAAGACGATGCCGGCGGAATGGGTAAAGGCCCCGCGTGACCGCCGCGCGAGCGTGGAAAATTGGACACTCGCCAAACGAGAGTGGATATTCGGACGGACGAGCGAGGATTTCCGGATACCTATCGAACGAGAGTGGATATTTGGACGGAATTTGCCGCAAAAGCCCCAAAAACCGTCCAAATATCCACTCTCGATATCCGACCGTCCGAAAATCCTCGCTCGTCCATCACTCGCGTATCTCTCGTCTCTCATTCGTTTCTAATATGAGAGATGACAGGAAGATGAGAGAAAATTATGAGAGATAACTGAGCAGCAAAGAGACGGGCAATCATGGTATTGTCTCAATACCGATTGTTCTACCAGCAAAAATATGTATAAATGAAGCAAATGGTAGACATTCCATCTCTATCTATCTCTTATCTCTAAGCCGAGAGATAGAGAGATAGATAAGAGATAATTACGAGAGATAACTGAGAGACGAAGGAAATCTATTCGTGGCATTCTCCGCCGGACCGAGTGAAAGGACGTGCAGATGAACGAAAACGAGCTGACCGGTCTGCTCGAGTCTTTAAGGCGTATGGGCTCGGATGATCTTAACGTCGAAGTGAAGGAGAGCGCCACGACGCTTTCCCGCGATGTGTGGGAAACGGTGAGCGCATTCGCGAACACTGCCGGCGGAATCATCGTGCTCGGAGTGAGTGAGCGCGCAGGTTTTGTCCCGGTTGAGAACTTCGAGACCGAGAAAGTGCTCAACCAATTTGTGTCAGGCATGGGTGATGCGGGCGGTCGAGGAAAGCTGGCCAATCCGCCTAAATACACGATCGAGCGAGTGGAGCTTCAGGGCGTCATCGTTCTCGTCATTACGATTGAGGAGCTCGATCCGTCGAGCAAGCCCTGCTATGTCATAGAGCGGGGCGCCCAGGGCGGCAGCTACAAGCGCATCGATGACAAAGATGTGCCGCTTTCATCGACCGAGGTGCTCGCATTGGCGTCATACGGTCGAGCGACTCCGAGCGATCGGGACGCGGTGGCGGGTGCGGGCGCGGACAATCTCGACGAGACGCTGGTCGACCGTACGATAGATCGGGCTTTCTCGTTGACGCCCCGGGCAATGCGCGGCGCGCCGGACAAACAAACGAAGCTGGAGCGCCTAAATATCCTTGATTCCCAGGGCAATGTCACCAAGGCTGGACTCCTAGTTGTGGGCACCTACCCTCAGCAGTTCTATCCCAAGCTCTTCATTGACGTGGCTGTCCATGCGGGAACTCAGAAGGGCATGGCGGGGTCGCTGAGGTTCATGGACCGCACAATCTGTGAGGGAACGTTGGGCGAAATGATCTCGGATGCCGTCGCAGCCGTCGCCAAGAATTTGCGGCGAACCTCGACCGTCCAAGGCGTCTCGCGTGTCGACTCGCTTGAGATTCCCGAGGAGGTTCTGCGCGAGGCAATCGCCAACGCCGTAATCCATCGAGAATACGGGGATCGGTTCTGTGGACAATCGATTGCCGTCGACGTCTTTGACGATCGTGTCGAGGTGACGAATCCTGGCGGCCTTTACGGGGGAAAGACTCGCGAGAACTTGTTTGACGGCAGCTCCCGATGCCGTAACGCGACGCTTGTGAAGCTCATGTCGATTGTCCCGCTGCCGGATGGCGCAGGTTCGCCGGCTGAGGGCAATGGCTCGGGCATCCCGATGATGATCGATGCCATGCGCGCGCATGGTCTGGCCGAGCCCCTGTTCTGCCCGGGATTCGATCGGTTCAAGGTCGTACTTTACCGTTCAAAGATCGAGCCGGTCGATCATGGCGGGGGCTTAATTGTGACGGCACTCAAACACTACGGCGAGCTGGGGACGCGCGAGCTGGCAGAGCACACAGGGCTCACAATTTCCCAGGTTAGGTCGCGCGTCAACGTGCTCATTGCTCAAGGCGAGCTTGAGCCCACGGCGCCGGCGACGAGCCGCAACCGCAAGTATCGACTGTCGGAGCGCGTGGGATAGATGCGTTAGTGGACGAGGCGACCCAATAATCGACTCTCGATTGGCGTCCATTAAGGTAAAGCGGTTGTTGCCCAGTCGACGGTGATGCTAAAGACTCGGCTTACGCCGGCATGGCCCCGAACCCGTCCATCAAGAACAGCCTAAGAACCAGCTTGATGACATTTCCCGGTTTGACTTCTGCCGCGTCAAAGACGTGGCGCTCGGCGAGCTCGCTGCAGTATGCATAGATGTCGCGGATAAGGTCCGCGCCCGAGAGCGTAAACATGTAGCCTGCGTCCGAAAGCGTATTGGGCGCGGCGGGCAATTTGGTCATGCGACAAAAGGTCAACAGGTCGGGCGCCATAGCGTCCTGGTAGCCAAGATGGCTGCCGTCTTCTTGTGCGACGAGTTCCAGCTGGCGTACTCGATTCAGCGCCGCTGCCAGCACAAAGCTCGGTGTGGGAGCATTGACGTCCTCCGTGCTCGCCACGAGTCTGCCTGCTGCCTGCGTGACAAGCCAGGCGACCTCGCGCTGGCAGCGCACGGCCTTGCGTGTAACCGGCTTGATGGACGAAGAAGAAACGCTTCCCTTAGGCGGATTCGAAACAGCCACAAGAACCTCCCATGAACGACCCGGCCCAACAAGTCCGGATGAAACACGTGCTACATCAGTATACAGGGAAGTGGGGTAGCGGGGTACAAGCGCGCCAGCGGCAAGCCGAGAGCATCAACGATGTGCCGATCGCGGAATGAGATCTCGTAATAATTGACTCTCGGCCATATTATTGAGGGGCATGACTCGCGTTCGTATGGTTGTAGGTGCTGGCGATGAACGACATTGACCTTGCTGTTCCGTTGATGGATGGACCAAGCTATGACCGCGCCTGCAGTCTCGTGCCTTCCGAATACGTTGAGGCATGGGAGTGGTTTCTGGGTGAGGAACAGCGCGGCGGCGTTTGGACCAGCCTTCCGCACCACACCAAGGAAGATAGCCCTCAGTATCAGTACCGTTTGAGAATTGGCTCGGACTTCTTTCCCGTAACGCGGGATTCAGGGATCTTCTGGCCGGGCCAGGATCGGGTGAAGCAAGATCCCAATAAGATCTTTGCGCTTTCGGTCCATAACTCTAAAAAGAGCTTCTACACCGATGTGCCTCCGCTCTATTTGGATGACGGTACGTGGGTCATTAAGTATTCGGTCCAAGCGCCAGGCGCCGTTGGTTCTCGAGACCAGAATTACAACCGTAAAATGCTCAACTGCATGGAATGTGGCGTCCCAGTCGGAGTCATATTTGCAACCGAGGTGGGCTATAAGGTGCTCGGCCTTGCGTTTGTTGAGCGGTTCGAGCCCGAAAACGGATGGTTTGTTCTGCACGGTCCTGTTCATAAAGGCGGACCGGACCCTCGTTTTGCGCCCGACATGAGTTATCTGAAGCACATACCCGTCGATATTGAGTTTG
Organism: Collinsella sp.; assembly: GCA_048416615.1. Taxonomy (GTDB): domain Bacteria; phylum Actinomycetota; class Coriobacteriia; order Coriobacteriales; family Coriobacteriaceae; genus Collinsella. Next base: position 4,893 of record DBFSET010000009.1, on the reverse strand, counting down.
CCGGACAGGGTGTGACCGACGACGAAAAGGTCCGCTATGCGTTAAGGCGCGAGCGATTGGGGCAGCAATGGTTCCGCAAGCAGCTCGTTGCCGCCTATGATGGCCGTTGCGCGGTGTCGGACTGCGGCGTCAGCGAAGCTCTGGAGGCTGCGCATATCGAGAATTACTCGGGACCCAAATCGCAGGTTGCCAGCAACGGTATTCTGCTTCGGCGCGATCTTCATTCCCTATTTGATGCTCACCTGATTTCGTTTGAGCCTGTTTGCGGCGAATATCGGCTGTGCGGATCGTACCTGCTGGATAAGACCGACTACGCTTCCTTTGCGGGTGCGACGCTAAGGCAGCCGAATGAGCGTCAGTGGCGACCCGATACGGTGTTTCTTGAGGCCCATCGCATTGAGTTCGATCGCTCGGAAAAGAAGCGTGAAAAGGCGGGGCTTCTGCCGTATTAGCGTATTTGGCTTTGGCATTCTTTGACGATCGTGTTGTTTGATCGGATCGCGTGGCGATGCAATCTCGCGCCCGCCCGCCGGTGCATGCTCTTCCTGATTTGTATAGCGAGAGGGGAGCGTGTATGAGCTGGCGAGGCGATATTGCGATGGGGAAGTACGGAAAACTGCCGTGTGCCCTTATAGACAACAATATGTTTCCGAGCGTAGAGGTTGATTGCGGGTCGTTTGTCGTCACCTGCCCTTGCTGCGGCTCGCAAATACCGTGTCTCGACATTCGGTTTATCGATGCGCGCGACAGACTCAGCGACGAAGTGAGAAAACGGACAGGCGTTCATATGCCGGTGTATCCGGAGAAATGCCCTGTTTGTGGCCTCGATATCGTGTACGACGCCGGCGACGAGGGATAGGTGATGCGGAGGAGTTGGCTGTGAGTGTCTTTTGCCTCTACAAATAAATCCCCTCACCGAGTTGCTTGTGGAACTCGGCGTGATGGTCGCGTGCCCAGGTAAAGAGCGCCTGGTCAAAGTCGGTACGCGTGGCCGGGACGCCAAAGACGCCGGCAACTTCGACGCGTATAAACTCCAGTGCCGGCAGCTTGTTGATGGCAGTGAGGGCAAACGGGGACGAGGGCTCCTCGAACAGATAGCGGCTGCCTTGCAGCGCGTCGCAACTGGTGCACGTGTTGCCGAGCGACGGGGCTTTGGAGGCTCGCGCGCCTACGGGCTTGTAGCCGCAGCGCTTATGAAGGTAGTCGCGGATCTCGCCCGGCACGCAGCCAAGAGCGGGCACGATGGCGAGTGCGTTGGCGTTGGCCGTGTCGATGGCAATGTACCTGGCTTCGTTGGGCGCGTGCGCGATGGCGATGCTCTCGTCGTTATCGGTTCGATAGGGAATGCCGAAGGCCGCGACCGAGGTCTCTTTGTGACACTTCCAGCACTCGCGCTTGCCCAGTACTAGATATATATACGGCGCTGAGGGGTCGGATCGGTCAACACCGGGCAGCCACTCGGCAAAGGGCTCGGGGTTGACGCCGCTGGGTACATACCAGATCTTCTTGGTCCGGTCCCATTTGGCGCCCAGCGCCTTGGCTTCTTCTTTGTGCGAAAAGGGGACATCGAGCTCGGTGCGCATGGCGGCTCCTTGGTGCTGCAGGTGCAAGTGGCTCAAGGATACCGCAGGGCGCAGACATCGCGGCGTTTTGTCGAGAAGTTGCGGCTCGGATGGGTTCGAGACGCGTTGGTCTCGGCCTCGGTGGCTATTGGGGCGGTTTTGATTGACTGCGGGGTCGGCCGGGATAGGCGCTTGGGTCGCTGACGCGGTTTTGCGCATGGGCGGGGTGGTTGTTTGGGCGGTTGGAGCTGCCAGCGGATTTGGCGACATAAAACAAAACAGCCCAGAGACATAGTCTCTGGGCTGCGAACATTTGGTGGGCGTTAGAAGATTTGAACTTCTGACCTCTTCCGTGTCAGGGAAGCGCTCTCCCCCTGAGCTAAACGCCCGATCAAGGGTGCGCAAGCGCGCAAGGGATAATATAACGGAGCCTGAACTCGGTGGCAAGAACATTTTTAAAAATCGCTTACATTGTGGAATTCGGGGGCTTTGTTATATCCATTTCAAAAGAGCCTGCTGCCGCGATTTGGCTGTCGCATAATGCAAGGCCATTGCGGTATCGAGCTATGGAAAGACGTCTGCGGAATTGTCCTACCGATAAGCGGACAAGCCTCTAGCTGATGCCTTCGCCGTGGTAAGGTAAGCCGAATTGTTTCCAGGCTGTTTCGGGGGAGTGGAATGAGCAAAGAGTGTGTCGAGCAGGTCGAAGGCGCAGGGGCTTCGGTGCCGATGACCGATATATCGAACATTGATGTGCCCGAGGGCACCGACGAGCTCAGTCGCAGCACCCGCCGTGCATGGCGCGATCGCCTCAACGATGCGTCGTCGCGCAAGATGGCATTGGGCGTCTTGGCTACGCTGGTGGGCGGTTCGTTTTGGGGCTTCTCGGGTACCAGCGCGAGCTTTCTGTTCGACACTTATCACGTTGATACCCTGTGGCTTATGAGTGTGCGCCAGATTCTCGCCGGCCTGCTCTTTATGGTCGTGGTGGTCACGCGCGATCGCGAGCGTCTGGTCAAGCTCTGGACCACGCCGGCCGACCGCAAGCAGCTGTTGCTCTTTACCGCCTTTGGCCTGCTCTTTAACCAGTTTTGTTATCTTTCGGCCGTGCGCCTGACCAATGCCGGAACCGCGACGGTGCTCCAGTGCCTGCAGCTGGTCATCATCATGGGATATACCTGCATGGTCGATCGCCGCATGCCGCGCGCTCGCGAGGCGATCGGCATTGGTCTGGCCCTCGGCGGCACCTTTTTAATCGCTACCGGCGGTGACCCCACCAGCCTGAGCATCTCGCCGCTCGGCCTGGTTGCGGGCCTTATGTGTGCGGTCAGCGCCACCTGTATGGCGGTGATTCCCGCCAAGATTCTGCCCGAATACGGCAGCCCCATCGTTACAGGCTCTGCCATGCTCACGGCGGGCGTGGTCTCGTGTATCTTCGTGCAGCCGTGGGCTCATATGCCGGTGCTCGATGCCGCCGGTATCGAGGCGCTCGCGGTGTTTGTGGTTATCGGCTCGTTTTTTGCCTACATGCTGTATATGCAGGGCGTTAAGGACATCGGCTCGGTGCGTGCGAGCCTCATCGGAACCGTGGAGCCGGTCTCGGCGACCATCACCAGCGCCGTTATGCTGGGCACGGTATTTTTGCCGACCGACCTTATCGGCTTTGCCATGATTATCGTAATGATGTTTTTAACGGTGTAGCCCCTGCGGTTGCTATTAAAGGATAATGGGCTGGCGGCGCGTTGCTTTGGCGGCGCGCCTTTGTCTATAGAGAGGACCTCTTATGAAGTACTTTGGCACCGACGGATTTCGCGGCGAGGCCAACGTTGGACTGACCGTAGAGCATGCGTACAAGATCGGCCGTTTTGTGGGTTGGTATTACGGTGCCAACCGCGAGCGCAAGGCACGCGTGATCGTGGGCAAGGACACGCGTCGCTCGAGCTATATGTTCGAGGCGGCGCTGGTGAGCGGCCTGGTCGCGAGCGGCGCGGACGCCTATATGCTGCATGTGATCCCGACGCCAGGCGTGGCGCATCAGACCGTGGAGGGCTGCTTCGATTGCGGCATCATGATCAGCGCGAGCCACAACCCGTTTTGCGATAACGGCATTAAGCTCGTCAACAGCGACGGTTTTAAGATGGACGAGGACGTGCTGGAGCTCATCGAGGACTATATCGATGGCAAGAGCGAGGTTCCGCTGGCTACGGGCAACCACATTGGCGCCACGGTGGACTACATGCAGGGCCGCAACCGCTATATTGCCTCGCTCATCGCGAGCGCGAACTTTTCGCTGCAGGGCGTCAAGATCGGTCTCGACTGCGCCAACGGCTCGGCATCCTCGGTGGCCAAGCCGGTGTTCGACGCGCTGGGCGCCGATGTGCGCGTGATCAACGCCGCGCCCGACGGATTTAACATCAATGTGGACTGTGGCTCCACGCATATGGAGCGCCTGCAGCGCCACGTGGTGGAGCAGGGCCTGGACGTGGGCTTTGCCTATGACGGCGATGCCGATCGCTGCTTGGCCGTGGACGAGCGCGGTCGCGTGGTCGACGGCGATCAAATCCTGTACGTGTGCGGCGTGTACCTGAACAAGCACGGGCGCCTTTCGGGTGGTACCGTGGTGCCGACGATCGCCAGCAACTTTGGCCTGGTCAAGTCGCTGGAGCTTGCCGGTCTGAGCGCCGTGACCAGCGGCGTGGGTGACCGTCACGTGTATGCCAAGATGCGCGAGGGCGGCTTCAGCCTGGGCGGAGAGCAAACGGGTCATACGATCTTTGGCGATATCGAGCGCACGGGCGACGGCATTATGACCTCGCTGCGCGTGATGGAAGTGATTCGTGCCGAGCGCGAGACGCTCTCGCAGCTCACGGCTCCGTGCAAGCTGCTGCCGCAAGCGCAGGTTGCCGTGCGCGTGGTCGACAAGGATGCCGCGCTCGAGAACATGGGCGTGCAGAACGCGATCGCCGAGGCCGAGGCCGCGCTCGCGGGCGAGGGCCGCGTGCTCGTGCGCAAGAGCGGAACCGAGTCGGTGATTCGCGTGCTGGCCGAGGCTCCGGACCAATCGGCTGCCGACGCCGCCATGAAGCGCATCGCCGCTGCACTGGAGGCTCTGTAGTTACGCGGTTTTACCAAACCGCGTACCGGCGCGACGCTGCAATCGCCCCTAAGCGGCAATCTGACGGTCAATCAGCGGTCGCGTACCGAAGTACGCTTCCCTCCTCTTTCACGTCACCTTGCTCACTTAGGGGCGTTTTCGCTCATATGACCCAATCCGCTGTCAAGAGCCACAATGGCCCCGCCGACCGCTTGCAATCGGTCGGCGGGGCCTGCC